>CANQZK010000042.1 GCA_947628285.1 uncultured Muribaculaceae bacterium
GTGCCGTATTGTGTGGAACACTTATCAAACTTCCGTGGAACACTGGTCTGTTGATTATTCAGTAAACCCTACATACTTCTCGCCGCCATGTTTGCGGCTTATTTCAACAATTTTTTCACGATTGAGTGATTTTATCAGCTGACCATATATCGGCTGTCCGAAGAAATTACTACTTTTACTCATGGTTATTCATGGATTGTTTGGCGACACCAAAAATAACCATTTAGGGCCGACTCCTGCAATAGGTGCCAGCCCTAATTTTTCAACCGCTCAAAAAACTTTAGCGGACAGTAATAATCTTAAATGAAAGAGCCGTGCCGTGGGCGAGTAATAATCATTACATTATTTTGCAGATTAAGAACTTTTTAATATATTTGCCGATGCAGATTGTGCGCTGATTGCGGATGTACACATAATATTAGTATTGCGAATGAGCGGATTGGAAACAACTGAGATGTGGCGGCATTTTTTTGCCGGTATGCGTATGGAGAATGCTCCGTCGTGGAATCTGCTTTGGCATCTATACGCAATGTCGGACAATGCACTTACGGCGGCGCAACTGGCTGAGCGTATGCATATACCACGGGAGGGTGTGATACGGCTAATGAACGCAATGGGCGTGGATGCGGCCATGCAGACCGGACTGTCGCCCGTACCTGACCGTAATGACGGATGGCAGATTTTCTTTTCGCGCCGGCCGAACCCTAACGGCGAGTGGGTCTACTCTATAAATGAAATGTTCCTGCCGATTCTTGGCTCCTTCCGGTTACACAAATAACAATTATAGACAGCATATCTCTATTCCACCTGAAAATTCATAATACCATGCCTGAGAAGTTTGACGTATCACCCGCATATGTAATACTATATCTTAAGGATATAGAGCAGAAACTTCGGCGCAAATATGATTCACAATATCCGTTGCCGCATTACATCGGCGGCGAGATTCCGGAGGAGGCCCTGAATGTAGAGGCCAATAAGATGATGGAGTATGTGGGGCTCACTACCTTCACCCCGCAGTGTTGCTGGGAGGATATAAAAGGTACGACGGCCGGTTACATCGAGCTTAATGGCTCGAAATCCGGACCGGCTAAAATCCATATTTCATCACGTTACAAGCGTAACGGTAAGGCAACCATTGCGATACTTGCCCATGAGATATGCCATAAACTGCTTGAATTCCATGGTCTGTATTTCCCCAATATGACCTGGCTGAACGAGACGTACACGGATCTTTGTACCATTTATGTGGGTTTCACGCAGCTGATAGTCAATGGTTACAACACGACGGAGGGTAATGTTTCCTTTTCATTGGGCTATCTGACGAAGAATACATTTGAGAGGACCATAGCCGTGATGGACTTGATTCGAGGGCGCCGAGCCATTGAGCGGCAGTGGACTGAGGGAACTGATGAGTTTTCGCAGCTTGCGCGGTGGCTTATCAATCCCGACAAAAGAAAAAGTCATATCGACGGTTTTGCAAAACGACAGCTTGCCTACGCCGGGCTCAATAAACGCGTCCTGTTGTTGAACAGGCTGCTGAAGGATATTATGTTGTCGTATAATCCCACGCTGAAGGATATCGATCTCAGATACTTCTTTGACAATCCTTCCTATGGAGAGGGCTCCACGGTGTCGGAGTTGCCCCTGACGTTGTTCTGCATGTCTCATCCCGAACTTTTCAAGCAGCCCGATGAATTGAAAGCGCGGGAAGCAGAGCGTATGTCAGTCCGACTTGACCGGGCTATCAGAGCCTTCCTGGGCAGTTCGAAAATCAAGGATTTCGAGCTGCAGTCCGATATACATGTGTGCCCGTTTTGCCTCAACGAGTTCACTATGAAACGCGATGGCCGGAAATGGAGGGTTATCAAATGTAATAAATGCGGAAACCGATTCGCACTGGACATGACAGAATATCAGCTGCTTCCCGAATCCGCTCCCCGGCCGCCTGCTCCACCCCGAAAATGGTGGCAGTTTTGGAAGTCCCGGAAAGATGCGGTGCCCGTGTTGCAAAAACTGTAAAAACGGACAGAAACAGGGTGTTGCAAAAAGTTTGCAACACCCTGTTTCAGAGAAATTGTATCCGTATGTAATCTTGTCGTGATGATTGTCACTTGCCGACAATAACGGCGCCGCCGCGGGGGTTGAGGCGCAGAGTGGTGTCCTTGGCGGGGCGGACGGTGCTCTGGCGGGCGTCCTGGGTGCCGGGCACGTCGCTTATCAGTCGTGCTTTCTGGCCGGGCTGCATGAAGCTGAGGTCGGCTTTGAGTTCCAGGGGCTCATCGGTGCCGTTGATGGCGGCGACGTACCATGTGTCGCCGGCGCGGCGGGCTATGACGGCGTATTTGCCGGGATAGCCGTCGATGTAGCGGATGTCGTCCCAGCGGGTGGGTACGGCACGCATGAAGTCGAGGCAGACGTCGGAGGCGTCGGTGAGGTTGTTGGGCGCCAGGGCGAAGTTCTGCTGGGGCGACTGGAACAGGACGGCGGTGGCCAGTTCAAAGGCGTCGGTGGTCAGGCGACGGTTGCCGCCGTTGTTGCCGCGGTTGAGGCGGCGGTTGAGGAAGGTGCCGCCGAATTCCATTGAGCCGGCGGTGTTGCGGATGAAGGGGTGCAGGGTGGCCACGGGGGCTTCGGTGTCGCAGAAGTGCTGCTGGAAGATGAGGTTCTCGGATGCCAGGACGGCCTCGGAGCCGATGTAGTTGGGGTACATGCGTTCCCAGCCGCGGGGCATGGTGCAGCCGTGGAAGATGACCATCAGGCCGGCGAAGTTGGCGTCGGTGAGGATTTCGTCGTACAGGCGCATTGTTTCCTGCTTGTCGCCGCCGAAGAAGTCGACCTTGATGCCTTTGGCGCCGATTTTCTTAAGCCATTCCATCTCCTGGCGGCGCTTCAGGGGGTTGTTCATGATGTTGATGGGCGACTGTTCGATGTCGTTCCAGTAGCCCGACGATGAGTACCATACGATGAGGTCGACGCCCTTCGATTTGCCGTAGGCGGCCAGGCGTTCCATGCCTTCGCGGCCCAAGTTCTTGTCCCAGCCGCAGTCCACCAGGGTGTAGCCGTAGCCCATGTCGGCGGCCAGATCGATGAATTTCATCAGGTCGGCCTCGTTGATGCTGTCGTCCTGCCAGAGAATCCAGCTCCAGGTGCCCTTGCCGGGCTGATAATCGGCGCCGGCGGTGTAGATGGGTTCGACGGGGTGCCAGGTGATGCCGGTTTCGACAATGGGGCGGAGGTCGGCGCCGGCGGTGACGGTGCGCCAGGGAGTTGCGCCGGGCAGGGCGAAGGCGGGCTCTATGGTGCCGTTGCCGTTATTCTCGCCGGGCATGGGGAATTCCAGGGGGTAGCAGCCCCAGCGGGCGTCGCCCAGGCGCGAGCCGCAGTAGTCGCGGCCTACGCCGGTCTCGCCAAGGAGCACCCAGCCGTTATCGGCCACGCGGAACAGGGCGGGGAAGGTGAATCCGTGGCCGTACTGCGAGGGGGTGCCTACGGGCACGTCCACCATGTATTCCTCCTCATAGCTGGGTTTGGTGCGCTTCCAACCTATCATGGGGTCGCTCTGGGGGGTGACAAAGGCTGTAGAGCCGTCGGGCAGGCGGAAGCCGGTGGCCTCGGACAGCACGCGCACGCTGCCGCGGGTCACGCCGTCCACCTTGGCCTTGTCCAGCTCATAGTTGTAAGCGAGGTCGTTGTCGCCCATGAGGATGTTAAGGGTCATGCGGTTGCCGTCCTGGTTGACGAAGCGGACGGCGGCCTTGCGGTGGGGCCACTCGGTGTGCGAGCGCTTGATGCGGTCCAGGGTGTAGCGGGCGGTGTCGTCGCTGACGGTTACGCCTTCCATCACCAGGTTGTGGGCAAAGTCGCCGCAGTCGGTAATCAGGCCCAGCGGCGAGGGTGCCAGCAACTGCTTGCCGTCGTAGGTGAGCAAGAGCTGCGGCGAGCGCGATGTATTGTCGATTTCCAGCACCAGGCGGCCGTCGGGGCCGGCCATGCGGCAGGTCTGAGGCTTCTCGCTGCGCGGGTCGCCGTAGCGGTCGGTAAGGCGTTTGAGCTCGGCGGCGGTGACGGGGATGACTGTGCCGTGGCGGGGATGGAAGTTCATGCTGACGGGCTTCTCGGCGGGGCGGAAGTTGCGCAGGTCGGTCGATTCGGTGAAGTCGTATCCGCCCTTGATGTAGACATCGTACATCAGGATGTACTTGTCCTGACCGATGAGCTTGAACACGCCGGCGCCTTCCACGGCCTCCTTGGTCTGCTGCTTATAGTCGGGCTGCTCGGTCCATTTGCCCGAGGTGAGCGAGGGCGATGTGGCCACCTTGATGCCGTTGCCGTGGCCCTCGGTCTTGTAGAACAGGTGGTAGAGGCCGTCCTTGAACACAATATCGCCGTCGATGCATGATTTGCCGTCGGCGGGCAGGAACAGGGGCTTGGGCTCGCCGAGGATGTCGGTGAAGTCGTCATTGGCGTAGGCGTAGTAGATGATGTCGGGGCCGTCGCCGTGTTTCATTGACCAGTAGACCATTACCTTGCCGGCCTCGGGGTCGTAGATGCTCTGGGGGGCCCAGACGCGCAGCAGATTGTCCTGTCCGGGGTATTTCTGCTGGATGTTGACCACGGAGTGCTGCCAGTTGAGCAGGTCGGGCGATTTGAGGAGCACCATGGCGCGGTTTGAGTCCCAGCCGCGGGCCGAGACCATGTCGGTGAGCACCATGTAGAAGTTATTGTCCGGGCCGCGCATGATGTGGGGATCGCGCACGCCGCCGGTCTGGCTGATGGTATCGGATTTGATTACCGGGCGGTTGTAGTTGAGGGCGCGGTAGTTGTAGCCGTCATCGCTGATGGCGAAGCGCACGGCTTCCTCGCCGCGTGTGTTGTCGTTGCCCGTGAAGTAGGCAAACAGATAGCCGGCATAATCACTCTCGGCCGGAACGGCGGCCGCAGCAGCTGAGCATGTCAGCACTAATGAGAATAATGTCAGTAATAAGGATTTCATGGTATTTAACGGGTTGTTATTGCGTAATTAAGAGGTTGTTATTGCGTAAGGAAGAGAATCATACGTTCAATGGCCTGGCGGCATACGGCGCAGAACTCCGGCGCCGTGTTGGAGCGCATGCGGCAGTCATGGGCCGGACGGTACAGGCCGCGCGGACGGTAGCCGGCGCCCTCGACCAGCGTGGCCGCGCCGGCGTCGATGAGCGGCTGCCACTTGACTGGCTCCTCGCCGCGGGCGGTTATGTTGGGCTCCCACGGCTCGGTGTCGGTGGGGTAGGTCTCGTCCAGGGCGTCGGTATCGTCATAGAAATATTCGTCGGCCAAGCCGGCGAAGCTGTGCCCGAATTCATGCACTATCACCTGGCTGAACTTGGGGTGGTGGGCCGCCGTCAGCGTGTACATGTTCAGTATGCCACCGCCGCCGTAAGTGTCTGTGTTGGCCAGGATTATGGCGTGCTGGCACCCGGCGGCCACAAGGTCGTCGCAGATGCGCCACACGCGCGGGGCGGTCAGATAGCGGTCAGAGTAGAAGGTGGAGAAGTGCGAGCCGTAGCGCGAGTCGGTCCACAGCCCCTGCGCCGGGACAGACACCCCCGAGCGTACCGACGGCGCGGCCAGGGCAATGAAGTCGAACCGGTCGGCCATCGAGGCAAAGGGCTCGTGGCTCAGGATGGCGTCGACGGCGCGGCGGGCGTCCTCCAGGAAGAGGTCCATCTCGGCGCGGGTGTAGCCCTCGGGCAGCAGGGCCACGCGGATTTTGGGCGACGAGGTGCTGTCGCCCTCGAAGAGGCGGTGGCGCGGCGCGGCGTCCGAAGGCAGCGGTGCGGCGGCTATGAGCACGTCGGCGGGGTCGATGGGGAAGTCGGCGCGGGCCAGGGTGCGGCGGCGGTTGTCGCGCAGATGCAGCCGCGCGTGCGCTTTCCGGCGCGGACGGGGCATCAGCAGCGAGCCCTCCATGGCGCGCGGGCCCACGGTGTCGCCCGTGGCCAGCCATTCCTGGAACAGCGTGCTGAAGGGCAGCGTGTATATGGTGTCGCCGGTGGCATCGTCGGTCAGGGTGAGGGTCGACTGGCCCTCGACGGGACTGTCCGTCAGGGCGCCACGTCGTCCGTACCAGCCGGGCGAGCATTGCACGGCCCGCAGCGCCGCCGCGGCCTGTACGCTGTCGGCCCGGCCCGTCAGCACATAATCTATGCGCAGAGTGCTGTCAGTGAAGCGCTCCGCAAAGTCGGCGCCTGCGCATCGCGCCCCCTGTCGGCACACGGCGGTGAGGACGACAAGCAGCAATATGCGCGCTGTGCGGTTCATTTGCTGATGATGGGAATCGGGCGTTTGAACACGAGCTTGAACGACAGCACCGTCTCCGTGCGGGCAATGCCCAGCGCGTGTATCTTGGTCTGCAGGATCTGCAGCAGGTGGTCGTTATTGTGGGCGAAAATTTTGACGAAGATATCGTATGCTCCCGTGGTGACATGACATTCCACCACTTCTGGTATCTGCATTAGGGCTTCCACAACGTTATCGAACTGCGCCGGGTCGCGCAGAAACAGGCCTACGTAGCCGCAGGTCTCGTAGCCCATGCTGACGGGGTCGATGAGGCATTCGGCGCCCTGGATTACGCCGTTGAGTGTCATGCGCTGGATGCGCTGGTGGATGGCCGCGCCGGATACGCCACAGTCGCGCGCTATCTCCAGATAGGGCTTTCGTGCGTTGGCCGACAGATGTTGCAGGATGCTGATGTCCAGTGAGTCAAAAGCTGGTGAGGGCATAAGGTTTCAGATAAAAGGTTACTCCCACGTGTAGCGTTTGCCGTGGCGGAACAGTGAGATGAAACGACGCCAGGATGAGCGCACGGGGCGGGATGCTATGATAAAGGGTAGGGTTAGCAGAAGACTGCGGCCGTTCATGGCCGTAATGGCGTTGCGCCACACCATGGCCACGGCGAACCATACGGCCAGGGCCGCGGCGGCGCACAGCAGCACGAACCAGTTGTACGGCGCCAGGACGGCGGCCGCGCAGGCTGTCAGCAGGGCGCCCAGATAGGCCCACCAGCCCGCAGGGGTGATGAAGGAGGGGCGGCGGCGCACAAACCGGGCCGTGAAACGGCGGGCATTGCGGCGCTCGCGGGCGTTGCGGGGCGAGTTGGCCTGAGGGACAACGACAACCGACTCCGGCGACAGCTCCACCGTGGTGTTGTAGCCGCGGGCTATCTCGCTGATGAACACATCATCGTCGCCGTTACGCAGGTTGAGATGGCGCGAGAAACCCTTGTTGCGGAAAAAGATATCGCGCGTATAGGCCAGGTTGAACTCGGTGCCGCGCCAGGGATGGCCGTTGAGGGCATCGGCGGTCCAGACAACGGTGTTGGCCGCGGTGTCGAATGAGCGGGTGCGCTTGCCGGCGCAATCGTCCTCGTAGGGGTCGGGCGTGGCCGTGCCCAACACAACTTCCGTGGCGCTGCCCGCGTCGAAGTGGCGCATCATGTGCTGCAACCACAGTTCCGAACGGATTTCGGCGCCGGCGGCCGTGAGCACCGCCACCGGATGCCGCGCCGCCTTGATGCCCAGCGTGATGGCCAACTTTTTGCGGCTCAGATTGCGCGCCCCCTCGGGCGTATGCGTCAGGTACAGATTGCCGTGGACGGTCTGCAGCGGCTCCACAATGTCGCGCACGTGCAGCGAATCGCCCTCGTTGATGACAATCACCTCAAATCCCGGAGCGTACTGCTGTGCCAAAAGCTGCTGCAGCAGCGTGTCAAGGTTCTCGCAGCGGTCTGAGGTATAGACGATTATGCTTGCCGGGAAGGAGCCCGTCTCGCTGTCGGCACGTTTACAGGCGCGCCGGGCCGAATGCATCGGCAGAATCTTGCGCAGAAAGGCCGCCAACGCAATCACCGAGCATACCACACTGGCAATCAGCAGAATGGCAACAACGGGCGCTATGTTGAAATCAAAATACATGATCTAATATCATGCAAAGATAGCAAAAAAAGACCACCTGCCCAAAAATTCTTAAACGTATTCAGGCGGGTGGGTATTGCAAAGGGGGCGCGCCCGGACATGCGGGCGTCCCGGCGCGAGGGTTATTTGTACGTCTTGCCGGAGGCGTTGGGGCCGGCGATAATGATGAGGACGGGGCGATGGTTAGTTGTTGCCATTGCGAAGTCGGGCTATTGTTGCTTCTACTTCGGCACGGGCCTCGCGGGTGGCGGCTTCGATTCCGGCGGCCACGCGTTGGGTGGCGCGATGGGTGCCGGCGCGGGCGTCCTCGGCCACGTCGCGCATTATCTGAGCCATGCGCTCGTCGCCCGGCTCCTCCATCGACGTTACCGATAGCTGTTCATCTCTGCGTCTGACATAATCATATATTCTTAACGCCAAAGTTACGAATAATATTTGGTTTTCAAGGCGTTTTTTTCTTTCAGGGGGCGGGGATGATGTGCCAGTGCGGGTGGCGATAGGTGAATGTGAGGATGCCGGCGGCGGTGAGGCGCACGATGGTGTCCTCGCAACGGCGGCGCGACACGGCCACGGCGGCAAAGAGGTCGTCCGGGGTGATGGCGCCGGCGCGATTGACGGCTTCGAGCACGGCCGACGACTCGGCGTCGAGGCTGAAGGCGGCGGGGCGGACGGCGGCCACCCATGCGCGCATCAGCAGTGGATGGGCGGCTATGTTCTCGTCGGCCACGCGGTAGTATGCGCGCAGGCTGCCGTCGGCCTCGCGGCAGTATACGGGGCGGCTTTCGGCGGGGCTGACGTCGGCCTTGATGACGGTGACGCCGGGGTCGACGTTATAGGCGGTGAAGGTTACGTGCTGGGGCGGCTGGCAGTAGCGTTCGGCGGCCTGTTCCACCAGGTAGATGTCCTCCTCGTTGCGCACGCCGGCCACGGTGCCGTTGTCCTTGACGCCGATGAGCAGGCGGCCGCCGGCGGCGTTAGCGAAGGCCGATACGGAGCGGGCTATCTTGCGGGCGTCGGAGATGAGGAATTTGAAGTCTTGCCGGTCATGCTCGCCTTCGGCCACAAGCCGTGCTATCAGGTAGCGTCCGCGGATTCTGGGCAGGTCTTTCATTTTCGGGGAGGGGGCTTCAGAGTGTGGCCAACAGTCGGGTCAGGGTGGCGAAGGTGTGCTGCGGGGCGTCGTCCCAGAAGGATTCGTACTGGCTGATGTTGTCGGCGCGGCCCGGGGTGTCGCTGATGACGCGGATGCACACAAAGGGCACGTTCTTGAGGTAGCATACCTGGGCGATGGCGGCCGATTCCATGTCGACGGCCACAGCCTGCGGGTATAGGCTCAGGATGTGCTGCACCTGTTCGGGACGGGATACGAAGACGTCGCCCGAGGCCAGCGTGCCGGTGCGCGCGCCCAGGGCGGCGATGGATTCGGGGCTGAGCGGGCAGGTGAAGTAGGGCGGGCAGTCGGCGGCGCAGCCCGGCTCGGTGCCGGGGCCGCACCATACGTCGTGGTAGGCTATGCGGTCGGGGATGACGACGTCCAGGATGTCGGCGGCGCCGGTGCCTCCGGCCACGCCGGTGTTGATGACCAGCGCGGGATGGAAGTTCTCGATGAGCGTCAGCGTGGCCACGGCGGCGTTTACCTTGCCGATGCCCGAGCGCATGGCCACGACCTCGCGGCCCGCTATGGTGCCGGTGTGGAATTCGGTGTCATTGACGGTCACAGTCGACCGGTTTTCGATGAGGGGCAGCAGCAGATTGAGCTCTTTGGTCATCGCTGCGATTATTGCGATTTTCATTGGCTGTTAACGTGTTAGGGTGAGGATTCGGATTACGGCGTCGAAGGGCGTGGCATGTCGGGCGCCGCGGGGCACGGGCGAGAGGCGGTAGTACATCAGCCCTTCGCGGTCCATGGCGGGCACCTGCAGGCGGCGGGTTTGGCCGGGCGGCAGGTCGCAGTACACGGTATGGACGGCGCGGTGCAGCTGGCGGCCCTGCAGGTCGCGGTAGTCAATCTCGACCTCGACGGAGCCGACGTGGCTGCCGCTGCTGTTGGTGACGAAGAACGTCTCGTGACGCGAGCGCAGCGGCTTCTCGAACCCGCTGATGCTCAGGCTGTCGGCATAGGCGGCCGGGAGCGTGTCAGCCGGGGCGGGAGCGACTGTAGCTGCGGCCGGGAGCGTGTCAGCCGGGGCGGGAGCGACTGTAGCTGCCACCTTGGGACGCGAGGATGTGCCTCTGCCCGGGCGGCGGGTCAGATTCTGCGCCGTCAGGGCCGTGACGCCCAACAGGGCGACTAAGAGCGTCAGCATCAGCCTCATAGCACCAAGAATGAGGGGTTTGCGCCGCAGCGGCGTGCCACCGGGGCAAGCTCGCGCGGCCGGTCGGGGCGCTCGGCGCCTATCCGGAACAGGTAGGGGATGAGCCGCCACGGCGAGAACCGCCACGACGAGTTGTAACGTTCAAAGGCCAGCGTATCGGCGTCGGTCAGGCGCAGGGCGAAGGTGTGACGCTGTGCGCGGGCCGTGCCCCGGGCGGGGTCGGTCAGGAAGACGCCGTCATACACGGCAGGGTCGGCCGTAGGCGTGGCCGTGCCCACCACGGTGCCGGGGCTGATGGTCAGGTCCGCGCCGTCAACCCACACAATGTCCAGTGCGCCTGTTGTGCCGGCCGAGGCGATGACCTCAAAGGTGGCGCCGCCCTCCACGGCCCAGCGGCCCTCAAGAGCGCAGGCTGCCCGCGCGCCGCACATTGCGGTGAGCGTCAGCAGCATGGCTATGAGCGTGCGGCGCGGCATCCTCCCGGGGTCAGATTGACGAGAATTTGTAGGCGAAGCCTATGGAGAATATCTCCTTGAGCTGGAGTTTGTGCCAGTTGTGGTCAGGGTCGCGCGGCGTGCGTGTGTCGTAGCGTGCGTGGGCGTAGATCTGGGTGGTCAGGAAGCGGTTGATTTCAAAGGCCAGCGTGTTCTCCCAGTCGGCCTGGAATGATTCATAGTCCGAGAAGGCAAACAGGCGCGATGCCAGCGAGATGTTGTAGGCAATCTTCCACATGATTTTCAGCTCGGTGCTGGAACCGAACTTGCTCACCGACTTGCGCTCCGGGCGGATGTCGAACTGCTCGTGGTCGATGCGGTCGGATATGCACGTGCGCAGGTTGTATGATATGGGGGCTATGGAGGCGTCGAAGGTGAAGTTCTTGCTGGGCGTGCGGTAGTTGTAGGTCATACCGACACCGGCGGTGAGCTCGCCCGGCGAGAGGAACGACGACCGCAGGTCATGCGTGTTCGACTTGTATGAGTTGAGCACCTGGGTCTTGAACTGGCCGGTGAACGAGTAGTACCAACGTTTCGTAGCCTTGATACCGAAGGTGGTGTTGACCTGGAAGATGTCCTCCGACACGTTGTAGGCATGAATCGAGTCGTCCGGGGCGTTGTTCATGCCCAATTTGTACTGTGCGGTGGTTTCGAACAGCAGGTTGGGGTGGAACTCCTGGTTGAGTTTCACATTATAATATATATTGGCCAGGGCATTGAGGTTGTTGTTGCCGCCCTGATACCAGTTGGGCGATACGTATGCCTGGGAGAACTGCAGCGAGGCGTTGAAGGTGCGAATCCAGTGGCGGCGCTTGACGGGCGCTGTCTCCAGGTTGAGGCCCTTGGCGGGATCGGTGACGGTCTCCACTATGGTGATGGTGTGGGTCGAAGGGTCGATGGTGGCGTGGTACTGCTTGGGAGCCTCGGGCAGCATGGACAGATTGTAGCGCACCAGCTCGGGGTGATTGTAGAACAGGTTGTACTGCAGGTCCATCATCTGCTTCTTGACCACGTCATAGTCCTCGGTCCAGCGCATGGCGGGGTTGCCGCTGCGCACGGTGTCGCCCACAGCCAGCCGCACCGGCTGACGGTATTCGGCAAAGACGGGCGGCATGAAGAACACGTCCGGGATGGACATCGGCGCATCGAACAGGTCGTATTCCGGGGTGGCGTACACGGCCAGCAGGGAGTCTGATACGGAGATGGTAGTGTCGGGCTCCGGGGCGGTTATCTGCGCGGGCTGCGGCTCGCTGCCCACGCGGGCCGAGCTGAAGAACATGGCCTGGGCGGCGGCTCCGGTCACGGCCGCCAGGGATATGATGAGTGTGACGAGACGGTGTTTCATAACTGTGTGGGTGTGTTCTCTTGTCTGTGTGTGGGGTAGGGGTGTGTCAGGTAGTGTGCGGGCGGATGCCGGTGTAGATCGAGCATACGCCCAGGGTCAGTGCGCGGCAGCGGGTGTCGGTGAATCCGGCGTCGCGCATCAGTTGCAGCATGGCGTCGCCCTTGGGCACGGCGGCTATGCTGCGGGGCAGGTAGGTGTAGGCGTCGGTGTCGCCGGCCACAAAGCGCCCCATCAGGGGGATTATGCCCCGGGTATAGGCGTTGTAGAAGGGCTTCACCAGCGGCGACGACGGCGTGGACAGCTCAATGACGCACAACATTCCGCCGGGCCGGAGCATCCGCAGCATGGAGCGGTAGCCGGCGGCCAAGTCGGCGAAGTTGCGCACCCCGAAGGCCACGGTGACGGCGTCGGCCGAGGCGGCCTCGACGGGGTCGGCCAGGCAGTCGCCGGTACGCAGGGCCACGCGGTCGGCCAGGCCGCAGGCCTCCACCTTGCGGTTGCCTATGGCCACCATCCCTTCGGAGAGGTCTATGCCAGTGACGCGTGCGCCGGGGATGGCGCGGGCCAGCGATATGGCGAAATCGCCCGTGCCGGTGGCTATGTCCACTATGTGGCCCGGGGCGGTCTGCGCCACCATGCGCACGGCCCGGGCGCGCCATGAGCGGTCCAGTCCGAAGCTCATGGCGCGGTTGAGCCTGTCGTAGGCGGGTGCGATGTGGTCAAACATGCGGCGCACCTGGTCGGTCTTGCCCGCATCGCCTCCGTAAGGGGTGATTTGTTCCGGTGACAGTCCTTGGCGGTCAGTGCCCATGGTCACGCTCAGCCTTTGAGCCGGTTGAGGCAGTCCAGGACGTTGGTTTCGATGCGGCGGCACAGGTCGCCCTCGGGTGCGGGCTCGAATTTGCGGCCGGTGACGTGCTCGTACAGCTCGATGTAGCGGTCCGAGATGGAGCGGCATACCTCGTCGGTCATTTCGGGCACTTTCTCGCCGGGACGGCCCATGAAGCCGTTTTCGATGAGCCACTGGCGCACGAATTCCTTGGAGAGCTGGCGCTGGGGCTCGCCCTTGGCAAAGCGCTCGGCATAGCCGTCGGCGTAGAAGTAGCGCGACGAGTCAGGGGTGTGGATTTCGTCGATGAGGATGACGCGGTCGCCCAGCTTGCCGAACTCGTACTTGGTGTCGACCAGTATCAGACCCTTCTCGGCGGCCATTTGAGTGCCGATTTCAAACAGGCGGCGGGTGTAGCGCTCCATCACCTCGTAGTCAGCCTCGGACACCAGGCCGCGGGCAATGATTTCCTCGCGCGAGATGTTCTCGTCGTGGCCTTCGTCGGCCTTGGTGGTGGGGGTTATGATGGGGGTGTCGAATTTCTGGTTCTCACGCATGCCCTCGGGCAGGGGCACACCGCACAGGCTGCGGGCGCCGGCGGCGTATTCGCGCCAGGCCGAGCCGGTCAGATAGCCGCGGATGATCATCTCTACGCGGAAGCCCTCGCACTTGCTGCCCACGGTCACCATGGGGTCCGGGGTAGCTAATTTCCAGTTGGGTACCTCCCGGACGGTGGCGTCCAGGAAGTAGGCTGCTATCTGGTTGAGCACCTGACCCTTGTAGGGAATGCCCTTGGGCAGCACCACATCAAATGCCGATATGCGGTCGGTGGCCACCATGGCCAGCAGGGTGCCGTCTATGTCGTATACGTCGCGTACCTTGCCGTGGTACAGGCTTCGCTGACCCGGGAAGTGGAAGTCGGTGGTTGTGAGAGTTTGCATGGTTGGTTTATTTTAATTGTTTGTCGTTCAGTGGGATATATGTTCAGTCTGTTTTCGGTTTCTCCTGTTCGGCGCGCTCGTAGGCCTCCACTATGCGCTGCACCAGGGCGTGGCGCACAATGTCCTTCTTGCCGAACTCCACGCGGCCTATGCCTTTGACATCGCGCAGCACGTCCAGCGCGCGTACCAGGCCCGACGAGGTGGCCCGCGGCAGGTCAATCTGCGTCACGTCGCCGGTCACGATCATCTTGGCGTTCATGCCCAGGCGGGTTATGAACATCTTCATCTGGTGGGTGGTGGTGTTCTGGGCCTCGTCCAGCACTATGACGGCGTCGCTCAGCGTGCGGCCGCGCATGAAGGCTAACGGCGCTATCTGTATCACCTTTGATTCCATGTATTCGCGCAGCTTCACGGACGGAATCATGTCCTCCAGTGCGTCGTAGAGCGGCTGCAGGTAGGGGTCTATCTTGTCCTTCATGTCGCCGGGCAGGAAGCCTAACTTCTCGCCCGCCTCCACGGCCGGACGCGAAAGGATTATCTTGCGCACCTCCTTGTTCTTGAGGGCGCGCACGGCCAGGGCTATGGCTATGTAGGTCTTGCCCGTGCCCGCCGGGCCCAGGGCGAAGGTGAGGTCGTTCTGCATGAACTCCTCGACCATGCGCTGCTGGTTGGGCGTGCGGCCCTGGATGGGCTTGCCGTTGATGCCGTAGATGATTACGTTGTCCTTCTTGAGCTCCTTGGGCGATTCGCCCTTCACTATATCGATTATCACATCCTCGGGCAGCGAGTTGTAACGCACGGCATAGTTCTCCAACTCCTTGATTTTGCGCTCGAACTCGGCCGTTTCCGAGTCCTCGCCTATCACCTTGATGACCGACCCGCGCGCCGCTATGCGCAGCTTGGGGTACAGGTTGCGTATCAGGTGCATGTTGGCGTTGTTCACGCCGTAGAAGTTGACGGGGTCCGCGTTGTCTATCAGAATTATACGTTCAATCATTTGGCGGCTGATTTTTGAGGTTCTGCAATTACAACATCTCGGCGGGCTCAGGGGTTCATTGTGCGGTCAGGCCGCCGTCCACGGGGTAGAGGCCGCCGGTGCAGAACGATGCCTCGGCCGAGGCCAGGAAGTAAACCAGCGCGGCCACCTCGTCGGGCGTGCCCATGGAGCCGCGCAGAAACAGGGCGTCCTCGTCGCGGCGGATATCCTCCACGCTCAGGCGGCCCTTTGAGCGGGCCGCGGCGGCGTCGAAACAGCGCTGCGCCAGGGCGGTGTCGATGGTGGCCGGGCACACGGCGTTGACACGGATGCCCAGGTGGGCCAGGTCGATGGCCGCGCTGCGCGTCATCTGCCCCAGCGCGCCCTTGGTCAGGCCGTAGCCGAAGTTGCCGCCTTTGCCCACAAAGCATTGGTCAGAGGCGTTGATGACGACCGAGCCCCCTTCGGCCGCGTTGG
>CANQZK010000043.1 GCA_947628285.1 uncultured Muribaculaceae bacterium
CTCGCCGTCCGATGCATAGTAGAGCGTCATGCCGTCCGAGAGCAGGAAGGGCCAGCGGGCATTGCCGCCGTCGCCCAAGTCGGCGCCGGGCAGCGGATGGGCGGGCTCCACACTGCCGTCGTCAAGCATATCGGCGGCCATCAGCGTGTATACGCCGGCCGTATCGGGCTGCGCGAATATCATCTGCGAATTGTTCTGGGTCACAAACACCATGTCGGCGTCAGGCACGCGCGCCGTTTGGCCGCGCACCAGTCGGCCGGCCTCGGGCGACAGGCCGTAAGCCTCAAAAAACATGACAGAATCAACCGACAGCGAATCGATTACGGTAATGCGCTCCACGCGCTCCATCATGTTTTCCATCATGACAAGCCGGCTGCGCTCCTCCTCCACTTCGGGCGGAATAGTGGCACGCCGACGGCGTTTGATCAGCCGTTCGTACTCGTCATAATGTTCGCGGGCGTCATCCAGGCGATATTCCTTCAGGGCCTGACGGGCCTCGCTCAGTTCGGTATCGGCATTGGGCCGCGCAGCAAAAGCCGCCGCCGTCCCGCACACCGTAAATATAAGGGGTAAAACAATACGTTTCATAACGAAAACATTTTCGAGCCTCAAAGTTACGAAAATTATCGGGATTTATCCTGATTAATCATGATTTAACCTGATTAATCAGGATAAATCCCGGTCAATCATGATTCAGCCTGATTAAACTTGATTTCAGAAATTCACCGACAGCCTTACATTAAACTGGCGGCGGGTCAGATAGTTGGGCACGGCGTACTGGATGTCGTTGACGTCGGTCACCCAGTAGTAGCCGCTGACGTTGGAGATGTCAAGCAGGTTGAACACGTCTAGACCAAGCCACACGCTCTTGAATTTGCTCAGGAAGCCGGATGTGCGGCGGTCGTTCTCGGTGACAAGGCCGTAAGACAGACCCACGTCGACGCGTTTGTAGGCGGGAGCGCGGAAGTAGCCTTCGTCGCGCGTGCGGCGCGGCGCAGTGGTGGGCAGGCCGTCGTTGAGGATGCCGCGCAGGCTGAATTTCAAACGCGGGAACTTGGGAAAATAGTCTGTGAAGAACAGTGCCAGGGCGTAGCGGCGGTCGGTGGGTCGCGGCACCTTGACGCCGTTGAGTGTCTCGCGGGTGTTCATCAGCGAGAAGCTGATCCAGGAGTCGGAGCCGGGCACAAACTGTCCGAACAGCTTGAAATCCACGCCCATGGCATGACCGGAGGTGAGGTTCTGACCGGAATAGGTTATCTTGAGGTTGTCCACCTCGAAGGGAATGAGGTTGCCCAACGCCTTGTAGTAAGCCTCGGCGGTAATCTTGAAGGGGCGGTTCATGGCGCGGAAGGTATAGTCGGCGCCGCCGATGAACTGCAGCGAGCGCTGCGATTTGATGTCGGTGTTGAGCTCGATGCGGTTGTTGCCCTCGGCGTCGGTGGTCATCATGCGGTACTCCTTGAAGAAGGGCGACTGATAGTACAGACCGGCGGCGAAGCGGAACGACCAGCGGGGGGCACGGTCGGGCACAAAGGCCACGGAGGCGCGCGGGCTGACCAGGAATTCCTTGTTGAAGCTCCAGTATGACATGCGCAGGCCGGCGTTGATGTTTAGGTAGCCGGCAGAGGTGCTCAGGCGGTATGTGTCCTGCACATAGGCCGCCATGCGCGTGGAGGATGTGTTGTGGCGCGAGTCCAGGTTGTAGATTACCTTGAGCGCGTCGGGGTCGAAGGGCAGCGAGTATCCGGCGGAATCACGCAGCTCCCACTCGCGGGAGCGGTCGTGGATACTCTCGGCGTTGACGTTCAGGCCGTACTCAATATTATGGTTGCCCAGGCCGTTATGACCGCTCAGCCCGAGGGACAGCACGCGGGCCTTGAGGCGGTTGCGGGCATGCTCGTGGTAGCGGCCCACGCCCAGCTCGCCGCCTATTACGTCGCCGCTGTCGTCCGAGCCGCCGGCCTGGTCCAGCCAGTACTCGCCGGAGATGTCGTAGGACACAAGCTCATTGGTCAGGAAGCCCGACGCATGCAGGGCGTAGGATGCTGATTTGTTGGGCGTATAGCTGAGCGACAACGAGCCGAACCAGGTCTCGAACTTGTCCTTCTCGGCGCCGTCAAAGTAGACCTTGAACTGCTTGGCGTCAGTCGATGTGCCGAAGTTGGTGGTGCGGCTGGCGGGCACGAAGCGGTAATTGTTGATGGCGATGTTGCCCAGCAGGGTGGCCTTCCAGCGGTCGTTCATCTTGAAGGTCATATTGGTCTGATAGTCGAAGAAACGCGGGTCATACTCGCCCTTGTCCTCCATAGAGCTCAGCAGCGAGGCGTTGCTCTTGTAGCGCAGGCCGTGCAGCTGGGTGAACTTGCGCGATGAGGTGCCGATGGTCAGGCTGCCACCCATGAGGCTCAGCGCAGCCGAGCCCTCAAAAGCCTCCGGTTCCTTGTATGTGATATCGAGCACACTGGACATCTTGTCGCCGTATTTGGCAGCGAAACCGCCTGTGGAGAAGCCGATGGCCCCGACCATATCCGGGTTGATGACGCTCAGGCCCTCCTGCTGGCCCGATGTAACCAACTGAGGACGGTACACTTCGGTGCCGTTGATGTACACAAGATTCTCGTCATAGGTGCCGCCGCGCACGTTGTACTGGCTGGACATCTCGTTACCCGAGCTTACGCCCGCCATGGTGCTGATGATGCTCTCCACGCTGCCGCCGGATGCGTCGGGGGTGAGATGCGCCGACCCGGTGGAAATTTTCTGCATGGTCGATGTCTGACGCTGGAAATCAGTCACCTCCACGCCCTGAAGGGCATATGACTTGGGCTGCATCTTGACGTTGACGGTGACCTCGCCCGACGGGTCTAACAGCCGGCGGCGCGAATCCTCGTAGCCAATGCATGAGAAGACCACCCGCACCGTATCGGCTTCGGGCGCCGTGATGGTATAGCGGCCGTCAAGGCCCGTCGTCGAGCCTATGGCAGTGTCCTCGATGCGCACCGAGGCGAACTCCAGCGGCTCATTGTTCTCGTCGGTCACAAGACCGGTGATTTTGACTGATGCGTCGGCGGCCACAGCGGTAAGCACCGCGGCCAACAGCATCAATATTGTGGATTTAAAGCGTATTTCCATTGTATGAAATCAGTGATTCAGGCCGCCCGGCAGCGGGGCGACACCTTATATTAACGTAAAGCCGCCTCATTTATTGCCCGGACCGCTCCGGCGGCCGTCACAAACTATTTGGCGGCAAATGTTGTAATATACAAAAAGTGTCAATACCTTTGCACCATGATTATCAATACCGCAAGATTCAAGACCAGCAGCCCGTCCGTGGAGAAGTGCCCCGCCGACGGCCGCAAACACGAATACGCCTTCATAGGCCGCTCCAACGTGGGCAAGTCGTCGCTCATCAACATGCTGACCTCGCGCAAGGGGCTGGCCATTACATCGTCCACCCCGGGCAAGACCATGCTTATCAACTACTTCGAGATAAACGACGAGTGGTACATAGTGGACCTTCCCGGCTACGGCTATGCCCGCCGCAGCAAGCAGGACCGCGTCCGCCTGGAGGCCATGATCAAGAACTACATAGCCCGCCGCGAGGAGATGACCAACCTGTTCGTGCTCATCGACGTGCGCCACAAGCCCCAGGCCATCGACCTTGAATTCATGGCATGGCTGGGCGAGGAAGGCATACCCTTCTCCATGGTGTTCACCAAACTGGACAAACTCTCGCCCACGGCCGGCAAGAAAGCCGTGGCGGCCTATTGCGAGGCCATGCTGGAACAGTGGGAGGAGCTGCCCCCCGTATTCGCCACATCGGCCGAGGACGGACGCGGCCGCGACGCTATACTGGATTATATCGAGGAAATGAACCGCCTGCCCCTCTGAAGCGTTTTACCATATAATTCTGATCACTAAAATCTGATTAATATGGACAAAACGAACGACAATCCCCGCACTAAAGGCACCGCCGCCGAGGCAGCACAGACCAAGCCCGGCGTAGCCGTCGACATAGCTGACAACGACCGTACATCCCCCGAAATGGTCAAGGAGGATACGGCCGAACTCAACAACAATCCGCGCAACAACGAGGCTGACGTCTGACACCCCTCCGACTTTGGCAAAAAAGTGGAATATTTTGGAATTTGATGCCAAAACGGCCGGTGTTATGCGATAATTTTGTATCTTTGCGCCACAACCGCCGGCGCGGAAGGCCCCGCGGCGGTCCCATCAACAACGCAATATGTTACTATCAAACTCACTGGCAACATTCGGGCGCTACTGCATGTTCATGCAGCGTGTCTTCGGCATACCTGACCGCTGGCGCACCTTCGGGCGGCGCACAATTCAGGAGGTATCGAAGCTCGGCATCGATTCCATTCCGTTGGTAATCATCATCTCGCTGTTCATCGGCGCGGTGATAGCCATCCAGATGCAGCTCAACATCTCGTCGCCGCTCATCCCGGCCTACTCCGTGGGTCTGGCCACTCGCGATATCGTGCTGCTGGAATTCTCCAACTCCATCCTGTGTCTGATTCTGGCCGGCAAGGTCGGCTCAAACATAGCCTCGGAGATAGGCACCATGCGCGTCACCGAACAGATTGACGCCCTTGAAATCATGGGCGTCAACTCGGCCAACTTCCTGGTCCTGCCCAAGGTGGTGGGCTTCGTACTGTTCATGCCCGCGCTGGTGGTCATCTGTATGGCCACCTCGCTCATAGGCGGCTACCTGGTGGCGCTGCTCACGGACATCATCACCGTATCGCGCTACGTCTACGGCCTGCAGGCCCTGTTCCAGGAATGGTACGTATGGTACGGCCTCATCAAGTCCGTGGTGTTCGCCTTCATCATATCGTCGGTGGCATCGTTCTACGGCTACTACGTCAAGGGCGGCGCTCTTGATGTGGGCAAGGCCAGCACCAACGGCGTCGTGGCCAGCTCCATCCTGATTCTTCTTTTCGACGTCCTGCTCACCAAACTCCTGCTGCAATGATTGAAGTTAAAAACGTCACCAAGTCGTTTGACGACCGCACCGTCCTGCACGACGTCAGCGCAACATTCTACACCGGCAAGACCAACCTCATCATAGGCCAAAGCGGCAGCGGCAAGACAGTGCTGATGAAATCGCTCGTAGGTCTGATGACCCCCGAGAAGGGCGAAATCCTCTTTGACGGACGCGACATCATAGGCATGGACCGCTCGCAAATCAAGGACCTGCGCAAGGAGATAGGCATGCTGTTCCAGGGCTCGGCCCTGTTCGACTCCGAGACCGTGCTGGGCAACGTCATGTTCCCCCTGACAATGTTCACCCGCCAGAGCTACGACGAGATGTATCAGCGCGCCATGTTCTGCCTGGAGCGCGTCAACCTCAAAGGCGCCGAGAACAAATACCCCTCCGAGATTTCCGGCGGCATGCAGAAACGTGTGGCTATCGCCCGCGCCATAGCCCTCAACCCCAAATACCTGTTCTGCGACGAGCCCAACTCCGGCCTCGACCCCAAGACATCTATCGTCATCGACGAACTGCTGCGCGACATCACCCACGAATACAATATCACCACCGTAATCAACACCCACGACATGAACTCCGTGTTGGGTATCGGCGAGAATATCATATTCATCAACAAGGGCCGCCGCGAGTGGGTGGGCGACATGACCCAGATTTACAACACTTCAAACGAGGCGCTCAACGACTTTGTCTTCGCCACACACCTGTTCCAGAAGGTGCGCGAATACGTGGTGGAGAACGAACGCCCCACCCCGCCAACGTCAGCAACCCCGGCAGCAAAATGAGATTCGCCGACATACCCGGACACGAAACCGTAAAGGCACACCTGCGCGACCTTGTGGACCGCCGGCACATGCCCCATGCCCTGCTCCTTGAGGGCACCGAGGGCATAGCCAAGTTTGCCCTGCTCCGCGCCACCGCTCAGTACATACACTGTCAGAACCGCACCCCCGACGGCGACAGTTGCGGCCGCTGCCCATCTTGCCTGCAGCACGAGCACTTCAATCACATAGATACATTCTTCTCTTTCCCCCTCCTCAAAAAGAAATCCAAGCCCACCATCAGCGACGACTACGCCGCCGAGTTCGCCGACTTCTGCCGGCGCGACCCCTTCATGGACTTCGGCGCATGGCTGGCCGAGATGGGCAACGACAACGGTCAGCCGGCCATATTCGTCGAGGAAGCCGCACACCTGCTTGAACGCCTCAACCTGAAGGCGCGCCAGGCCGAATTCAAAATCGTGCTGATGTGGCGCCCCGACCGTCTGCGTGCCGAGGCAGCCAACAAGCTCCTCAAACTCATCGAAGAACCCCACGCCGACACCATCTTCCTGCTCTCCTCCGACAATCCCCGGAGCATCCTGCCCACAATCTACTCACGCACTCAGCGCATCAACGTCCAGCCATACACGGAAGCTGAAATCTCGGCCATGCTGCAGCGCAACCTGGCCGCCGACCCCGCCGCAGCCACAACAGCGGCCGCGCTGGCCGACGGCAGCTATGTCCGCGCCGTGCGCCTGCTCAGCGTCGACGGCGAGCGCCGCCAATTCATGGCCCTGTTCATATCCCTGATGCGCCTGGCCTGGCAGCGCAAAGTACGCGACCTCAAGGACTGGGCAGCCGAGCTGGCCAAACTGGGCCGCGAGCCCCTGATGCGCTTCTACGCCTACTGCGCCCGCATGACGCGCGAAAACTACATCCGCAACATCGGCGACGACCGCCTGCTGTCCATGGCTCCAGACGAACGCGCCTTCAGCGATCGCTTTGCCCCGTTCATAAACGAGCGCAACGTCGAGGACATCGCAGCCATCCTGGACAAAGCCGCCGCCGATACCGCCCTCAACGGCAACACCCGCATCATAGCCTTCGACCTCGCCGTCAAGATGATCCTCCTCATCAAGCGCTGACCTCCCCCTGCCAGGGAAGCATACATTATCATCCAAATCCTTGCGTAATTTGTTATTATAATGTAACTTTGCACACAAAGAAGAAAAACAATCATGGCAACACCTATTAAAGCTGTCCCGATCCTTACCGGCTCCGTAGCCGATGATTTTGTTCGCCGTGCAGAGGAGAACGAGCGAAAGCCTCGTCGTGTCCTATCGGCAGAACGGGAAAAAAGAATAGCTGAAATAATGCGCCGTTCGCGAGAATTTGTTCCTTCCTGGATGAAATAACAACAGACGGATGTTTAACCTCGCAAACGAAAGTACTCTGTATAAACTCGATGAGCTTATACTGCATAATTGTGACCGTTTCGATTGTGGTGTGGAAGATTTGAACGATTTTTTCCTAAACGACGCCATTGCATATGAAAAAGACCTGATGGGTAAAACTTATTGTTGGCTTGACAATTCAAACGATAGAAAAATCATTGCCATGATAACACTTGCAAATGCAGGTATCCAGACCACGCACTTACCCAACAATCCCAAGCGTCATCTTCACAAGGCCATAGCATATAACAAACAAGGACGAACATACCCCGCAGTATTAATAGGCCGATTGGGCGTAAACACTCAATATCAAGGTGCACAATATCGCATAGGTGCGCAAATAATGGATTTTATAAAGGACTGGTTTATAAGTTATGACAACAAAACCGGTTGCCGTTTTATACTTGTTGATGCAGTGAATAACCTTCATACCACAACCTATTATGAGCGCAATGGCTTCCGGCCATTATTTATGCGGGAAAGCGAAGAAAAAGCATTTTATAATATCCGGGAAGATGAGGAATTAAAAACACGTATGTTTTACTTTGACCTTTTGAATTATTAGACGTATCTATTATTAAGGCCCGAAAAAAATCCAACTTATATAAACCCCCGCCCCGGAATTTTTTGCGAGGGTTGCATGTTTTAATAAATTTGTTTACCTTTGTCTTTAAGTATGTGTTCCAATTTATTTATCGGATTGGATTATGAAGTATGTGGATGAAATTTTGAAATCGGCTGAAGGCTCTATGGGGGGCCATAGTAACTGAAGCCGGGTTCGAAAGTTCGCCACAGAATTCATGAGGCGATGCATTAAATAAATTCGAACACATACTTAAGATTGTATTTAAGGGTTTCAAATTGTTCAAATGATGGAAGCACTTGCATTCACTCCGGACGAACGTCAGCGTCTCGCATCACGTTATAAAGAATTGCGCAATATTCTGGGCGCGACTATGTCCGACGACGATATATGTCTGTTGCACAGACAAATAGCGCAGGCCGCACAGGGCGGTTTCATGCACCGCGACCGTTTCGGGTTCAATCCCGTCAACCGCGGGCTGGCCACGGCGCTTGCCCTGTGCAACGAGATTGCGCCTGACCGCAATATGGTGGTGGCAATCATGCTGTTCAACGCCTGCCGCCACGGTTTCATGGACACCTCCGAGGTGGCACGCCTGTGGGACGAGGATGTGGCGCATCTGGTGAGCGGCCTCATCAAGGTATCGACTGTCTACGCCAAGACCCCTACGGTGCAGAACGAGAATTTCAGCCAGTTGCTGCTGGCGCTGGCCGAGGACATCCGCGTCATCATCATCATGACCGTGGACCGCCTGTCGCTGATGCACGCCATCAATCATCACCCGGACACCGAGGGCGTCAACCGCGTGGCCGCCGAGGCCAACTATCTGTACGCGCCGCTGGCACACCGCCTGGGCCTGTACGCCATCAAGTCGCAGCTCGAGGACATGTCGCTCAAATATTCACGCCGTGACATATACTCGCGCATCGCCGGCAAGCTGAACGAGACCAAGAGCCATCGCGACGAATACATCCGCAACTTCATCGCGCCCGTAAAGGCCAAGTTGGAGCAGGCCGGGCTGCACTTTGAAATCAAGGGCCGCACCAAGTCCATCTACTCCATCTGGAACAAGATGAAGAAGCAGCAGAATGACCTGGACAAGATCTACGACCTCTTTGCCATCCGCATCGTGCTGGATTCCGACGCCGAGAGCGAGAAGCGCGACTGCTGGCTGGCCTACTCCATCATTACGGACATGTACCGGCCCAATCCTTCGCGCATGAAGGACTGGATAAGCATACCCAAGAGCAACGGCTACGAGTCGCTGCACATCACAGTCTATGGCCCTGACGAGAAGTGGGTGGAGGTGCAGATACGCACCCGCCGCATGGACCTTGTGGCCGAGAAGGGCCTGGCCGCCCACTGGCGCTACAAGGGCATCAAGAGCGAGCAGAACCTGGATACGTGGATGAACAACGTTCGCGACATCCTGGAGAGCAGCGAGGGCCCGCTGGAGCTGATGCGCAACATGCGCATGGACATCTATGACAAGGAGGTGTTCGTGTTCACGCCGCGCGGCGACCTGTACAAGCTGCCTCAGGGCGCCACGCTGCTCGACTTCGCCTTTCAGATTCACACCCGCGTGGGCACACAATGCACCGGCGGCAAGGTCAACGGCAAGAACCAGAAGATAAACTACCGCCTGCAGTCGGGCGATACCGTCGAGGTGCTGACATCGCCCCAGCAGCAGCCCAAGCACGACTGGCTCAACATGGTGGTCACCTCCAAGGCCCGCAATAAAATCCGCGTCACGCTAAAGGAAATCGAGAGCCGTGCCGGCGAACTGGGCAAGGAGATGCTTCAACGCCGCTGCAAGAACCGCAAGGTTGTAATCGACGAGGGCGACCTGTCCAAACTCACCAAGAAACTCGGCTACAAGACGTTGACCGAATTCTATGCGGCCATCGCCTCGGAGCAGCTTGATGTGAACCGCGTCGTGGAGGCCTACGAGGAAATGAGCCGCAAGGCCGCCGAGGAGACGGGGCGCATATCGGCCGAGACCTACGTCATGCCGACATCGCCCGAGGAGGCCGAGGCTGTCGAGAAGACCGGCGACGTAGTGGTGATAGGCGACGGCATCAAGGGCGTCAACTACGGCCTGGCCCGCTGCTGCAACCCCATCTACGGCGACGAGGTGTTCGGCTTCATATCGGCCGAGGGCGTCATAAAAATCCATAAGGCCGACTGTCCCAACGCCGCACATATACGCGAGCGCTACCCTTACCGCATAATCCGCACCCGCTGGAGCGGCAAGGTGGGCGGCCAGTTCGGCGCCAACCTGCGCATCGTGGGCCGCGACGACATAGGCATTGTCACCAACATCACATCCATTATCAATAAGGAGAAGGCCACCACACTGCGCAACATATCCATCGAATCGCACGACGGTCTGTTCCAGGGCTACGTGGTGGTAGGCGTCAATGACCAGGCCACACTCAACCAACTAATCCGCAAACTCAAAACCGTAAAAGGCGTAAAAGATGTACAACGCAGTTAAACATATAGCCGCCGCGGCGCTCATAGCCGCAGCCGTGACGGCATGCTCGGGCGGCAACGAACGTCAGCAGAGCGCGACAGCCCTGCTTGAACAGGCCCGCAATGAAGTGAATTCGGCACGGTATGCCGAGGCCCTGACCCTGCTCGACTCGCTTGACCGTGCCTACCGCGACTGCCTGGAGCAGCGCCGTCCCGGCACACGTCTGCGCATGGAAGCCATGCTGGCCATGGTCAACGACTCGATAACCGCCAACGACGCCCGGCGCGCCGTGCTTGACAGCACCGTCAGCCGTCTGGCGCCGCAGTTCCGCCGCATTGAAATCCCCGGCACGGACGGTTACAGCGTGGCCCGCAGCATCTACACCGGCAACGAGATGAACGTCACCGGCATACAGCCGCGCGTGGATGAGCAGGGCTACTTCTTCATAGCTGTCAACGTCAAGGGTCGTGTCATAAACGTGCTGGGCCTGAACTACGGCGACGTCAGCACCACCGGCGCCGCGTCCGTGGCCGTCGAGGGCTCCGAGATAGCCACCGTGCGCCACGAACAGGCCGCCGCGCTGGCGCAGGCCCTTGCCGCCGCACAGGCTCCCGCCAAGGTGACCATCCACGGCACCGCCGGAAACGTTGACGTGCGTCTCGACGCCAAAGCCCTGCAGGCATTCGCCGACACCTGGACCTATGCGCAGGCCGTCACCGACCAACGCACCGAGCTTATCCGCCGCGAGCGCCTGGCCCGCCAGCAGACACAGCTGCAGCAGGCCCTCGCCGCCGACGCCCAAGCCACTGCCGAAGCGCAGACCGAGGACGCGGATTGAATTTTACCAGAGATTGAAACGCCAGCCCGCCGAGACGGAGAATGAGATGTTTGAGCTCATGAACGTCGTCTCGCGGTCATAGACCATAGCCGTATCGACATCGCCCACCAGGCCTGCAAACCACCGGCCGCTGTTCCAGACCACCGACAGCTTGGCATAGTTGTAGGCAGAAAAGGTGGTGCGCTTGTCGGCCGAATTGATGTAGCCCTGCTGTATGCCAATGACGGGCGAGACGGACACGCCCAGCAGCCATTTGCGGGCAAAGGCCCAGTTGTAGCCGTAGCCCAGACGCAGGCCGTAATTGTGCGTCTTGACGCGGTAATGGTGCTCGTCCCACCACGACGGCAACTGCTCCAACATCTCGGGCGAGAGCTCGGAGAAGTTGATGTCTATGTCCTGCTTGTACATTGAGAATCCGGCATAGAACGAGCCCTGACTGCGCTGCTGGATTTTGCTGAACGAGAAGGCCGCGGCCTGCGAATAGCGCTTGTGGTTGAAGAAATAGTACAGGTCCAGCCCGAAACGTTTCATGTTGGCGCCGTTGAAGTCTATGTCCAGATTTTTCTCTGAGCCGAAGCGCTTTATACTTGTGCCCACGCCGTTGTTCTCCCAATACATCTCCAGTCCCAGCAGCGAGCAGTTGAACCCGAAGTTGTAGCGCTGGCGGGAGTGGCCGTTGCCGCCCAACAGCTTGCTGATGTTGATGTCATAGCCCACGGACACGGCCAGATAGGTCAGATAGGCGCCCAACGAGGTCGACGGGTCGGAAATCATGTTCACCTGCCGGTGGTTGGGCAGGCGGAAGTTGATGTTGCTGAGCCATGAATTGGTGGTGAGCTTTACGTTGAATTTTGTGCCGGAGCCCACAACGTAGAGGGAGTCGTAGGTGTTGAAGAAACGATCGCCCCAGCGGTAAGTGTTCACACAGAAACGCGGGAACTTGCCCCACTCCGCGATGGAATCGAGCGAAAACGAAATGGCGGCCGCCTTGAATGAAAAAAGCTGGACAAGGACAACCACAAAACACAATATTTTAATCTTTTTGGCCAAATTATACTGACTGTGACGTTTCGCGCTGCAAAGTTAATCATTTTTAATCATATTTCAGGGCTGCCGCAGGGTCAAAACTTGTCATTTTGGTTTGCGTTATAGGCCGAAAGTTATTATCTTTGCCCAAAACTACTTATTTTCTTTCTATACCATGGAAAAACGCCTTATAGAATGTGTGCCCAATTTCAGCGAGGGCCGCGACCATAACATAATCAACGAAATCACAGCCGCCATTACAGCCGCCGGCGATGTCGACCTTCTGGACGTCGACCCCGGCGAGGCCACCAACCGCACCGTCGTCACCTTTGTGGGCGAGCCCGAAGCGGTGGTCGAAGCCGCCTTCCGCGGCATAGAGCGCGCGGCTCAGCTCATAGACATGCGTCACCACCACGGCGCTCACCCGCGCATGGGCGCTACGGACGTCTGCCCCCTGATTCCGGTATCGGGCATCACGCTTGAGGAATGTGCCGACATGGCCCGCAAGCTGGCCCGCCGTGTCAGCGACGAATTAGGCATCCCCACATACTGCTACGAGGCAGCCGCATTCACCCCGGAACGCCGTAACCTGGCCGTATGCCACGCCGGCGAGTACGAGGCTCTGCCCGAGAAGATGAACACGCCCGGCAAGGGTCCCGACTTCGGCGACCGTCCCTTTGACGAGGCCGCCGCTCGCACCGGCGCAACCACCATCGGCGCCCGCGACTTCCTGATTGCCGTCAACTATAACCTCAACACCACATCCACGCGCCGCGCCAACGCCATAGCCTTTGACGTGCGCGAGAAAGGTCGCCCGCAGCGCGAGGGCGGACGCCTCACCGGCAAGTCCCTCAAGGACGCCGACGGCCGCCCGCTTATGATTCCCGGCACGCTCAAGGGCACCAAGGCCATAGGCTGGTTCATTGACGAGTACGGCATCGCCCAGGTTTCCATGAACATCACCGACATCAACGCCACGCCGCTGCACATAGCCTTCGACGAGGTGACCCGCGCAGCCGCCGCCCGCGGCATCCGCGTGACGGGCGCCGAGATTGTCGGCCTTGTGCCCAAGCGCACGCTCATCGAGGCCGGACGCTACTTCCTGCACAAACAGCAGCGCTCAACCGGCCTGCCCGAGCATGAGATTATCCGCATAGCCGTCAAGTCGATGGGTCTGGACGAGCTCAAACCCTTCGTACCCGAGGAGAAGGTCATAGAATACATGATTGAAGGCCGCCAGCCCAAGGCCAAGAAGCTTGTCGACCTTACCTGCACGGAATTCGCCGACGAGACGGCATCGGAATCGCCCGCACCCGGCGGCGGCTCCATCTCGGCCTACATGGGCGCCCTGGCAGCCGCTCTGGGAACGATGGTGGCCAACCTCTCGGCTCACAAGCCCGGCTGGGACGACCGCTGGAAGGAATTCTCGGACTTTGCCGACCGCGGCCGCGAGCTGATTCAGCGCCTCAACGCCCTGGTGGACGAGGACACCGAGGCCTTCAACGGCATCATGGCCGTCCTGGCCATGCCCAAGGGCACCGATGAGGAGAAGGCCGCACGTGCCCGCGCCATGGAAGCCGCCACGCTCTACGCCGCCCAGGTGCCCATGAAGACTGTACGCGCCGCCCTGGAGGTATTCCCGCTGCTGCAGGCCATGGCCGAGAACGGCAATCCCGCCTCGGCAAGCGACTCGGGCGTTGGCGCATACGCCGCCGAAGCCGCCGTGAACGGCGCCGCCCTGAACGTGCGCATCAACGCCTCGTCGCTGGCTGATACCGACACCGCCGCCGCTATGGCCGCCGAGGCCCGCGAGGCATGTGCCGAAGCCGCACGCCTGCGCGCCGCCGTTGTCGAGGCCGTGGACCGTCACATCAAAATCTGAAACACATTACACATTTCCGCATATGACCACCGAACAATTCCGGAACGAAATCCGCGCAGGCATTCCTGACATCCTGCCGGAACCCAAACCATATGACCCCGACGTCAACCACGCACCGCGCCGCAAGGACATCCTGACCGACGCCGAGAAGGAACTGGCCCTGCGCAATGCCCTGCGCTACTTCCCGGCCAAGCACCACGCCACTCTGGCACCCGAATTCGCCGACGAGCTGGCACGCTACGGACGCATATACATGTATCGTCTGCGCCCCGACTATGACATGCACGCCCGCCCCATCGACGAATATCCCGCCCGCTCGCGCCAGGCGGCCGCCATCATGCTGATGATCCAGAACAATCTGGACCCCGCCGTGGCGCAGCATCCCCATGAGCTCATCATCTACGGCGGCAACGGCGCCATCTTCCAGAACTGGGCGCAGTACCGCCTGACCATGCAGTACCTCAGCGAGATGACCGACGACCAGACCCTGGTGATGTACTCCGGCCATCCCTTAGGACTGTTCCCGTCGCATCCGGGCGCGCCCCGCGTGGTGGTCACCAACGGCATGGTCATACCCAACCACTCCAAGCCCGACGACTGGGAGCGGCTCAACGCCCTTGGCGTGTCGCAGTACGGCCAGATGACCGCCGGCTCATACATGTACATCGGTCCGCAGGGCATTGTCCACGGCACCACCATAACCGTTCTTAACGCCGCGCGCGCCCTGCGCGGGGGCGCCGACGCCGATGTCAGCGGCATGCTGTTCGTCACCTCCGGTCTGGGTGGCATGTCCGGCGCACAGCCCAAGGCCGCCAAGATTTCAGGCGTGGTGAGCATCACCGCCGAAATCAACCCCGCCGCCGCCACCAAGCGCCTGGAACAGGGTTGGGTGGATGAAATCCATACCGACCTCGACGAGGTGATAGACCGCGCCCTCCGCGCCGTCAAGGACCGCGAGAATCTCTCGCTGGCGTACAACGGCAACGTCGTGGACCTGTGGGAACGCCTGGCCGAGCGCAACGTACACGTCGACCTGGGCAGCGACCAGACATCGCTCCACAATCCCTGGGCCGGCGGCTACTA
>CANQZK010000044.1 GCA_947628285.1 uncultured Muribaculaceae bacterium
TTGTTAAAAAACAAATGCTTAAACAAATTAATTACCTGTTATACAGCATATTATGCATTATTCAGTAAACCCTAAATTAGCTACCCCGGCTAAATTAGCTGAAATAGCTACTCCGCCGTATGGATTTTTTTATTATCTTTGCAAGTCATAACAACCCTTACCCATGAACGAGCAGGCTTTAAGCAGACTTTACCTGAAGGACACGGCATTCAGCAGCCTCATGCAGCGGCGCATCTTCAACGTGCTGTTGGTGGCGTCGCCATATGACGCGTTCATGATGGAGGAGGACGGTCGCGTGGAGGAACAGCTCTACTTTGAGTATACCAGCCTGAATCTGAGCTCTCCGCCGCGCGTAACCCGCGTGTCGCACTTCGACGACGCCTTAGCGGCCATGCGCGCCCGCCACTACGACCTGGTGATAGCCATGCCCGGCGTGGAGATATCCGAATGCTTCTCCGGCAGCCGCCGCCTCAAGGCCGAGTTCCCCGATACGCCCGTGGTGGTGCTGACGCCCTTCTCAAAGGAGGTGTCGCGCCGTCTAGCCAACGAGGACATGTCGTCCATCGACTACGTGTTCAGCTGGCTGGGCAATATGGATCTCCTGCTGGCTATCATCAAGCTGTTGGAGGACCGCCTCAACGCCGACGATATCTCCGAGGTGGGTGTGCAGATGATTCTTGTGGTGGAGGACTCGGTGCGCTTCTACTCATCGGTGCTGCCCCACATCTACAAATTCCTGCTCAAACAGTCGCGCGAGTTCTCCACCGAGGCTCTGAACGAGCATGAGCAGATGCTGCGTATGCGCGGCCGTCCCAAAGTGATGCTGGCACGCGACTATGAGGAGGCCGTGGGGCTGTACGAGAAGTACGGCGAGAACCTGCTGGGCGTCATCAGCGATGTGTCGTTCAAGCGCCAAGGGGTCAAGGACCCGCAGGCCGGCCTGCGCCTGTACGAGTATCTGCGCGGGCAGGACGCATCGCTGCCCATCATAGTCGAATCATCCGAAACCGCCAACCGCGAGGCCGTCGAGGCCATGGGCGGCGTGTTCCTGGACAAGAATTCAAAGAAACTGCCCGTCGACCTGGGCGATGCCATCATGGCAAACTTCGGTTTCGGCGATTTCGTGATCCGCGACCCGGAGACCGATGTCGAAATCATGCGCATCCATGACCTCAAGAGCTTGCAGAACAACATATTCCGCATCCCGGACAACGCCCTGCTGCGCCACGCCTCGCACAACGACATATCACGCTGGCTCTATTCCCGCGCGCTCTTCCCCATAGCCGACATAATCAAGCGCCACCGCTTCCGCTCCATCGAGGACGCCCCGGCCGCCAAGCAGCTCTTCTTTGAGCTGATTGTCAAATACCGCAAGATGAAGAACCGCGGCGTCGTGGCCATATTCCGCAAGGACCGCTTTGACCATTACAGCAACTTTGCGCGCATAGGGCAGGGCAGCCTCGGCGGCAAGGGCCGCGGTCTGGCCTTTGTCGACTCGATCATCAAGAAAAATCCCGTCTGCGACAACTTCCACGGCGTCACCATATCCATCCCGCGCACCGTGGTGCTCTGCACCGACATCTTCGACGAGTTCATGGCGCAGAACCAGCTCTACCCCATAGCGCTGAGCGACGCCCCGGACGACGAGATACTGCAACACTTCCTGGCGGCACGTCTGCCCGAGCGGTTAGTGGAGGACTTCTTCGCGCTGTTCGACGTTGTGGACCGCCCGCTGGCGGTGCGCAGCTCCAGTCTGCTGGAGGACTCGCACTACCAGCCCTTTGCCGGCATATACGCCACCTATATGGTGCCCTGCTATGCCGACCGCTACGAGCGCCTGCGTCTGCTGTCCGATGCCATCAAGGGCGTCTACGCCTCCGTATTCTACCGCGCCGGCAAGGCTTACATGACCGCCACCAGCAACCTCATCGACCAGGAGAAGATGGCTGTCATAATCCAGGAAGTGGTGGGCGAGGTGCACGGCGACCTCTACTTCCCCGGCTTCTCCGGCGTGGGCCGCTCGCTCAACTACTACCCCCTGGGCGACGAGCAGCCCGAGGACGGCGTGGCCGAGGTGGCCGTGGGTCTGGGCAAGTACATTGTGGACGGCGGCGTGGGCCTGCGCTTCAGCCCCCTGCACCCGTGCCGCGTGCTGCAGACATCCACCCTGGACCTGGCGCTGAAACAGACCCAGACCACGCTGTGCGCCCTGCCCGTGGCCGAGGGGACACGCGACATGTCGCTCACCACGGACGATTCATTCAACATCGTCTCGCGGCCCGTACAGGACTTTGCCGACACGGGCGCCCTGCGATACATGGCCTCCGTGTTCGACCCCTCCGACCATATGCTGCGCGACTATGAGGGCGGCCGCGGGCGCCGCGTCGTCACCTTCAACAACGTGCTGCGCGACGGCGTCTTCCCCCTGGCCAAGGCCGTGGACTTCATGCTCAAACAGGGCTCCAACGCCATGCAGCGCCCCATCGAGATTGAATTCGCCGGCAACATAGCCCCCAACGCCTCGTCGGCCCCCACCGACAAGGGCCACATATACTGGCTGCAGATTCGCCCCATAATCGACCGCAAGGAACTTGTCACCGACGCCATGCTGGACGTGGACCCCGAGCGGCTGATTCTGCGCAGCTCCACCGCCATAGGCAACGGTAGCGTCGAGGGCATACACTCAATAGTCTACGTGCGCCCCGATACCTTCGATTCCGCCTACAACCGCGAGCTCGTAGGCAAGCTGGAGGCCCTGAACCGCCGCTTCATAGAGCGCGACGAGAACTACGTGCTGATAGGGCCCGGCCGCTGGGGCTCGTCGGACGACGCCCTGGGCATCCCCGTGCACTGGGCCGACATATCCGCCGCCCGGCTCATCGTCGAGGCCTCGCTGGACAACTACCGCATCGAGCCCAGCCAGGGCACGCACTTCTTCCACAACCTCACCTCCTTCGGCGTGGGCTACTTCACCATCGGCGCCGGTGCCCCGGGCACGGTCTACGACTATGAAACCCTCGACGCCATGGAAGCCGAATATGACGACGGCCGCATCCGCGTGGTGCGCTTTGACCGTCCCCTGACCATAGCCATCAACGGCCGCAAGGGCGTGGGCATCGTGGCCCGACCCGAACAACCTGAAAAATCCAATACCGACCCCTCATGAGCATCTTTAACGCCATAAAACGAGCATTCGGTTTCGGCGGCGACGACGTCGAAACCTATGAGGACGACCCCCTCTATGCCGATACAGCCGCCGAGGCCGAAAGCGCCGACACTCCGGCTGCCGCAGCCGCCGCAGCCGCCGGCGAAGGCCCCGCGGACGCCGAGCACACCGACGCGTCCGCGCCCGTGTTCGACCCCGCCGTCAAGCAGCGCATATTTGAGCACGTCACGGCCACCTTCACGGCCGCTCTGCCCGACTTCCTGAGCCGCTCGGCCGACCCCGAGGCTCAGCGCCGCCTGCTCATGGAGGGCCTGGAGAGCGATATCAAGGCCTATATGGACAGTCTGATGGCGCAGGCCGAGGCACATTGCGCCCGCCGCTGGGAAAGCCGCCGCAGCGACATGGCCGCCGAGCTGGAAACCCTCCGCTCACGCGCCGGCGAGATGGAAAAACGCAGCAGCGACATCCGCGAGAAGCAGCTAAGCGCCGACCGCCAGAAGCGAGCCCTTTCGGAGCGCGTCCACGACCTGGAATCGCAGCTTGCCCGTGCCGAGGCCGAGTGCGAGCAGTACCAACTGGAGAACCGCTCGCTGCTGAACCGCCTCAAGGTGGCCGATGTGCTCCAGGCCGATGCCGCCGCAGCCACCCCGGCAGCCACCCCGGCACCTGCGTCCGCCCCGGCCCCTGCCCCCGAACCCTCGCCCGAAATCGAGGCTGAAATGAAGGAGATGAAAGACGGCATCGATTCGCTCAAGGAGCAGCTGCGCGTGGCCGGCGAGATGCAGGCTGATCTGCGCAAACGCCTGGCCGAGAAGGAGACCGAGCTTGAAAAGGCGCAGGCCACAACCGAAAAACTCAAGGCCAAATTGGCCGAAGCCGCCGCCCGCGAGGCCGAGTATGCCGAAATCGACGAGAAAATGAAGTTGGTGGACGATGCCATCAGCCAGCGCGAGGAAAAGATAAAGACACTCAAACAGAAGGCCGCCACGCTGAGCACGCGCGTCGAGTCGCTGCAGTCCACCATCCGCGAGAACCTGCGCATGCAGGGCGAGCACGAGAAGGAACTCAACGACGAGATTGCCGCCCTGAAAGCGCGCCTTGCCGCTGTCATAACAGTGCCCCCGGCCCCGGAAATCGCCGCCGTGGCCGAGGACGAATCACTCTACGGCCACGTGGACGAGGCCCCGCGCATCTCGGACAGCGAACTGTCGGCCCTGGAGGAAACTTTCGAGACCGAGGAATGGTTCACCAAGACTCCCCCGCCTCAGACTCCCTCGATGCGCGCCGCCGACGAGGAAGTCGAGTTCGGCTACCGCGCCCCCAAGCGCAAATCGTCGCCCGCCAACAACCCCAATCAGCTATCCCTGTTCTAAACAAGAATCCCGCATATGAAACACATATATCTTATAGCACTCATACCCGCCGCAGCGGCCACACTCAGCGCCGCGGCCTCGGCCCCCGAGGTAAACGCCGTGGCGCCCTACGTCATGCCGGCCAACCAGCCCGTGTCGCCCCGCAGTTTCACATATATGCCCGACGGCACGAGCTACGCCATGCTCTCGGCCGACGGAAAATCAATCGAGCGCTTCGACATCCGCACCGGCGACAAGCTGGATGTGCTGCTTAACGTCACCACCGCCCGCGAGACCAAGCTTGACGGCATCGAGGGCTTCGAACTGAGCCCCGACGCATCGAAGGTGCTTGTCTGGACCGCTTCCGAGCCCGTCTACCGCCGCTCGTTCCGCGCCGAATACTACGTGTATGAGGTGCGCAGCCGCCTGATGCGCCCGCTGTCGGCACAGCATCCGCGTCAGCAGTCGCCGTTGTTCTCGCCCGACTCGCGCATGGTGGCCTTCGTGGCCGACAACAACGTCCACATAGCCAAGCTTGACTACAAGAGCGAGGTGTCCGTGACCGAAGACGGCCGCCGGAACGCCATCATCAACGGCGTGCCCGACTGGGTGTACGAGGAGGAGTTCACCACCACGAGCTCAATGGTCTGGGCCCCTGACAATCAGACACTCTGCTATCTGAAATACAACGAGACCGACGTCCCCACCTACGACATGACCACCTACGAGGGCTCCTGCCGTCCGCAGACTCAGTACGCTCTCTATCCAGGCACATGGAGCTACAAATATCCCGTGGCCGGCGAGCCCAACTCGCGCGTCAGCCTGCACAGCTATGACATAGAGACCCGCAAAATCAAGGACATAGCCCTGCCCGACAGCCGCATAGAGTACATACCGCGCATAGGCTACGCTCCCGGCGGCACCGTGCTGTTGGCCGCTACCCTGAACCGCGACCAGAACCACTACGAAATCTACAGCGTCAACCCGGCCAGCACCGTTGTCAAGAGCGTGTACGCCGAGGACAGCAAGACGTGGATATCGCCCGCATCCTATGAGGGCCTGACGCTGCTGCCTCAGGGCTTCGTGGTCAACTCATGGGCCACGGGCTACAACCGCCTGACCATGTACAGCTACACCGGCGCCGAGCTGCGACGCCTCACCACCGACGACGCCGACGTGACCGACTATTACGGCTGCGACGCCGAGGGCAATCACTACTATCAGCAGGCCGCCCCCACGCCCATGGACCGCACCGTGCGCCTCCTGGACCCCAAGGGTCGCGTCACCGACATCTCGCCCGCCGCGGGCGGCTCGTCGGCGCAGTTCTCGCCCGGCTGCCGCTTCATGATGCTGCGCCACAGCTCCGTAAGTCAGGCCCCCGTCTACACCATGTGCACATCGGCCGGCAAGGCCCTGCGCACCCTTGAGGACAACGCCTCCTATGCTGCCAAGTACGCCGGATGCATCTCGCCCCGCGAGTTCTTCACCATGACCTCCGACGGCAACACCCTGAACGGCTACATGGTCAAGCCCGCCGGGTTCGACCCCGCCCGCAAATACCCCGTGGTGATGTTCCAGTACAGCGGCCCGGGCTCACAGGAAGTGCTCAACCGCTGGCAGGTGGACTGGCAGGAAGCCTTTGCCCGCGAGGGCTATCTGGTGGTGTGCGTTGACGGACGCGGCACCGGCGGCCGCGGCCGCGCCTTCTGCGATGTCGTTTACCGCAACCTGGGCCACTACGAGACCATCGACCAGCTTGCCGCCGCCCGCTACGTGGCCTCGCTGCCCTATGCCGACGCCGCCCGCATAGGCATATTCGGCTGGAGCTACGGCGGCTACGAGGCCCTGATGGCCGCCACCGCTGCCGATAACCCCTACGCCGCCGCCGTGGCCGTGGCACCCGTGACCGACTGGCGCTACTACGACAGCGTCTACGCCGAGCGCTACATGCTCACACCCCAGCAGAACGAGGACGGCTACAACGAGTCGGCCCCCGTGCGCCGCTTCACCCGCCTGAAATGCCCCCTGCTGATGATGTACGGCACCGCCGACGACAACGTCCATCCCGCCAACACGCTTGAATTTGTCAGCCGCCTGCAGAGCGCCGGCATATTGTGCGACATGCTCGTATTCCCCAACATGAACCACTCCATCTACGGCTGCAACGCCCGCTCGGTGGTTTACGGCAACATGTTGCGCTGGCTCAACTTAAACATGAAGTGATGGTAACGAGCGATGTCAAGATAACCAGGCGCATCCTCATGGGCATGTGGGTCAACTGGGCGCTGGCTTTCGGGTCGTTCGCCCTGGTGCTTGTGCTGGCCTTCTTCGTGCCCAAGAACTGGCTGCCGCTGCCCGTGGCCGCCATAGCCTATTTTCTGCTGATATATTCGCGTCACGACGATAACGCGACCCTGTACATCTGCGGCCGCAGCGTGCGGGTGGCCATGAAGGCGCTGTTCTGGAGCGCCGCCGTCATGCTGACCATCAACATTCTGAACACGCACATGTTCTTCGCCGGCGCCATTGACTGGTCGGCCACCAACCATGACATCCCCTACATAGTGTCGTTGGTCATCTTTCCCATGCTGACGTTAGTGTCGCTGTGGGCCGTGCTGCGGGGCCGCTCCAACAAGTATTGCGTCCGTTGCCGCCGCCGCCACGGCTTCAGCTCGTGCAACGGCGTGGTGTCCACCATCTACTACCGCGAGTCGCGCTACCAGGTGATGATGCTGCTGTGCTTCGGCGCCACGCTGACCGCCGTCACGGTGTGGTACTACTTCTACTACTACATCAACATCAACCTGAATACGCCCGACCTTTTCTTCTTCCGCATCATGCCCATGGGCGCCTATGCCATATCGCTGATGTTCATGTGGATGCGCTACTCCAACCTCACCGCCGTCATCGGCCCGGTGATGTCCACCGAGAGCGCCACCAACACCCTGGTGCGCTTCCTCATCGTGTCTGGCGACTTTGTCATGCTGGACCGTACCGACGGCGGCCGCTACGACACTCCGGCCTACACCGAGGTGCCCCCGGACTTCTTTGTCACCCTTGACGACGCCCGCAAGCTGTTCAAGCGCCTCAGCGGCGTGGACGACTTTGAAATCCGCTTCCTCTACTCCACCAAGAATCACGACATGCGTGCCGACGTGGTGCACTACGCAGTGTTCATGCCCGACGAGGTGAGCACGCGCGATGCCGGCGTGCTGCGCGGCGAGTGGTTCTCGCTTGAGCAGATCAACCGCATGCTCAACACCGCCCGCCTGGGCGCCGAGCTGTGCGAGGAAGTGTACCGCATATTCACCATCACCATGGCCTGGAAGACCTACGACGCCGAGGGACGCCGCCTGTATCCCATCAAGCACTATCGCCCCACCTTCCGTCTGCGCGATTTCAAGACCTGGGACGTGAATTACAACGACGTCAACTGGCTGGCCGTGGCCGACAACAACCAGGACCGACCCTTCTTCCGCACCCGCCGGCTGTGGAACCGCATTCTTGACTCACTGTCGCGATGACGATGACCACTACGACGATGAAGTGCCCCATGCTGGTCATAACCGGCCCCACGGCCTGCGGCAAGACCGGCCGCGGGGTGGACTGCGCCCGCGCCTTCGGTGGCGAGATTGTCAGCGCCGACTCGCGCCAGATTTACCGCGGCATGGACATCGGCTCCGGCAAGGACCTTGCCGAGTACGGTGATGTTCCCTACCATCTGATCGACATAGCCGATGCCGGCAGCCGCTACAACCTTTTCGAATACCTGCGGCTGGCTCGCACCGCCATGGCCGACATCAGCGGCCGTGGCCGTCTGCCCGTGGTGGTGGGCGGCACGGGCATGTACGTGGAGGCGCTGGTCAACGGCCTGGAGCTGCCCGAAGTTCCGCCCAATCCGGAGCTTCGCGCGTCGCTCGAGGGCAAGACCCTTGCCGAGCTGACGGAAATCCTTGCCTCCATGAAGCGGCTGCACAACATCACCGATGTTGACACGGCCAAGCGTGCCATCCGCGCCATTGAGATAGCCACATACTATGTCGAGCATCCCGAGGAGGCTGCCCGCACACAGCCGCATCCCGTGCAGGGAGCCGTCATTGTGGGCGTGAGCATCGACCGCGACAGCCGCCGCGAGCGCATCACCCGCCGCCTGCATCAGCGCATGGCCGAGGGTATGGCCGAGGAGGTCCGCGCTTTGTTGGACGCCGGCCTCAGCCCCGACGACCTCATCTACTACGGCCTGGAATACAACTATGTGACCCGCTACGTCACCGGCCAACTGAGCCGCGACGAGATGCTGCGGCAGCTCGAAACGGCCATCCATCAGTTTGCCAAACGCCAGATGACATGGTTCCGCGGCATGGAACGCCGCGGGCACACCATCCACTGGCTGCCCTGGGACCTGCCCCGGGAGGAATTCGTACAACAGACAGCCGCTCTGATTGGCCTATGAGGGCGGCGCTGATGCTCATCGTGGCCCTTGTGGCCGGGTTTGCGCTTGCCCCGGCGCGGACACATACCGCCGCCGGACCGGCCCTGCAGGCCGGATGCCACCTGCGCGTGGCCTTCGACGAGGTGCGCGGCGGCCGGGCCGGAATGCGCTGGAACGTGGCCGATACGCTAAACTACGATTTTGCCGAACTGACCTCGCGCGGACAAGCCGCTGACGAGCTTGTGTCGGACATGCGCCTGAAGTTCACCGTGGGGCGATGTGCCGGGGGCCGTCGTGACGAGCGCTCGCGCTACATAGTGCTGACTCCTGCCGCCGACGGCGCCGTGTCGCTGCGACTGGATGCGTCGGCCGCAGGCGCGCGGCTTGGCGTCGGGTCGCGTTCGCTAACCGAGGAACAGCCCGTGGAGTGCGCCCTTGACGTGCCCGAGGTGCGCATGCAGACTTATGCCGACGCCGGGGTGCGCGTGCTCCGCGATACCATGACCTGTTTCAGCCTGCCCGCCCCGCGCATGATGGACTTTGCATCCGAGGGCGACATGCGCGCCTATCTTGCCGCGTCCTCCGACCCCGCCGAGGGCCTCTGGGTGTACTATGACCGCGACACCGACCCGCTGAAATCGCGTCCCGGCGGCCGATACACGTTGGCCACCGTCCGCGCAAACTCTCACCCCGGTTACGATGTTTATTATCTTGGCGGAGCGGCCGAACAGGCCGCCGACTGGCCTTGCGGACGCCTCAAAGGCGAGCTGCGGCCAACGACCTTCGCCGATACATATGATTTAATGTGGATTCAGCCGGATGGGCTCCCCGTCAGCGGCGACACGGGTGCCATAATTCAGGGCGACATGCTCACGCTGCAGTTCCCGCTCTATGGCGCTACCTACCGTTTCAGCCGCGCGGCCTTTGAATGAAATATGGAAAACGAATTTGACTCACGTCTGCTCGAGAATGCCGTCACCGAGCTGTCGCGTCTGCCGGGAATCGGCCGCAAGACGGCACTGCGCCTGGCGCTGTACATGCTGCGGCGCGAACGCAACGAGGCCGTGGCCCTGGGCAACGCCATCATAGACATGCGCTGCGGCATCCGCTACTGCAGCGTGTGCCACAACATAAGCGAGACGGAGGTATGCCCCATATGCGCCGACACCGGGCGCGACCGCTCGACGGTCTGCGTGGTGGAGAACGTCCGCGATGTGCTCAGCGTGGAGCGCACCGGTCGGTTCGAGGGCGTTTACCACGTGTTGGGCGGCGTCATCTCGCCCATCGACGGCATCGGCCCCTCCAACCTGGAAATCGGCTCGCTAATAGAGCGTGTGCGCGACGACGAATCCGTTCACGAAGTCGTCCTGGCCCTGAGCCCCACCATGGAGGGCGACACCACCAACTACTATATCTACCGCAAGTTACAGGAGCTGGACCGCCCCGACCTGTTGGTGACACGCCTGGCGCGCGGCGTGGCCGTGGGCAACGAGCTGGAGTATACCGACGAGCTCACCCTGGGCCGTTCCATAGTAGACCGTCGGCCCTTTAATTGATTGATTCCTATTGTGATATGATAGCAAACGAGCGTATAGAGCTGCGCGCACCGGAGCGCGACGATGTCGAGGCCATCTTCATGGCCGAGAACGACCGTGACAAGTACGAGTCGTCGCCCTCTCCGCAGGCGCCGGTGTCGCACCTGCAGGTATGGGAATATGTCAACAGCTATGCCGCCGACCCTTTCGGGCAGGGCGAACTGCGTCTGATGATTGTCGACCGCCCGAGCGGCCGCACCGTGGGCATAATTGATCTCACTCAGGTGGACGGGCGTGCCCGCCGCGCCGCCGTGGGCATTTACATATTTGAGAATTTCCGCCGGCAGGGCTATGCGGCCGCTGCTGTGGAGCTGATGTGCGCCTACGCCGCCGATACGCTTGACCTGCATCAGCTTTGGGCCATGGTGGCGGTGGACAACCGCCCGTCCGTGGCGCTGTTCGACAAGTGCGCCTTCAAAAGCGCCGGCCGCCTGCGCTCATGGGTGCACAGCGGCCGGCAGTACCGTGATGTGCTGGTTTTCCAGCGTCTTTTCGGAGGGTAAAATCAGAATTTATTGACCACCTGGCGCAGGGCTGTCAGGCGCTCCATCAGCGCGGGCAGCAGGTCCAGGCGCAGCATGTTGGCGCCGTCGCTTTTGGCCACAGAAGGGTCGGGGTGCGTCTCGATGAACAAGCCGTCGGCGCCCGTGGCTATGGCCGCGCGCGCTATGGTCTCAATCATCTCGGGGCGTCCGCCGGTCACGCCGCCGCCCGTGTTGGGCTGCTGCAGCGAGTGGGTCACGTCCATCACCACGGGGCAGCCGCAAGTCTGCTGCATCACCGGGATGCCGCGGAAATCCACTATGAGGTCGCCGTAGCCGAAGGTCGTGCCGCGGTCGGTGACCATCACCTTGTCATTGCCGCCCTGCCGCACCTTGTCCACGGCAAAGTGCATGGACTCCGGCGCCAGGAACTGGCCTTTCTTGATGTTGACCGTCTTGCCGGTGCGGGCCGCGGCCAACAGCAGGTCCGTCTGGCGGCACAGGAAGGCCGGAATCTGCAGGATATCGACGTATTCGGCGGCCATGGCGGCCTCTTCGGCTGCGTGGATGTCAGTCACCACGGGCACGCCGATTTCCCGGCGCACGCGCGCCAATATTTCAAGGGCTTTGATGTCGCCGATGCCGCTGAACGAGTCCAGACGCGAGCGATTTGCCTTGCGGTATGAGCCTTTGAACACATAGGGGATTTCCAGGCGGCGGCACACCTCAGCCACGGCGCCGGCTATGTCCAGGGCCATTTGCTCGCCCTCAATTACGCACGGGCCGGCCAGCAGAAAGAAGTTGTCCGTCAGGCTTGACGACAGATATTCGGGGATATTCATGATTTTTGATGCAGTTGATTGATTATGTGGCAGGTATCGCAGGCCACGAGGGCAGCTGTCTCGGTGCGCAGGCGGTTGTCGCCTAACGATACGGGCGTCCAGCCGCGGTCCAGCGCCGCCGTGATTTCCTCCGGTGCGAAGTCGCCTTCCGGGCCGATGAGTATGGCGGTATCGAGGCCCGGACGGTACTCGCGGGCCATGAGCAGGCGCGGGATGGACGGGTCGCAGTAGGCTATGAATCGCTGCGCGTCCGTGCATGAGTCCAGGAAGGCGGGGTAGGGCATCATCGGCTCCACGCGCGGCAGTATGGCCTTGAGCGACTGTTTCATGGCCGACACGGCTATCTTCTCGAGGCGCTCGCGGTTGATGTCCTTGCGCTCGGAGTGTCGGCATCGCAGGGGCACGATGCGGTCCACGCCTATCTCGGTGAGCTTCTCCACCAGCCACTCCATGCGGTCGTTGTGCTTGGTGGGCGCTATGGCCACAGTGATGGAGCCGTCCCAGACCTTGGGCAGGGCGGTGCGGCTGACAATCTCCACGGCGGTGTGGCGGGGATGTGCGTCGGCTATGCGGCACACATACAGGCCGCCGCGGCCGTCCACCACCTCGATTGTGTCGCCGGGGCGCATGCGCAGCACCCGGGCGCAGTGGGCCGAGTCGCTCTCGGGCAGCGTCAGTGTAGTGTCGATGTCGGGGGCGTAGAAGCGTATCATTTGCTTTCCAGCAGGCTGTCGTCCTCGGCGCGGTCAATGTTCTCGGCATCGGCCACGGGGGCGTTTTCTTCTTTGGACGGGTGGAATATCAGGAAGAACAGGACGGCCACCAGCAGGGCGTAGCCGGCGAAGATGAACCATGATTCGCGCCAGCCGCCAAGCTGCTGTTCGGCGTCAAGCCCGGGGGCGAGAACCAGCTTGTTGACCACGCATGAGCCGGCGATGAGTGTACCTAACGATGCGCCGATGCCGTTGGTCATGATCATGAACAGGCCCTGGGCCGACGAGCGCAGTTGCGGCGTGGTCTTGCTGTCTACGTACAACCCGCCGGAGACGTTGAAGAAGTCAAACGCCACGCCATAGACTATACATGACAGGATGAGCAGCCACACGCCTGAGGGGTTGGTGTTGCCCAGGCCGAAGAAGCCGAAGCGGAGCACCCAGGCAAACATGGCCATGAGCATGACGCCCTTGATGCCGAAGCGCTTGAGGAAGAACGGGATGAGCAGGATGCACAGCGCCTCGCTGCACTGCGAGATGGATATCAGGAAGGTGGGGTTTTTGGCAAAGAATCCGCCGGCGTACTCGGCCACGTCGTTGAAGTGGCTGATGAACATCGAGCCGTATGAGTTGGTAATCTGCAGCGACACGCCTAACAGCATGCTGAATATGAAGAAGATAGCCATCTCCTTCTTGCGGAACAGCTTGAAGGCCGTCAGGCCCAGCGAGTCGGCCAGCGAGCCCTTGCTGTCGCGGTTGACGGGGCAGTCGGGCATGGTCAGCGCGTAGGCGGCCAGGATGAAGCTCAGCAGGGCGCTGAAGAAGAACTGGGTGTAGGAATTCTGCAGGTCAACGCCGTCAATCTGCACGAAGTTGACAACAAGTTCGGCGCAGATGAAACCGATTGTGCCCCACGTCCGTATGGGCGGGAAGGCTTTGACGGTGTCCTGCCCGGCCTTGGTCAGGGCGTTGAAGGCCACGGAGTTGTTCAGGCCGATGGTGGGCATGAAGAAGGCCACCGATACGGTGTAGAGTGTGAAGATGACAGAGAATTTGACCGGTTCGCCGGCATTGAGGGCGCTCATGGCATACCAGCCGGTGGCGCCCATGAAGGCGCCGGCCAGCACGTGGCATATCGAGAACATTTTCTGCGCCGGAATGTAGCGGTCGGCCAGGATGCCTATGATGGCGGGCATGAACAGCGATACAAGGCCCTGGACGGTGTAGAACCAGAATACATAGTCGCCCAGACCTACGGCCTTGCTGCCCAGGAACAGGCCCATTGATACCAGATACGCGCCCCAGACGGCGAATTCCAGGAATCCCAGCGCCGACAGACGTGGTTTTAACAGATTTGATGAAGATTTTATCATGGTTTAAGGGTTATTTGCTCTTTTTGCGCTTGATGATCTCGCTGATGCGGGCGGCCTCCTCGTAGTTCTCGTCCTCGATGAGCCGTGCTAACATTTTCTCCAGCTCCTCCAGGGCCAGGTTCTCCGGCTTGGGCTCCTGAGTGGCGGCGGGTTCGGGCTCCACGGAGGGACCGTCGTCGTGGTTGGGCTCGTCCTCCTGCTCGTTCTCGATTATGAAGCCGGTCTCCTCCAGGATGGCGCGGGTGGTGTAGACGGGCGTGCCCAGGCGCATGGCTATGGCTATGGCGTCGGAGGTGCGGGCGTCCAGCACCACGGTGCGGTCGCCGTCGCTGAAGGTGAGCTCGGACGAGAAGATTCCGTCCTCGAACTTGTAGATGAACACCTCGCGCAGCCGCACCCCGAAGGCCTGGGCGAAACTGATGAAAAGGTCGTGCGTGAGCGGGCGGGGCGGGGTGATGCCTTCGATGCGTATGGCTATCGACTGGGCCTCGGCGGCGCCTATCACTATGGGAATACGGTATGGACCGCCTTCCTGCGCCAGCAGCAGGGCGAAGGCGCCGCTCTGCTGCTGGTTGTATGAGAGTCCGAGTACTTTTAGTTTGATGCGGTCATCCATTGTGTCAGATTTTTAAGGTGTCGGCCGGGGTGGATATTATGCCCGAGCCGAGGCAACGGTGTGCCTGACGGTCATAGAGCACGGCGAACTGGCCGGGCGCGATGCCCTGCACCGGGCGGTCCGACTCGATTATGTATTCGCCCGGGACATCGTCGAGGCGCGTCAGGCGCGCGGTGATGAATTCGGGCATATGGCGGTTCTTGAAGGTGATTTCGGCCCCGTTGCAGTCCGTGCCGGCCCAGGGGTCGACGGTGAGGAAGCGCGTCTCGGTGATGTGCAGCGTGCGGCCGTACTGGCGCTCGGTGTCGTAGCCGCCGGACACGTATATGACGTTGTTCTCCACGTCCTTGCGCACCACATACCACGGGCCTCCGCTCAGGCCCAGGCCCTTGCGCTGGCCTATTGTGTGGAACCAGAAGCCGCGGTGCGTGCCCAGCACGCGGCCCGTCTCCAGCTCGACAATCGGGCCGGGGCGCTCGCCCAGATGGCGGCGGATGAAGTCGTTGTAG
>CANQZK010000045.1 GCA_947628285.1 uncultured Muribaculaceae bacterium
AGCCGACGTTCAACCCCGTTCAGTACATCCACGGCCAATTATTCCATGTCCGTCAGAGGCCATTAACTGAATATCCCGAAATAATGCATTAAACTTATTGAGATTAGAAGATCTGCAAATTACAATATGGTCACCAGTCGTAAACGGGAATTCTTGGTAAAAAATAGAAGCCGTAGTGTCTCCTATAATAATGGCATTTCCAGGCTCAATAGTCACATCTTCAGAATTTACATATCCGTCACAACCATTATTTGATTCTGTACGCGAAATAAACGGAACATAGTTATCCTTAATTCTTTCAGATATTGAAAGATTTGATTTTACATGTGGTTGTGCTTTATAAATACGTTGAAATACTTTACTTAATTCGATATATTTCCATGAAGCAGCCGTCAAAGGGACTCGTCCAGGTAGAATGGAATCAGTATTTATGGAATTAAGGAATAATTCTTTAGTCCTATTTGGAGAGGATTCAAGAATATGACCTTTCATAAAATTTTCTATCCATCTCCAATCAGGCTCTTCATTTTCATCCACAGGTAGAGGAACAGTTGTTTGTCTCAATGTATTCTTCCATTTCCTACCATATGAATACCTCGGACGTTCCAAATCAAACAAGGAAACGAGGTAGAGACCTACATAAAGATTAAGTCTCTCGTTATATGCAGCGACGACATCCGAAGTAGACATAAATGGACGATCCATGTATAATGAATATCCCACAGATCCCGCGCCATTACATATAAACAGGATACAATTACCTTTCTGAACCAAATCGTCATTATATTTACAATAGCGCATGACACCGTTGTCGGTCTTTTTAGCACCAATATAAAAGCAGTCATCCCCGTTTTCTAATAGAGTTTGGTTCGCTTTGCCGTTTTCTAGTACAGGGAACAGTTGAGATACTGTGAATTTCTTGAACTTCATATCTTTTCGTTTTTAGTAAGGTATGAAGCATACGCCTGTAAAGTCGCTATGAAATTTTCGTCAGAAAGTACTGAGTAATCGGTTTCCATATATGCCTCGGCACACCATTCATCATCAGCATCGACATGTCGCGTAATACTAAATCCAGCTTTGGATTCCTTATGGCGATATAAACGCAACCATTCCGCTTCTATTTCATTCCATTTACTTTTTACATCAACACGCCCGACTCCTTTTCGTTTTTCAAAGCCATCATGCTTGAAATAACCAAAGAATGTTTCATGGTCTGCGGGATGAGGCTTCCCCAAATCAAAAACCATACAACAAGCAACCGCACTTGCTCCTGGATAAAACATATCATCAGGAAAAGAGAATACGGCATCTAAAGTGTGATGTTCTAACATCTTCTCTTTAAAGTCCATAATAATACCGGCACGGGTTGCAATAGCACATGCCATTGGTAGAAGAGTAACTAATCTGCCCTTTTGTTCTTTCGTACATTCTGCGATATAATGTACGAAAGAAAAGCCTTTAGTAGGATCTGTTGTTGCAGTGCCGTATAAAGCTGCAGTAGCTTTGTTTACTTTGGAACGCGCAGCATTATAAGGAGGATTCATAAGAACAAGATCAATTCGTGCATCTTTAATCCATTGTTCCATATCAAAGCATGATGCACAATATATGTTAGAGTTTCCATCACCATGAATCAACATGTTGGTAGTCGCCAAACCAAAAACGTTTTCATCAAATTCAATACCAAAAATTTGTTTTTTCTTCACATCCTCCCTCTCGGCATCAGTTTCGCACAATTTTAATTCTTGGGATAGAGCTTGCACAAGAAACGTTCCAGAACCACATGTCGGGTCAAATACGCGAGTAGTTTTATGTATTCCACCAATTTTTGACATAAAGTGTGCAATGTGATTTGGAGTAAACGCTTGATTTTTATCTTCTCTAGCAACATATTTATTAAATGTTGTAAAGAAGTAACTGAGAATATCTTGACCTTCTTGGCTTTCAGCATCAATATATGGCAAAATATTCTCATTGATAAAGTCAAGGAGTTTTACGAAATTGGTTGCTTGTATTGTTCGAACATTCTGGTTTGTTAATACTTTTGAGTCAAGGAGGGCAATTTTTTGAGCTTTCTGAGCATCATCTCCTAACAAACCATTTAGTTTGTTTTTAATGCCTGCGATAATCTGTTCAGTTTCAAGTCCTCGATAAGATAATCCGTTTTTAAGTGCCAACAAACACGTTCCAACAAATTGACTTCTAAGTTTTTCTTCAATACCGTTATCGTGAAGAATTTTATTTAATTGGGAAGTGTTTTCAAGGACAGTAGTTTTATCATTCTTATTACGCTTAATGAAATACCGGATATACTCCATCATAGTTTTAAGCATCTTATCATTAAGCTGTTCTTTTACGTTGTCCTCATTTATCTTCCATGCTTTAATCTTATTGTTAGAAGTATTCGCTAGTAGTGCAATAATTTTTGCAGAAGGATTATATTTCAACTCATTTGCAACGTACGCAAATAATTGTTCTTCATCAGAAGCACGGAATCGCTGCTTTGTTTCAATAAGAACTATTGTATTCGTAGCTTCATCTACGAATCGCAAATCTACTTTGTAGTGACTTGAGACAGCAAGGTTTTGAGTTCCGTTAAGAGCAATTGCATAACTGAACTCTCCGTTCTCAATATTTTCTGTTAAATATTGAGATCCTACTATCGTTATCATTTCAAGACGAGTCATATAAAAATAAAACTCCTTTATAGCATCTAAAGGCTGACCAATGCCTGTAACGACTACAAGGGAGTTATCAAAGTCTTTGGCTCTTGTCGTATACTTTTTACTTACTGGTCATTTATCAGATTATCGTTACTGTTTCTAACTGCAAAATTAACAATTTTTCCTGAGATGGCAATCAATAATGCTGAGAAACATATACAACAATACAGCGCAAAGAGGGCATTGCAAAACGTCGAAAAGTAGGGACGCACGCCCCGTGCGTCCGCGTTTAGGAATATGCATACCATTGATACACAGCTCATTAACGACGGACGCACGGGGCGTGCGTCCCTACAATTCGCCGTTTATTGAATTTTGATTGTTTCCGGGGTCGGCCCTGCGGTCCGGGGTTAGCGGGTGAGGCGTTTGATGAGGGTGTAGGCGGGGAGGATGCCTAACTCGCCGGCGCGGCTGAGGTCGGCGATGCCGAGGCGTTTGTTGCCGAGCTTGAGGTAGACGTAGCCGCGGTTGTACCAGGCTTCGCCCATGTCGGGCTTGCACTCGATGGCTTTGTTGAGTGCGGCGATGGCGGCGCTGTAGTCATCGAGCGTGATGTGCATCAGGGCTTTGTTGTACCAGGCTTCGGCCATGCCGGGCGATATCTCGATGACGCGGGTGAGCGACTGCAGGATGTCGTCGGCCTGTTTGCGGCGCAGCATCTCGCGGGTGCGGGCGTCCTGCTCGGTGTCGACGGGTCCCATGCGTTCGGCCTGCCAGCGGTGATATTCGGCCTGGGCGCGCATCAGGTGGCCCACTGCGAGGTCGGGCGTCAGCGCCAGGGCGCGGTCAATGTCGGCCACGGCGCGGTCATAATCGCGAACGCTCATGAAGTCCATGGCGCGGCCTATGTAGTCGATGGCGCGGGGTGTGTGGCCGGCCAGGTAGGAGTTGTAGTATTCGATGCTCTCAAAGTGTCCGGCGCCGGTGCGCTCGTCGATGGGCGGGACATCGGGCGTCACCAGGATGACGCAGCGCAGTATGCGCGTCTGGTTGATATCGTCCACTTCCTTGATATAGTATCCGTTGGGGCGCAGCTCGGAGGGTGTTGCGTAGTAGCTGAGTTCCATCCAGCCCTCGGGGTCAACCTGCAGGTTGCGGTCCTGCACCTTGCCGCGGATGGCCTGGTTGTGGTATTCCTCCTTAATGTCTACGTTGTCGTCGACGGTTAGCAGGGTGGCGAACTCCCGGGCGGCCTTGTCGGCGGGCATGTCGGCGGGTTGCTCGGTCTGCGCGGCAATTTCCTCGTCGGTCAGGGGGCGGTCTGTGATGGTGCGTGCCAGGCGGCGTGCGTGGCGCGAGTCGGCCTCGGCGCGATTCATATCCTTCATGGCCGCATAGATGTCGGAGCGGATGTCGTAGGCGGTGGGCAGGTCGGGATACTGCTCGATTATGCGGTTTATGTCGGCCAGGGCCTGGGGCAGGCGGCCTTTGTGGCGGTTGAGGATGGCGCGGTTGTAGATGGCGCGGTAATCGTCGGGTTCGAGTTCCAGGACGCGGTCAAAGTCGGCCAGGGCCTTGTCATAGGCCATGGCCTCCATCTGCAGCAGGCCGCGGTTGAACAGCGCCGGGGCGTTGAGGGGGTCAAGCTTGATGGCGTAGTCAAAGTCGTCCATGGCGCCGAAGTAGTCATCGAGGCGGTAGCGCAGGTAGGCGCGGTTGATGTACAGGCCGGCCATGTGTGGCTGCAGCTTGACGGCCTCGTCCATATCGGCCAGGGCGGTCTTGAAGTCGTTCTGGCGGTTGATGGCTATGTCGGCGCGCATCACGTAGGCGTTGAGGGAGTTCTTGTTCAGCTCCAGGGCGCGGTCAATGTCGGCGATGGCGGCAGTGGTGTCGGCCTGTTGCAGACGCAGGCGGGCGCGGCCCAGATAGGCGCCGTCGAATCCGGGATAACAGCGTATAATCTCGGTGAAGGTGGAGTCGGCCGCGGCGGTTTCCTTTATCTGGCTCTGTGCCAGGGCCTTGTTGAACATCAGCTGGCGGTTGTTGGGAATCAGTTCCAGGGCGCGGTCATAGTCGGCGATGGCCTCGCGGTCGCGTCCGAGGTTCTGGCGTGCCACGCCGCGCACCTCATAGGCGTCAGTGAGATAGGGATTCAGTTCTATGGCGCGTGAGGCGTCCTGCTCGGCGCCCACGTAATCCTCAAGGTTGATCTTGGCGATGGAGCGCATGAAGTAGGGCCGGGCCATGTAGGGTTTGGCCTGGATGACGCGGTTGAAATACTGTATGGACAGCATGTAGTCCTCAAAGTACAGGGCGTTCTGACCCACGCGGAGCACCTGCTCGGTGTTGATCTGGGCCGCCACCTGCGGCAGACAACACAGCATCAGCGCTATATAGCAAAGAATCCTTTTCATAAAGCAGTGCAAACTTAGCAAAAAAAGCCGAAAAATTATCCAATTTAGGCAATTTTAGCAATTAGTGTCTGCCGCGGCGGTCGCCAAGGTGCTTTATGAGGTCGTAGGCCAACGGGATGAGCATGATGGGCGATGTCACGGCCAGTATAAGCAGCATGTCGTCGGCGGGCAGGGGCTCGACGTTGAACATCTTGCCGCCCAGGTAGACGATGGCGAACTGGCCGGCGATTATCACCGCCAGGACACCGAAAAACACCTTGCTGTGGCGCTTGTCGTTGAAAGCCGAGTGGCCCGATTCAAAGGCGCGGGCGTTGAACAGGTTCCATACCTGCATGAAGACGAAGACTGTGAAGAACACCGTCAGGTCGTAGCACGACAGCGGCGGGGCGGTGGTGGTGGCGAAGGACGCCAGGAAGTCTGTCAGCGTGAAGGCCGAGATATTGTCGCCCACGTGCACGCGCAGGTACTGGAGCAGTCCCCACAGGATGAGGGTGAACAGCAGGCCTGTGCCGATGATGCGCCAGGCCATGGGCGGGGTGATGATGAAATCGTCGGTGCCGCGCGGCGGGCGCTTCATGACCTCGTCCGACGGCGGCAGCGAGGCCAGTGCCAGCGCGGCGAAGGTGTCCATGATGAGGTTGACCCACAGCATCTGTGTGACCGTCAGGGGCGACTGGGTGCCGGAGAAGGCGCCGATGACCACTATCAGGCAGGCCACAATGTTGACCGTGAGCTGGAAAAGCACAAAGCGCTGGATGTTGAGGTAGAGCGAGCGGCCCCACATCACGGCCTTGGTGATGGAGGCGAAACTGTTGTCCATGATTATGATGTCGCCGGCCTCCTTGGCCACGGAGGTGCCGTCGCCCATGGCCAGGCCCACCTGGGCGGCGTTGAGTGCCGGGGCATCGTTGGTGCCGTCGCCGGTCACGGCCACTACCTGGCCGCGACGCTGCAACATGTCCACAAGGCGCGATTTATCAGCCGGGCGGGCGCGCGACATCACCTTGATTTCGGTGGCGCGGCGGCAGGCTTCCTCGTCGCTGAGCGCAGCCCATTCGGGACCGGAAATGTGCGCGGCCTCGGTATCGCTGTCGGTCCACAGGCCCACGCGGCGGCCTATCTCGCAGGCCGTGGCGGGGGTGTCGCCAGTGACGATTTTGACCACGATGCCGGCCTTGAGGCTGTCGGCGATGGCGGCGGGGACTTCGTCGCGCACGGGGTCCTCTATGGCGCATATGCCCATGAAGCGCAGTGGCAGGCCGGCGGCAAGCGCGTCGCCGTCAAACACTGCGCGGTCGGCATCGTCAATGAAGGCGTAGGCGAAGCCCAGCGTACGGCGGGCGTGGCTCTGCCAGTCAAGCAGGGTGGCGGTCAATGCTGCCGCATCGGCGATGTCGCCGCACAGCGCCATGACAATCTCCGGCGCGCCCTTGATGTAGAGCACGCGGCGGCCGGCCACGGGCGACGCCACCAGCGTGGCCATGTACTTGCGCTGGGTGGAGAAGGGAAGCTGCTGAAGCACCTCGGCATCCTCGCGCAGCTTCAGGAAGTCGATTCCACGACCGTAAAGCCACAGCAGCAGGGCACCCTCAGTGGGATTGCCCACTACGGAGGGCCCGGTGTGGCCGTCGCCGTAGTCAAGGAAGGCGGTGGAGTTGACCGCGATGGCCTCGGGCAGCAGGCGGTCGGCCTCGTCGCCGACGGGCTGCATGTCGCAGACACTCATCTGGTTGCGTGTCAGCGTGCCGGTCTTGTCGGTGCAGATTACGGTTGTGGCGCCCATAGTCTCGCAGGCGTGCATCTTGCGCACCAGGTTGTTGGTGGCCAGCATGCGGCGCATGCTCAGTGCCAGGCTGAGTGTCACGCTCATGGGCAGGCCCTCAGGCACGCTCACCACTATGAGCGTCACGGCTAACATTATGGTGTTGAGGGCATAAGCGACGGCATCGAGCGCGTCGGCCCCGTTCCAGTCATACATCAGGCTGCGGCCCACCACTATGAGTGCGCCCACGGCGTAGCTGGCATAGGATATGAGACGCCCCAGGCGGTCGAACTGACGGTCGAGCGGCGTCTTGACGCCGGTCTCAATAGTCGAGGCCCTGAACACGTGGCCCTGCTCGGTGGCATCGCCCACGGCGGTGACCACCATGGTGCCTCGGCCCTCAATGACGGTGGTGCCGCGCATGACCATGTCCGTGGCATAGGTGGCCTCGCGGCCTGACAGCTCGTCAGGGCGGTGCGACTTGCGGGCCATGGGCTCGCCCGTCAGGGTGCTCTCGTTGACGGCCATCGACAGCGAGTCGGTCAGCCGTCCGTCGGCTGGCACCTCGTCGCCGGTATCAAGAATTACGGTGTCGCCCACCACAACATCGCGGCGCGGAATCTCGGTGACGCGGCCGTCGCGGACCACCTTCACCAGCATATCGTCGTTTACGCGGTTGAGAATCTCAAACTTGCGGTCGGCGCTGACCTCCAGCCAGAAGCCTATGAGTGTGGCCATGAGCACGGCGGCAAGTATGCCGGCGGGTTCAAGGAACACCGATGCCGGGGCTCCGGCGGCCGTATATTCATAAATGGCGATAAGCACCGACAGCACCAGCGCCACCAACAATATGCGTATCAGCGGGTCGCCGAAATAGTCTAAGAATTTTTTCCAGAGCGACGGGCGCGGGGCCGGGGTCAGGACGTTGTCGCCGTGCAGGCGGCGGCTTTCGGCCACTTGGGCCGAAGTCAGTCCGGTGAGATGTTGGGTGGAATCCATAAGAGTTTGTTTTATAATAAACCAATGATGTCCCCGGCCGGCCGCGGCCGACAGGGGACATGGATATTAGAGTTATAACAGAGAGAACGGCATCAGATTGCGTCGTCCTCGACAGTCTCGATGGCCTGGGCGGGCTGCGGCGCGGGCTGGTCGGAAGTAGCAGCTTCCAGCTTGCGCATAATCGAGAATATGAAGGCTGCCGACAGCAGACAGATGACGATGAGGATGCCCCAGATGACAGCCACGGGAATCTTGCCCCACAGAAGCATGGGGATGGACACCAGGTAGTTGCCCACAGCGGTAGCGGCGAACCAGCCGCCCATCATTGAGCCTTTCAGTTTGGGAGGAGCCACCTTGGACACGAAGGAGATGCCCATGGGCGAGAGCAGCAGCTCGGCGAATGTCAGAAGCAGATAGGTGGATATCAGCCAGTTGGGCGATACGGAGCCGTTGGTGCCCACCAGGCCGAGCGATGCGAATACCATGACGGCGTAGGCGCAGCCGGCCATCACCATACCGTAGCCGATCTTGCGCGGTGCGGAGGGTTCCTTGCCCTTGCTGCCCAGCCATGCGAAGATGGCCATCGATACGGGCGTCAGAGCCACTACATAGAAGGGGTTGAACTGCTGATACAGAGCGGGGTCGACACCGTTGACGGTCTCGGGCGTACTGGAGTAGATGTATGCAATCACACCGGCCACGGCTGCCAGAACGATGGCTGAAGCGGCGCGGGCCTTGGCGGTCTTGCTCTGGAACAGCGAGAACAGCGCGTAAACGCCGGCGGCGATGGCCACAAGGGCCCAGATGTTGAAGCCGATGCGGGTCCAGCCGGTTGCGTCGGGCGATGTACAGCTCTTGGCGAACTCGGTCAGCGTCTGGCCGTTCTGGTGGAATACCATCCAGAAGAAGATAACCACGGCAAACACCAGCAGCAGGGCTACGACGCGCTGGCGGGTCTGTTCCGGGCTGAGCTCGGGAGCAGCAGCAGCCTGTGCGGTCTTGGAGTCGGCCTGTTTCTTCTTGTCGGTGATGATGTGGGCGTAGGTCTTGCGGCCCAGGGTGTAGATGAGAATCGACACCACCAGCGAGATGCATGCCAGCGCGAAGGCGTAGGAGCAGCCGGTTGAGAAGGTGGTGATATAGTCATTGGCGAAACCGGTCATGGAATCGAATGCTACCGAGCAGCGGCCGGCAAAATCCTGAAGATAGCCGGACAGGAAGGCGCCCAGGTCGCCGCCGGCGGCCATGCCCTTGTCGGTGGCGAAGTCGGTCATGACTTTGAGCTTTTCAGGGTCGACGGGCATGTTGGTGAAGTTGTCGGTGTCGATGCACCAGTTGCAGACGGTTGCGGCCATAGGATCGTTGGTGAGGAAGCCGCGCGATGACAGGGCCATGTTCTTGAGGCCGACGGCAGCCATGGGAGCGAACATCGAGCCCAGGTTGATGGCCATGTAGAAGATGGAGAAGGCGGCGTCGCGGCGGTCGCCGTAGCGCGAGTTATTGTAGAGGTCGCCCACCATCACCTGGAGGTTGCCCTTAAACAGGCCCGTGCCGGCCGAAATCAGCAGCAGGGCGGCGAAGAGAACCATTACAGAGAAGTTGGAACGAACGGGGGTCGGGGCCGACATCAGCGCATAGCCGATGAACATGACCACGATACCGGTGATGACACACTTGGAGAAGCTCCATTTGTCAGCCAGCCAGCCGCCTACCAGAGGCATGAAGTAGACAAGCGCCAGGAAGATTGAGAAAATCTGTCCCGTCCAGGTGGCGTCGAAGCCGAACTTGGCCTGCAGATAGAACAGGAAGATTGCGAGCATTGTGTAGTAGCCGAAACGTTCGCCGGTGTTGGCCAACGACAGCACATACAGTCCGCTTGGTTGGTTTTTGAACATAATTGTGGAAGATTAAAGGTTACTTACTGTTTTTCAATGATATATAGATTTTAGGGTCAGGATTTTGCATCTTCCTTGGCCTTGAAAGCCAGTGCGTAGAGGCGCATCTGCTTGACCATGGCCAGCAGGCCGTTGCTGCGCGTGGGCGACAGATGCTCGCCCAGGCCGATGGCGTCGATGAAGTGGAGGTCGCTGTCCAGAATCTCGTCCGGGGTATGGCCGTCCAGCACGCTGATCAGCAGCGATATGATGCCCTTGACGATGATGGCGTCTGAATCGGCGGTGTAGTACACCTTGCCGTCGCGGAGCTCCGCATCGAGCCACACGCGGCTCTGGCAGCCCTCTATAAGGTGGGCGGGCGTCTTCAGGGCGGGGTCTATCTCGGGCAGCTGATTGCCCAGGTCGATGATCATGGCATAGCGTTCCATCCAGTCGTCAACCTCGGCGAATTCGTCGATTATTTCTTGCTGTTTTTCGTTTATAGTCATAACGTAAGGGGTTTTAAATCACGGTTTTTCGTCATAAATGACCTGAAGCACCACGCGGCCGGCGTCGCGCATGGCGGCCGGGTCAAGATTCTGGTAATTATCGGCCATGGTGTGCCATGTGGCAGGGAACGAGCCTGTGACGGGCGATGCGTTCTCCACTATGTCCACCGTGGGTATGCCGGCGTCGATAAGCGGCAGATGGTCATCGGTTATGGCGCCGCCCGGAGCCTGCGGGAAACGCTGCGACAGCCCCATGCGGGCGGCTGTGGCCCAGACCTTGTCCGTCACGGCGCGGGCACGGATGTGCGAGAAGTATTCGCGGTTGAAGCGGGCGTCGCGGCCGCCCACCATGTCCAGCAGTATGCCGTAGCGGGGGCGGTTGGCCGGCGTATAGGGCAGCGAGGCGGCGAACTGACGGACACCCAGGCACCAGGTATGCTCGGTGTCGCCATCGGCATCGTCGGCCCACTGCGGGGTGCCGCCGTCCTCGGCGTCGGTCAGCAGTATGTCCACGCCCACACGGGCCGGATTCAGGGCCAGGTTGCGGGCTATTTCCAGCAGCGCGGCCACGCCTGAGGCGCCGTCGTTGGCGCCGTCGATGGGAGTACGGTGATTGGCGGGGTCAGGGTCATGGTCGGCCCACGGGCGGGTGTCGTAATGCGCTAACAGCAGCACACGAGCGGCCGCGTCGGAGTTGAAGCGAGCCAGTATGTTGCTGACGGGCACCGGCTTGCCGTCATATGCGCGGGCGGTGGAGTTCAGCACGCTCACTGTATCGGCCATGGAACCGAGCAGCGACACGAGGCTGTCGCGGCACAGCCGGTGAGCCTCGGTGCCGGGCACGCGCGGGCCGAAGTCGGTTTGCATCCGGGCGTACATCATGGCGCTGTCGGCGTTGAAACCATCGCCGGCAAGCACGGTATCGGCGGGCGCGGATTTGGCGGCGTCCGATGACGCCGAGGCCGAGCACGACACCACGGCCGATGCTGCCAACATGGCTGCGCAGGCTATGAATGTGACGGTCTTAAGCATGGTCCGGCGTGTGAGGGTTAGACAAAAAGCTGCGGGCGGCAGCAATATCGCTTGCGTGGTCGACATCGAACACTCGGCCCAGGGGCACAGCCTGCAGGGGCACTCCGGCCAGCAGCAGTTGGCGCTGGTAGTTGCGCATGCGGTGCACGCCGGCGGCCATGCAGCTTTCAAGCACGGGCAGCGCCACGGCACGCTCCAGGCCATAGATTCCGGCCGAGATGTAGCGGGCGTCGGGGTGCGGAGTGTCATAGAACCCGGTGATGCGGTTGTCCGCGGCGGTGCCTACGTAGAGGGGCTTCTCGTCATCGATATAATCTGTAACGCCCATATGGCCGGTGCCGGCGGGCGCGGCGACAAAGGCCTCGGCGTAGCGGCGGAAGGCCCCGGCATCGAAGATGGTGTCGACAGTGGTGAGGACAAACTTACCCTCCGGGATGAGCCGCACCAACTCATAGAAGCTGTGCATGGAACTGGGCGTGGTGCGGACGGTGAGCCGCAGCGGCACCGCAAGGGTGCGGGCACGCTCGCGCAGATAATCGGCCACCTGTGTCATGCCTTCGTTGACAATGACGCTGACCGACTCGGCGCCGCACTCACACATTATATCTATAAGGCGACCTATCATGGGCCGGCCGTCAAGGTCGACAAGCGGTTTGGGCACGGGCACCCCTTCGGATACCAGTCGCGAACCCTCGCCGGCGGCTATGATGGCGTAGTTCATTCTTTGTCCAGATCAAGTACGACGTTGTCGGAGCCTTTCTCGCGGTACTGCTTGCGCAGGGGCGAGCGGTGCGCCTCGTCGTCGATGCAACGGTTGCGGTAGATGTCTATGGCGGCATAGATGGCGCGGCGCATCGAGTCGGGCGATGCCTCGCCGCGGCCGGCTATGTCGTAGCCGGTGCCGTGGTCGGGCGATGTCCGGATGATGGGCAGACCGGCCGTGAAGTTGATGCCCTCGTCCATGGCCATGGCCTTGAAGGGCGCCAGGCCCTGGTCGTGATACATGGCCAGGATGCCGTCGAACTTCACAAAGCGGCCCGAGCCGAAAAATCCGTCGGCCGCATAGGGTCCGAACGCCAGAATCTTGAGCTGGCGGGCTTCCTCAATGGCGGGCATGATGATTTCCTGCTCCTCGGTGCCTAACAGGCCGCTGTCGCCGGCGTGGGGATTGAGCGAGAGGACGGCGATGCGCGGCGCCTGAATGCCGAAATCGCGGTGCAGCGAGCGGGCGAATACCTTCAGCTTGGACACGATAGCCTCCTTGGTCACGGCCTGAGCCACCTTGGCCAGCGGCATATGGGTGGTCAGCAGGGCCACGCGCATGGTGCCGTTGCACAGCACCATCAGGGCCTCGGCGCCGTTCTCGGCGGACACGGCCTGGAGATATTCGGTGTGGCCGGGGAAGTTGAACGTCTCGCTCTGAATGTTGGCCTTGTTGATGGGGGCGGTGACCAGCACGTCGATGTCGCCCCGTCGCAGGTCGGCCACGGCGGCCTCAAGCGCGGCGAAGGCGGCCTTGCCGGCGTCGGGCGTCGACTGGCCGGGCTCGGCCTTGACATCCTCGCCCACCACGTTGATGATATAGTTGGCGTCGCCGACAGCCTCGGCGGGCGACGAAATCTGGGTCAGCTGCACGGCCCCCAGCTGGAGCGCCTTGCGGTAGGCCGACGCAATCTTGGCCGAGCCGTAGATGACCGGGGTGCAGAGCTCGGCCATGCGCGGGTCCTCAAGCGCCTTGAGAATCACCTCATAGCCTACGCCGTTTATGTCTCCGTGGGTGATACCCACTTTTATTTTATGTGACATAGAGTGTCTTTGTATTTATGGATTATTCGGTTGATTGTCGGCCGGGCGGAGGTCCTTGCCGGCCAGCATGCCGCAGGCGGCGTCGATGTCCTCGCCGCGTGAGGCACGGATGGTGGCCGTCACGCCCGCATCGTTGAGACGGTCGCGGAACGACTCCATCACGCCGCGGACAGACGGCTGCATGTCTACGCCCGGAATGGCATGGAAACGTATCAGGTTGACGCGCGCATCGGTGCCCTTGATCAGGCGCGCCAGTGCGTCGGCATGGCGGGGCGTGTCGTTGAGCCCGCGCCACATGATGTATTCCACCGACAGGCGCCGCTGATGCGCAAAGTCATAGCCGCGCAGCAGCTCCATGATGTCCTTGACAGGACAGGCGCGCTCCACGGGCATGATGGCGGCACGGTCAGCCGCGAAGGGCGAGTGCACGCTCACCGCTATATGCACGCGGGTGCAATCTAACAGCGTGCGCAGTCCCGACATATTGCCCACCGTCGACACGGTGATGCGCTTGGGACTCCAGGCCAGGCCCCAGGGCTCGGTCAGAATCTCTATGGCGGCCAGCACGGCATCCAGGTTGTCCGTCGGTTCGCCCATGCCCATGAACACAATGTTGGTCAGCTGCTCGCTTTCGGGCACCGACAGCACCTGATTGATAATCTGCGCGGCGGTCAGATTGCCGTGGAAACCCTGGCGTCCCGTCATGCAGAAACGGCAGTTCATCTTGCATCCGGCCTGCGACGACACACACAGCGTGGCGCGGTCGGCCTCGGGAATCATCACCGCCTCCACATCGCGGCCCGGGGCGCCCTCAAAGAGATACTTGGCCGTGCCGTCGGCGCTCAGAGCGCGCGCCTTGGGCTCGGTGCGGCCAATGCAATACTTCTCCTTGAGCCGCGCGCGTGCCGCCTTTGAAAGGTCGGTCATGGCGTCTATATCGGTCACCCGGCGCTGATACAGCCAGGCAGCCATCTGCCGAGCGGCAAACGGCTTGAGTCCCACCTCGGCGGCCACCTCACGCAGCCGGCCCGGCGTCATGCCTATGAGCGGAATAAGTTCCATAGCGTAGAAATTTCCACAAAAATACTACAAAACCCCGACTTAGCCCACACAAAAAGCCAAAAAATAACGCCTCCGGACAAAAAAACAGTCCGGGCGGCTTGCACAACCACCCAAAAAGTCGTACCTTTGCCGCTGTTACGCCCGGATGGCGGAATCGGTAGACGCGACGGTCTCAAACACCGTTGGGGCAACCCATCCCGGTTCGATCCCGGGTCCGGGTACGGATACACCCTGTAACTCGTTGAGTTACAGGGTGTTTTTATTTTTCGCAAAGCACGGGCAAAGCATTTTTTGTTCTAAGTTATGAAAATTTCGGCTCTCTGAAGGTGGATGAAGCTAATCGGCGTGTGCTGGATTGGGCGCTGTATGAACGGCGGTAAATAAAAGCCCGGGCGCGACGGTCTGCATTGACTTGTCGCGCCCGGTGTCGGATTATGTAGGGTTTACTGAATAATCAACAGACCAGTGTTCCACGGAAGTTTGATAAGTGTTCCACACAATACGGCAC
>CANQZK010000046.1 GCA_947628285.1 uncultured Muribaculaceae bacterium
ATGTCGTCGCACCACATTTCCAGGTGGTTTTCGTCCCAAACCATTCGCCAGGTGTGGAATTCGTCGCCCCAGCCTTCGCCCAGGACGTTGTCGTGTACGGTCTTGGATATCCAGGTGTTGTTGCCGAAGCATACGTTGCCGTGGATGCAGTGGCCGTAGTACTCCATCAGGTCGATTTCAGAACCCTGGGGCCAGCTCCACTGACGGCCGGTCGACCAGATAGCGGGCCAGCAGCCTACGTACTGGGGAACTTTGGCGCGTACTTCAAATACGCCGTACTTCCATGAGTGGCCATCCTTCCAGCCGCCGTTGGTGATCATCGAGCCGGAGGTCCAGGTCATGTACTTGCCGATGCTTGCGGGCCATTTGTCCTTGCCCATGGGGTCGTAAGCCGGATTCTTGCGTTTCTGATCCGCGATGTATTGAGCTTCGATTACGCAGACACCGTCCTGAATGTAGATGTTGTTGCTGCCGTCGTAGTACTGGTCCTCGTTGTTACGCTTGTAGCCTTTCTCGAAGTTCCAGACGTCAGATGAGGGCGATTCGGCGTCGGTACTGAATTCTTCAGCGAACACCAGCTTGTAACCCTTGTATGCGTCGCGGCGGACGTCTTCCTTGGGCAGGTCGTAGTCGGCATAGAAGTCGGCGGGCGAGAGATTGTAAACGCGAACGTCGTCGATGTAGTGATTGATGCCTTCACCGCCTTTTTTAAGGCCTCTGTAATAGAAGTGAATGCGAACCTTTTCAGTGGTAGGAGTGAAGCGCACGTCAGCCTCGGCCCATGAGCCTTCATTGCTGAATTTGCCTTCGGCCAGAGTCACATCCTTAGTAGTAGGAACTTCGGTCTCGATGCCGGTGCTGGGGTCTTTTACGGTTGTTGTGGAAGGAACGCTTTCAATCACCTTGTAACCGGTGGTGCCTACAGCCTTTTCGGCCATGTGCTTGAACAGCAGGGCGTACTCGTTGCCGGGGGTAAGATCCTTGATATACTGCTCTGCAACAGCGGTATCGCCGTCCCAGTCGCACCATGCATACTGCTGGAACCACAGCACGTGGTTGCCTTCGATATCCTTGACAGCTACAGCGCTACCCCAGTCTGAGCCGGAGGGTTTCTTCCAGCCGGGGAGGTTGGTGAGCATAGTTGTGCCCTGACCTTCGCGATCGGCCTGTTCGTAGCCTTCGGCCTCGAAGTCGCCGTTCTCCACCAGGTTGGTGTGTTCGCCTTCGATGGCTGCATGATAGATGTCGGCCTTTTCAATCCACCATGAGAAGTATGTCTTGGCGGCGTCCTTGCCCTTGTCGGAGTAAACCTGATTGTCCTTGGTAAGGTCATTGTCGGTACCCAGGCAGCTGCCGTCCTTCTGTTTGGCTACACATTCAAATACAGCGTAGCCTTCCTTGGCGGTGCTGGGCTTGATGACGTACTGGGTCATGGCCACGTTGTACATCATGGGCTGCACGTTCCAGGTGCCGTCGCTACCAACAAGCATGCCGGTGCCTACGCGGTAGATGTTGTAGGTGTTTTCCTTGCCGGCTACGGGGACAAACTGATAGATCTGATTGTTGTTGTCGGCCTTGGGCTCAACGGTGGTTTTGAACGAGTTTGAGGTCAGGTAGTTGCCTGATTCGTGACGGATGCGGTAGTATTCGCCTGCCACGGGAGTCATCAGGGTCGAAACCACTCCTGCGTCAACCAGTTGCCAGCGGTGCAGTTCGGCGTCAGCCTTGTCGGAGAAGATGCCTTCGCCCGCGGTGTTCTTGTCGGCGCCCCAGTTCTTGCCGGTGCTGACGTTCTTGAGGTTGATGTAGTTGGCATCGCCCTCGGAAGCCACGATGGTGAACTGGGCGATTTTGTCGGTAGCGGGCTTGGTGAAGTCCCAGAGCCAGTCGCCGTTAGATGCTACTATCTGATCATCGTAGGTAACGATGTTATAGGTGTTCTCGGCACCTTCAACAGCGCGGAATTCAAATTTCTGTGAAGCGGCAGCGTCATCGGACTCGGCCAGGTTGAGGCCGGTACCGGTAAAGTTAGCCACCAGACCGCATGAGTTCTTCACGCGGTACACTCTTCCGGCCTCGGGGGTCACCGATGCGGCTGATGCCGTCAGTGCAGCTAAGGCCATGAAGCTGAGCAGGATTTTTTTCATGTACTAAATTTAATATGGTTAGGAATAATGAGTTTTCAAAGTAGGAGGGCAGCCGCAAGGCCGCCGGGAGGGGAGAGGCGCCGAATGACGTAATGTAGGGACGCACGGTCCGTGCGTCCGGCCGGTCGCGTGCCGGCATGGGGGGTATCAATGCGGTGTATACCGCGATTTATGGGGTGTTTCCGTGAGCGCGGTGTATACCGCGATATGTGGGGTGTTTCCGTGAGCGCGGACGCACGGGTCGTGCGTCCCTACTATTTGTTTGTGAAATGGCCGCCGGCCGTGAATGGTCGGCGGCCATGTGTGGGTTTGGTCAGCGGGCGGATTAGAGAGTTACTTTCTCAACCTTGTTGCCCTGCTTGCGGATGTACAGGCCGGGAGCGGCGTTGCCTTCGCTTACGCGAACACCGTTCAGGTTGTACAGTTCAACGGGAGCGTTAACGTCACCTGCAACTACGTCTTCGATACCGGCAACTTCGCCGATAACCTTAACGTTGTCAAGGTACATCCACTTGCCGTCAACCTTGTTGCCTTCGCCGGTGTAGTTGCCGTAGTAGATTGACAGGAATACTTTGTCCTCTTCAGCCTTGAAGGTGGTTTCGATTACACACCAGTCGCCGGCTTCGTTGAGCTCGTCCTTGATAGAAGCGGTCTTGAGTTCCTTACCGGCAGCCCAGTATTCATCTACGACTTCGTTACCTTCGCTGTCTTGCCACTTTTCGGTCTTCCATTCGGGGTTACCGATCTGGTAGCCGGCGTCAACGTTAGCACCTTCGGGGAAGTTGCCCCAAGCGGTGAACGACAGGGTGTATTCCTGGCCGGGAACAGCGTTCTCCAGAACCTGGTTCAGAGCAATTTTTGCCCAGCCGTTGTCGTTGTAACCAACGAGCTTAACGCATACTTTGTCTTCGTCTTCGCGACCTTCACCGCCTTCGAGTTCGGGAGAGTCGATGAGTTCGATACCACCGTTCCATTCACCGGCTGTACGGAGGATCCAGTCGGGAAGTACGCTGAGGTAGTTCTGCTTGTTCCAGGGATCCCAGGTGTAACCGCCGGGTACGGCCTGAACATAACCGGGCTTGTCGAAGCTGCCGTTCTTAACGAGATCGCCTTCTTCGGCCGAAGCCATTGCTGCGCACAGAGCGACAGCTGCCATGGAGATAAAGATTCTCTTCATAGTAAGATTTTTTAGTTAGTTAATAGGGTTGATTTTATGGGTTTTCTTGTATGAAAACGGAGCCGGGGAGCGGAGCGGCATTATGTTCCGCTCCCGGTCCGTTGGTTTCTGATTATTGTTCGCAGGGAGTCTGCGGGGTAGTGCCCCAGTAGGGGTTCTGGTAGATGGGCGATGTGGATACGTCGCTGCCGTCAACCGAGGTTTCCAGGAAGTGGCTGTTGGCAATGGGATCCAAATAGTGGCCCATGCGCCAGGTGTAACCGCTGTTGTACCATTCGTTGCGGTTCGATACGCGCAGCAGCGAGAAGTACTTGGGATCGCCGTTGAAACCGCCTTCAATGTCGGAGGGCGACGATACGTTGTTCTGGTTGGGGTCAGCCTGGTCGAATTTCAGCTTCGAAGCGGGAGCTGAGGTTGTGCCTTTGAACCAGTCGAACATGGGGCCGAAGATCTTGGCGCCGTGCTTGAAGTAGCGCTTGGTCTTGAGCTGGTCAAGTGCACGCCAGCGGATGAGGTCGTCCCAGCGCATGCCTTCGCCCATGAGCTCGCAGCGACGCTCGCGACGGATGTTGTAGAGCACCTTGGAAGTGATGCGCTTGCCGGCGGAGTACAGACCGAAGTCGTGGGTGTACTCTTCTTCCTTGTCCAGGTCGGTGGCGTTGATGGTAATCATGGGGTCGGCGGGCAAACCGGCGCGGGTGCGCAGGCGCTTCCAGTATTCCCATGCGTTGGCGTCAAGGCCGTCGCCGTAGCGTTCCCAGGCAGCCTCCATGTAGATGAGGTAAGCCTCGGCGGAGCGGAAGATGATGGCAGCGGTGAGGTCCCAGCCGCCCTTGGTCCACTGTGAGTTGATGGTCCAGCCTTTGCCCTTGTAGTAACCGGTGGAGGTGGTGTTCTGCACGCCGCCGCCGCTGGTCAGAGCGGGAGCCTTGATTTCCTTATCCTTCTTATAGTTCTTCTTGGCCTCCCCAATACGGATTTCGGCGTTGTCAGAGTAGCAGTATTCACCGGGAGCCTTGGTGAACAGGCGCCAGCGCCAGTCACGGTTAACCTTGGTGTCGGCTACGAAGTCGTCGCCAGCATAGCCCGAGTTGGGGGCGTAGATGGGCAGACCGTTGTCCATCAGGAAGGCGTTGGCAAACTCCTGTGTGAAGCCGCGACCACCCTTGATGTACTGGTTGAGCGAGTGACCGCCTGCGATGTCGAAGTCATAGACACGATACATGATGGCTTCGTCGCGACCGCTGGGATCCTGGCATGCAAACAGGTCGTAGTAGGGGTTGGAGGGGAAGCCGTCGGCATCAGCGGATGCACCGATCATCTTCTTGTTGTTGGTGGTCAGAGTGGGATGTGCGTCGGCAACAGCCTTGGCGGCTGCCAGAGCCTCGTCCAGGAAGAATTTCACCTCGGCGGCGTTGTCGTAGCTGAAGTCAGCCAGGTAGTCGGCCTTTGCACCGGGCCAGCCTGCGCTGCGGTCGGGCACGAAGGGAGTGCCGGCGAAGTACTTCTCAAAGGTAGCTTCGTACAGGGCCACGCGGGCCTTGAACAGGAGGGCAGCCTCACGGGTGATGCGGACACGGCCGCCGGTGAGCGAACCGTCCGACAGGAGCTCAATGGCCTTGTCCATGTCCTCGAGGATGAAGCGGGCCACCAGGTTACGGGGCTGACGGCGAGAAGCCTCGACGAGGACGGGCTTGTCCATGGGCAGGGTGGTGGTGATGATGGGGAAGTCGCCCAGCGCACGCAGCTTGAAGAAGTATTCGGTAGCGCGCAGCATGTAGGCCTCGCCGATGTAGTGGCGTACCAGTTCGTCACCGCCGGTGATCTGATTGGCTTCGAACTTGGGCAGAACCTGTTCGAAGAAGTAGTTCATGTTGTTGATCTGACCGAAGCTCCATGCGCCGCCGCTTGTGCCGACCTGCACCTTGGAGGTACCGTCAAAGAACTTGTTGTTGGTGCCTCCTTCGTTGTCGGTGCCCTGGTCGTCATCGAGGAAGAACTCGTATGCCGAGCCGCCGTTGCCGAAGTGGGGGAAGGCGTTGTTCCAGCGACCGCCCTGAACGTCGCTGCCCTTATAGTAGTTGATGGTGTAGGCAGCCAGCTGGTCGGCTGTATTGAAGTATGTTTCGGGTGTTACCTGCGACGGAGGGGTGATGTCGAGATAGTCGTCGCAACCGGCCAGGCCGAAGGTAACGGCCACGGCAGCGAGCGAACCCGCGATTTTGTTATATTTAAGTTTCATTGTATCTGATTTTAGGCTTATTAGATGTCAACAGTGAGACCGAACGAGAATGTCTTGGCCAGGGGGTAGGACGAGCCTGACTTCATGCTCGAAACTTCCAGAGATTCGGGGTCGATAACCTTCGACATCTTGGTCCAAGTGCAGAGGTTCTCGCCGGAGAAGAAGATACGGAGATTTTCGAGGCTGATCTTGCGGGTGAGTTCCTTGGGGAAGGTGTAACCGACTTGGAGGTTCTTCAGACGCAGATAAGAAGCGTTCTGCAGGTAGCGGGTCTGCATTTCGCGGTTCTTGTTGGTGTAGTAGATGGGACGTGCGTAGTATGCGTCGCGGTTTTCGCCTAACTTGCTGTTTTCGTCACGCCAGTAGTCCAGGTGGGGTTCCAGGAAGATTGATTCCCAGCGGCCGCCGGTGGTAGCGCCCCAGAATACTGCGCCCTTGCCGCCGGTACCCTGACCGCCGTAGGGGTTGAAGTAGTAGTCGCGCTTGAGTACGCCCTGGAAGAATGCGGTCACGTCGATGCCCTTCCACTGTGCATACAGGTTGAAGCCGATGCGGTAGCGGGGCTGCTGGTTACCGATTTTCTTGAGGTCACCCAGGTCGTTGAGAGTGGTACCCTTGGTGATCTTGCCGTCGCCGTTGATATCGGCGTACATGATGTCACCGCCCTGCCAGTTGGAGCCGATGGCGTCCTGACCGCCGTTGGGCAGAGTTGCCAGGTGGTCGGCCATTTCCTGATCGTCGCGGGCTACGCCGATGGTGGTGAAGCCGTAGATGTTGCCCACGAGCTGGTCGGCGATGTAGTTGCTGTAGGGATCGTAGTTACCCTTGTTGATGTACTGTTCGGGGTTGGGGTATTTGGTAATCTTGGTCTGGTCGTCGGACAGGTTCAGTTTGGCGGAGTAGGTGAAGTCGCCGATTACGTCCTGCCAGCCGATGGTGAGTTCCCAGCCATAGGTGCGCATTGACAGAGAGTTCTCCGAGGGAACATTAGCGCCGAGAACGGCGGGATAGGTCACGGCTGGACCAACCATGTCGGTGTTGTTACGCCAGAAGTAGTCGAATGAACCGGTCAGACGGTAGCGGAATGCTGAGAAGTCGATACCGATGTTGGTGTTGCGGATCTTTTCCCAGGTCAGGCCGTCGGCGATGAGTGCGGGGAAGGAAGATGTGTTGGCCTTGTCGCCGTTAACCAGCCAGTTGGTGCCGCGGTTGGCCACGCCGATGGTGCGGTAGGTGGGATACCAGCTGTTGGTGTTCTGGTTGGCGAGCTGACCCCAGGATGCACGGAGCTTAAGAGCGTTTACGTAGGGACGAACGGGTTCCCAGAAGTTCTCGCGGTCGATATTCCAGCCGGCCGATACAGAGGGTGACCACACCCAACGTTTGCCGCGGCGGAAGCGCGATGAACCGTCGTAACGGAGGTTGACTTCCATCAGGTATTTGCTGTCGAAGTCGTAGTTGATACGACCGAAGAAGCCGGTGGTGCGCCACTTCTGATAGTTGCTGCCCAGGCTGTAGGTTTCGGTTGAGGTGGTGAGGTCAAGGATGGGGAGGTCTTCAACCAGCATATCGTCACGCGAAGCGCTCAGGTTGCGGTATTTGAGGTCCTCAGCCTGGAAGCCGACCATGGCCTTGATGTTGTGGAGGTCGTTGAGCGTGAAGCTGTAGTCGGTGTAGGCGTTGTAGTTGAGGTAGGTCTCGCGGAAGGAGTACTCGTAAACGCTTGAGTGCGAGGGAGAGTCGAACGAGAGGTGCATTGTCTCGTCGCTGAGGCCTTCAAGGTCGTTGGCGTCGTGAGTATAGGTGGGCTTGCGGTCCTGGTGGGTCCAGTCGTTCTTGATACGGGCGTTGAACTCGCCGATGATGTTCCAGCCCTTCAGCGGGGTGATGGTCAGCTTGACCTGGTTGGTGAACAGGTCGTTCTGTTCGATGCGGCGGCCGCCGTTCTCCAGCATGTTGATGTAGTTGTAGTCAGATGCCAGGTGGCCGTTGGGGTCGTACTTGGGGTTCGTCGGGGGAAGACGACGGATAACCTTCTCGTAGAAGCCGCCGTCCATGATGGTGGGTCGGCCGTAGTCGGTACGCATCCACTTGCCGGTGTACTGTACGTTCAGCCAGTCATACATCTGGCCGCTGACCTTACCCATCAGAGAGTAGCGGTCGTACTTGTCGTTACCGTATTTGAGGAAGCCGGACTGGTCCAGAATGTTACCTGATACGTAGTAGTTTACCTTGTTGTTGCCGCCCGAGAGGGTGAGGTTGTGTTCCTGAGCGAAGGCGGTGTTCTTGTAGAGCTCGTCGCGCCAGTTCACGTTGGCGAAGGTACCGGAGCACTCGCCTGTACCCCAACGGCGGTGTGTGCCGTCCCATGAGTTGTCGTAGATGAAGTTGTCGCTCTGGCCGCTGTAGTAGAGCCATGCGCCTTCAACGTAGTCGATGGGGAACTCATCTTTATTAGATGTGTAACGGGAAACGTCGTTCAGGTAGTTGATGTACTGCCAGGAGTCCATCATTTCCATGGGGGTAAGAGGCTTGTTGAAACGGAACGAGTTGTTGTAGCGAACCGTTGCCTTGCCGTCGGAACCGCTCTTGGTGGTGATAAGGATAACGCCGAAGGGTGCGCGCGAACCGTAGATTGACGATGCGGCGGCATCTTTCAGTACTGAAATGTTCTCGATATCGTTGGGGTTGACCTGGTTGAGGTCGCCTTCCATACCGTCGATAAGGATCAGAGGCGAGCCGCTGGAGCCTTCACCGATGGTTGACATACCGCGGACGTTGACCTGCTTTGAGGAGTTGAGCTCGCCGCCCGAGGTTGAGTTCGAAATGTTAAGACCGGGGATGACACCCTGAAGGGCGGCAGCGGCATTCTGCACGGGACGTGCGGCGATGTCCTTTGCCGTGGCGGTACCTACCGAACCGGTCAGGTTAACCTTCTTCTGAGTGGCAAAACCAACGACTACTACTTCCTCAAGGGCCTCGTTGTCGTCTTCAAGGGTGATGTTGAGGGGCACGCCGGGCTTGGCCTCGACGGTGACCGTCTTACATCCGATGTAGGAGATGGTAAGTGTGAGGGGTTGGGTGGACGGGATTGAGAAACGGCCGTCGATGTCGGTGATCACCGGCTGAGCGTTGCCGGAGGGTTTGATCGAGGCACCGATAACCGGTTCACCGGTCGAATCATAGACTTCACCTGTGATTCGGCCTGCTGTCGCGGTAGCCTGGGGCGCGGGGACCGGCTCGGCGTAAGCCGGAAGGGCTGCGCAGAACACCATGTTTACCGCAATGGCTACAGACAGGAATCGCACCGATTTGCAAAGACTGTTGTAATTCATGGATACTATTAAGAGGTTAATTTTTAGTAGAGAATTCTAATGATTGGGATAGGTTATTATTTACTTGGACGATGCCGTTGCAACGCGGCGGCAGACGTAAGCAAAATTTCGTTTTCCGGGATGACCGTAAAGAGGGGGATTTTAAAATGGAGGTATTAAGATTCAGTTAATTTTCGCTGCTTTGGAACAGACACACGCTGTATTAAAAATTTTTACAGATATGTGCCTATCTAAGACGCTGCAAAGTTAATATTATATGTAGTAAGCCATGGTGTGTTTTTTCGGATTATATAGGCGTTAAATTCGGAAAATAGGGGCAAAAATGTCATTATGCGGGGTGAATTCGTCGCTTTTACGAATTTAGCCCCTTATTTTACGAAAATCGTTCGGCGGCATTTTCGTAGCCGATTTTAACTTTGCATTGCACGATTTTTGCTACCTTTGTCCCTGAAAGAGTCAGTATTTGAACAGGGTTTGATACCTGAAACCACCATGAAAAACGCCCTCGCTTTACTTTTTACAATTACTGTAGCCGTCACATTGGTGTCAGCGCCCGCCCCGACACCCCAGACCAGCTACTTCAAGGTGCTCGATACCGGCGCCGGCCTGCCGGACAATTCCGTCAACGCCATCGCGGAGGACTCGCTCGGCTTCATCTGGGCCGGCACCTGGAACGGCCTGTCGCGCTTCGACGGCAAGCACCCTTACAACTATGTCCACAAGGACAACGACCCATACTCGCTCACCAACAACATGGTGCGCGCGGTGCTGGCCATTGACGGTGGCCTGTTTGTAGGCTCGGACGGCGGTCTGGACTACTTCTCGTTTGACGACAACCGCTTCTACATCGCTTCATACATCATAAACAGCAACGACGAGCCGCAGCGGCTGACGCGCCGCGTTTCGCGCCTGTACAAGAACAAGGACCACATCCTGGCGCTGACCATCGACGGCAAGCTGCTGCGCCTGCTCCCCGAGAGCCTCAAACGCGGCAATGACGGCCTCATCAGGCCCGTATTCCGCCAGATCCCATCACCCGGCAACCGCCGCTACGCCGACCTGTGCCCCTACGAGGGCGATCGCATCTTCGCCGTGAGCAACGAGGGCTTCTCCGTGATATCGGCCGACGGCGAACATGAACTCTACCACAACGCCATAGCCGGCGGATACGACCCCAACATGAACATATATTACGACCGCCTGGAGCGCGTGCTGTACAGCGGTGGCGGCCTGGGCATGAACCAGGGCGCATTCCGCCTGGTGTCGCCCGAAGGCCGTCTGGAGCCGGACCCGACCATCTCGGTTACGCCCTCGCTGATGCAAACCGTTGCAGATGAGGAATATATCTACCAGGCAAGCGACGGCCACGGACTGAGCATGTACCGCCGCGGCGACGGCGGACGCACCGACTATACGCCGGACAACTCGTCGCTGCCCGGCGACGCCATCTACACGCTGTTCATCGACTCGCGCGGCAACGTATGGCTTGGCACCTACCGCCGCGGACTGTGCCTGTTCTCGCCTGAACTTAACCACTTTACCATAGCCAACAAGAAGAACGGCCGCCTGAGCTACGACATAGTCACGGCAATCCTGCCCACCGCCGACAAGCTGTACGTGGGCCTGGACGGCGGCGGCCTGGACATCTACGACCGCGCCACGGGCAAAATCACCAACCTCTCGGCCGAGAATTCGGACCTGCCGGGCAACAACATCGTATCGCTGCAGCGCGACGGCAACACCCTCTACATGGCCGTATACGCCAAGGGCTTAACGGCTTACGACATGACAACGGGCCGATTCACCCCGCTGCCGGACCTGGACTGGCGCCAGGAACCGGGCAAGAAGGTTTGGACCATGCTCGCCGAGGGCGACGGCCGCCTGTGGATAGGCGGACAGTCGCTTCAGCTCTACGACAAGGCCCACAACAGCTATCTGCCCGTTGAGGGCGGCAAAGACGTGGGCGTCAACGCCTTGGCCGACGACGGCAAGCGTGTGTGGGCCGCCACACGCTACGAAGGCCTGTTGGAAATCGACAAGAAGAGCCGCAAGGTGGTGGCGCGACACTCGGACAGCCCGTCGCCCGACGCCCTGCGCCTGCCCACGCATAACTTTGACAATGTGTCGATTGACTCGCGCGGCAACGTATGGTTCGCCGCCCCGGACAAGGGCCTCTACTGCATGAAACAGGACAGCACGGGCCGCACCACCCTGCACACCTACGGCCCGCACGAGGGCATTATGGAAACGCGCGTACAGGTGATAGCCGAGGACGCCGCCGGCGACCTCTACATGGGCACCACAAACGGCCTGTACAAGTACATGAGCAGAAACAACAAGTTTGTGCGCATCACCGACTCGCGCCTGCCCTCGCAGTTCACGGCCAATGCCACGGCCCGTTTCGGCGACATCATATATATGGGCACGACAAACGGCATCCTGACCTTCCCGGCCCGCGGCACGGCCACGATGCACGATGTCGGACCGGTCAACTTCACCTCGCTATCGCTCATCGGCAGCAAGCGCGAGCCGCTCAAGATGCTTGGCCAGGACGTCGGCCCCGTCACCCTTGAGGCCGACGAGAACTTCTTCACCATAGCCTTCACCGTGCCTGAAATGGTCCACCCGGAGAGCGTGGTGCTGGAATATATGCTGGAAGGGTTCGACACCGACTGGCGCGAATCAGACGACTCGCGCACAGCTACTTACACCAACGTACCGCCGGGCGACTACCGCTTCTTGGTGCGCCACAACACCCCTGAAGGCGGCTGGAGCGAGCCGGTGAGCATGGAGATAACCATCCGCTATCCGTGGTATCTGCGCTGGTGGGCGCTGCTGATATGGGTGGCCGCCTTCTTGACCAGTCTTGTGCTGATTTTCCACATCCGCCACCGCTACAACGCCAGCAAGAACCGCGCTCTGCGTGCCGAAATGGAGCGCAACACGGCACGCGAGCTCAACAACGCCAAGCTGGACTTCTACGCCAACATCACTCACGAACTGCGCACGCCCTGCTTCCTCATCACCGCCCAGATTGAGGAAATGCTTGACTCGCCCAAGGAAAGCGTGCGCCCGTCCAGTCTCCAGGGCATCTATCGCAACTCGCTGAAGCTAAACCGACTGATAAACCACCTCATAGACTTCCGCAAGTTGGACAGCGGTATTGTCCGCCTGCGTCCGCGGCAGTTGGACCTGACCAAGTTCGTCGAGTCGCTCGAGCCGGACTACCGCAACCTCTGCGCCCAAAAGAACATCAGCTTCAAGGCCGAGTTGCCCGACGAACCCGTTGAAGGCTCGTTCGACCCCGACAAGATTGAACTGATACTCAGCAACTTGGTGTCCAACGCATTCAAGTATACTAAACGCGAGGGCAACGTGACGCTGACCCTGACAGCCACGGCCGACACCGTGACCATGTCCGTGGCCGACGACGGCATAGGTATCATCGAGAACAAGCAGGAAGCCATTTTCACGCCCTACTACCGCACCGACCGCGGCCGGCGTCAGAGCACGGGCGACGGCATAGGCCTCTCGTTCGTCAAGGAACTCGTTGACCTCCAGGGAGGTACCATCACCGTGCAGAGCGAGGTCAACCACGGCTCCGTCTTCACCGTCACCCTGCCTCGCTTCATCAAGAGCGACAACAACGACAACGAGACTGATACGCCCTACGAGCCCATGCCCCTGATACACAACGAGGTGCCGCCCACAGAGCCGGATGTGACCAACCCCACGGCCACGCGCTCGATGCTCATCGTCGACGACGACCCGGAAGTGGGCCAGCTGCTGTCACGCAATTTCTATAACGATTTCCGCGTGACGCGCACCACCGACCCAGCCGAGGGCCTGGAAATGGCTCTGACGGGCAAATACGACATAGTCATCACCGACCTGATGATGCCCGGCACCGACGGCCTGGCGCTGATTTCGGCCATCCGCTCGAAACCCGAACTGAACAACGTCAAAATCGTGGTCCTCTCGGCCTCGAACTCGGAGGACGATATGCTCAAGGCGCTCGATTCAGGCGTCTCGGCCTTCCTGACCAAGCCCATATCGCTGAAAGTGCTTACCCGCCAGATTAACAAGCTGTTCGAGCCCTCCACGGAGAACCTCTCGCTGCTGTCGGCATCGCCCGTCGAGGCCAATTTCTCAAAGGAGGAACAGCGCTTCCTGGTGGAATGTCGCCGCATAATCGACGAATGTATGACCGACGAGAACTTCGGCATCGAAATGTTGGCCTCGCGCCTGGCCATGAGCCACAGCTCGCTGTACAAGAAAATCCGCCGCATGACGGGCATGAGCCTGGTGGAATTCATAAACGAATACCGCATATTCAAGGCCGTCAACCTGTTCCGCGAGGGCAACACCAACGTGCAGCGTGTCAGCGAGATGTGCGGCTTCCGCGACATCAAGACCTTCCGCGAGTCGTTCAAGCGCAAAATGCAGATGCCGCCCAAACAGTACATCCAAAGCCTTAATAAATAACCCTTTGACTACCATGAAACGACACATCCTTACGGCCATGGCGGCCTGCGCCGCCACTGTGGGCGCCACGGCGGCCGACATCACCGTCACCGCGCGCCCCGAGGCCGCGCACGACACCATTTCGCGCATGATCTATGGCCAGTTTGCCGAGCACCTGGGCACATGCATCTACGGCGGCATATGGGTGGGCGAGGACTCGCCCATTCCCAACACACGCGGCTACCGCAACGACGCCCTACAGGCCATGCGCGACCTCGCCATCCCCGTATTGCGCTGGCCCGGAGGCTGTTTCGCCGACGATTACCACTGGCGCGACGGCATCGGTCCGCGCAGCGAGCGCCCCACCCTGATCAACAACAACTGGGGCGGAACGAAGGAGGACAACTCCTTCGGCACCCACGAATTCCTGGACCTCTGCGAGCTTGCCGGCATAGAGCCCTATGTATCAGGCAATGTGGGCAGCGGCACGGTAGGCGAGATGGCACAATGGGTCGAATATATGACCGCCGACGCCGGCCCGATGGCCGACGAACGCGCCCGCAACGGCCGCAAAGAGCCCTGGAAGGTCAAATACTTCGGCGTGGGCAACGAAAGCTGGGGCTGCGGCGGCCAGATGCGCCCCGAATACTACGCCGACATTTACCGCCGCTATTCAACCTATATCCGCGACCGCAAGGACAACCGCCTGTTCAAAATCGCCTCAGGCGCATCGGATTACGACTATAACTGGACCAAGGTGATGATGGACCGCATCGGCCCGGGCCGCATGAACGGCCTGTCGCTGCACTATTACACCGTGGACGAGTGGAATCACAAAGGCTCGGCCACGCAGTTCGATACCGATACCTACTACACCACCCTGGGCAAGGCCGTGCAGATGGACAGCGTGCTGCGCAGCCACACATCGCCGTAATGGACCGCTATGACCCCGACCGCCGCGTAGGCCTGATGGTGGACGAATGGGGTACATGGTTCGACGAGGAACCCGGCTCCGTGCCCGGTCACCTGTACCAACAGAATACGATGCGCGACGCCGTCGTAGCCGCCCTGACGCTCAACATCTTCCACCGCTACCCGGAGCGCATCCACATGGCCAACATAGCCCAGTTGGCAAACGTTCTGCAGGCCATGTGGCTGACACGCGACAACCAACTGGTACTGACCCCTACCTACTAACGTGAGTTCGGGATAATAAAAACCCTAAAAAAGTTGAATCGGCAGCTTGAAAAAGTTGCCGATTCTTTTGGTA
>CANQZK010000047.1 GCA_947628285.1 uncultured Muribaculaceae bacterium
AGGGACTTTTACAAGTAATAACTAATTAAAAACCAATCATATAACTGACAAAAATTAATTTTTGTCATCTACTAAAATTTATGAATAAAAATAATTCAGAAAAAGAAGAACTTGAAGAGTATTTAGAAGCCAGAGAAAGTCAACTGAACAATGTGCTATCATCTCCGATAGGAACTGGAGATTATTCTATGCCATCTGTTGATGAGATAGACGAGACAATTTTCTTAGAGGACGAGATTGAAAACACAAAGAGCCTACTTGACCTCTTTGAGGATGAAGACGAAGTAATGAAGAAATTTCTCGGTATAAAATAACTATGACACAAAGGAACTCACGAACAACATTTTCAGATAGCGAATACCAGAATATATTGGAACTTGTCGGACAACTGCAAAGAGCAGATACCTCTAAACAAAAGGGCATACGTGCTAAAATCAGAAATATAGGTCTATATTGGTCGGAGGTAGCTCCCGGCATGAGTTATACGGTTGATAATCTTAAAGCACTGGTTGCATCAGGTGTTCTTCATATTGTTGGCAATTCGACGAGATCATTAACGCCTTCAAATACAGCAATTCACGCAATAAAATCTGGCCGTAAAGATTCGGATGAAAGTTATGTGATTGATTTGTGCGATGAAGTTCTTAATATGGTTTCAAGTCGTCAACATAGATTTGACTTCTTGAAAGGCGATACTGGAACAAGACTACCAGTTGATGCCTATTATAAAGACTTAAACCTTGTCATAGAATTTTACGAAAGGCAACATACTGAGTCTGTTCCTTTATTTGATAGAAAAATGACTGTTAGTGGTGTGACACGAGATGAGCAACGTCGTATCTATGATGAAAGACGTAAGCACATACTTCCACAACACAGTATAGATGTTGTAGTGATTTCTTATAGCGATTTTGGTCAATCAAAGAAATTACAACGTAATAGGTTTCAGGATTTAGAGACTGTTCGCAGAATTTTGAAAGACTATATTCAGAAATAATAAAAGCCGAAAGATGAGGAAATACCTAATCTTTCGGCTTTTGTGTGATTTGTCTATGGAACGAATAAGGCGGCGATTTCTGTCAAGCGCCGAGTATATAAACCTTTGTGCCACTTGCCATATCGGAGAGGTTTTATAGGTTAAAAATTATGGTTTTTCGTGATACTCACAAACCTCTACAAAGGTAGTGGAATTTAGCCAAGAAAACAAGTATTCTTGGCCAAGAAAACGTAATTTAGCCAAGAAAACCGGGCTATCTGAGGCGATAAAAAGCAATGGCCAAGAAAATTATTTATCTTCTTAGCCATTGATTATCAGGTGTTTATGCGAATTTCATTGCTTAGTATTCGTCCTCGTTGAATAGGAAGTCTTCTTTGGAGGGGTAGTCGGGCCAGATGTCTTCGATTGATTCGTAGGTGTCGCCTTCGTCTTCGATTTCCTGGAGGTTTTCTATTACTTCAAGGGGCGCGCCGGAGCGCATGGCATAGTCGATGAGCTCGTCTTTGGTGGCGGGCCAGGGTGCGTCTTCGAGTTTAGATGCAAGTTCGAGTGTCCAATACATAGTTGTTATATGTGTTAAGTAAGTTGCGGGTTTTGAAAAATTGTCGCAAAGGTAGTTATTTTCTATATACTAACAATTTTTTTGCCAGTTTATTTCAGGGGTGGAGGTTTTTTGGTTGATTTTTCGTCCCAGGGCGAACAGAAGGTCGCTCAGGCGGTTGATGTAGCGGATTATGCCGGGGTCGACTGTGGCGGTGCGTGCCAGGGTGATGATGGCGCGTTCGGCGCGGCGGGCTACGGTGCGGGCCACGTTGGCGCGGGCGGCGTCGGGGTGCCCGCCGGGCAGGATGAAGCTGCGCAGGGGCGGCAGCTCGGAGTCGATGGCATCAATCTGCTGTTCAAGTGTTTCAATGGCCTGCGCGGGCAGGGGTTGGGGCTGCCAGCGCGACTCGGGTTCGGTGGCCAGGGCGGCGCCGATGTCGAACAGTGTGTTCTGGATTTGGTGCAGCAGGGCGCGCAGGGGCTCGTCGATGGTTGCGGCGGCGGCCAGCAAGCCGAGCCAGGAGTTGAGTTCGTCGACGGTGCCGTAGGCTTCCAGGCGGGGGCTGTCTTTGGGGGCGCGGGCGCCGCCTACCAGTGAGGTGGTGCCGTCATCGCCTGTGCGGGTATACAGTGGGCTTTTTTTCATGTTTCGTGGTTGGAGAGGGTTGAGGAGGGTTATTTGACCAGGACGCGGCGCGAATAGTCGCCCACGGCCACGATGTAGAGCCCGGCTGGGGCGGCCACGCTCATGGTCTGTCCGGCGGACTGTGTGCGGCGGCTTATTACGGTGCCGTCCAGGGCGTAGATGCTGACTGTGGCGGGCTGCGATGTCTCTACTATTATGTGGCCGCGGCGGGCGTAGGCGTCCCAGCTGTGGATGGGGTCGGCGGCTACGGTGTCATCGGCGCCCGACAGGCAGGGTGTGGCTTCGATGTCGTCGACCATGAAGCGTTTGCCGGCGGTCTGGCGCAGGCGCAGGCGGGCGGGGCCGACGGCGTTGACCGTGAAGGTCTGGCTCCTGAAGGCCGTCGAGGCCTCGACGGTGGCGGTGCCGGCCGGGGTCCATGTGGTGCCGTGGTCGGTCGAGTATTCCAGGGTGTATGTGGCTTGGGGGTCTGAGCCGTAGATGGCTGTCCACAGGGTGACGGTGCCCAGGCCGGTGGGGCAGTCCTCGGCCATGGATATGGCGGAGTCGGTGTTCTTGCCCATGCGCACGGCGCCGTCGCCGGTGTGGGTCTTGTCGCCGCGCCACATGCCGGCGTTGCTGAAGTCCCAGCGGCACATGCGGCCGTCGTAGCTGTGGTCGCTGTATGAGCCGGTGCCGGGCTTCTCGAAGTCCTCGGTGAAGTTGCCCGCCGGCGAGCTGACTATGGCCGAGAATTCGGCGTCGTCGTTGAAGTATGTCCCGGCGGTGGCGGTTATGGTGGTGGAATATGAACCGGGCTCGGCGGCATTGACGCGCAGGTACAGGCGGTCCTCCTCGGGGTCGAGGTCAAGCGATGTGGCCCAGTCGGCCTTGTCGGTGGATATCTGGAAGGGAGCGCTGACAGCCACGTGCACCTCGGTGTCGATGTTCTCGATTTCGACAAGCAGTTCGGCCGCCTGCGATGCCTCGCCGGCCATGGCCTCAAGCTGCGGCTCGCCGTCGTACAGGAAGGCCACCGAGGGCTCCAGCCCGGCGGTGGTGACGCTTAGCGCCGCCGATGTCAGATGCTGCGAGCTGACGGTGTAGGCATACTGTGTGGCCGGCTCCAGGCCCATTACGGTGTATGCGGCAGCGCGGGCGTTCACCTGGCGGGGGTAGCCGGAAATGCTTGTGCCGCCGCGCGTTACGTCCAGCGTGTAGCAACCGTTGGCGTCATCATCGCCCACATAGGCCCATGTAGCCACAAAGGCCTGCGAGCTGATGGAGTTGACCGGGCCCACGGGGATATCGGTCTGAGCCTTGCCCGTGAGCCGGACGGTGGAACGCAGCGCCCCGGAGGCCACCGTGAGCGTGCCCGTGAAGTCGCCCTGCCGATCGGGGGCGAAGGTGACAGTTACCGAAGCGCCCTTCTGCGCCTGAGCCGCCGTGAGCGTGGCGGGTGACACACTGAAGGCCTCGCCGGCACATGTCAGCGTCACGGCTTCCGTCAGGTCAGTGCCGTTGACAATCAGCGCCGCCGTGCGGGGCGTGCCCGCAATGGTGGCGCCCAGGCTGAGCGTGCTGCCGTCCACGGGCAGCGTCAGCGCCGGCAGCGTGGCCGCCGTCGAGCTCCACTTCTGATCCTTCTTGTCGCCCCAGATATATTCCACCATTTCGGGATGGTCAATGAACGGGTTGCGGTTATGCTGATGGCGGTACACGGCATCATTGCGCATGCGCTCCTTATCGTCCACAGGGTCCTGGCGGTGCCACTTCAGGAACAGGCGCACCGACCACTCGTTCAGGCCCGGATAAGAATTACCGCCCATATTGGTCCTGCCCGTGGTCCAGCCCGAAATCCTGTCATTATAAGCCGCCACCATATAGAAATACGTGCGGGCCAGGTCGCCCTTATACTGGTCGTCCGGCTCGAACACCGTGCCGGAATAGCCGCTGAAAGTCGACGAACCCAGCCGGCCCAGCGCATGCACCGAATTATTGTCAGGCAGGCGCGTACCGTTGGCACACTCGCCGTAAGGATGATTCGACCGCTGGCCGTTCACCTTGCCGTCAGTAGGATACACATGGAAAGCGTCCGACTTCATCGGGCTGCCCTCGCTGAACCAGCTCTTCGGCAGCGAATGCTCGCGGTTCACACAATCGCCGATATTCTTGTAATTACCGCATTTCTTGAAACTTGACGACCAATGCTTGTCCGTATAAATATCCCAGAGCGAACCATCCGGACGCACATCCGAAGTACGGTACACATTCCACAGACCGTCATAACCCACATTAGTATGCGGGCCAATCTTATCGCACAGAGCAGTGAGCAGAGCCTGGGCGCCCTTGTTTTCGCAAGACGAATAATAACCGGCCGGAGCCTCGGCGCGTGCCTGCAAAGCCACCGCCGCCACAGATATGACAAATAAAGGTATCAGTTTCATCTAAGGTGTTTTTAGTCGGGGGTGCGAAATTAATCATATACCGCGTAATATGCAACAACAAACCGCATTTTTTCCACCCCGCCGGCCAAAAGAAACAGCCCGCCCGCGCTTGGAAGGGCGATGATCCTGGATGAGCGGCTTCCAGCCGCTGAGGCGCGTCGACCCTTGGATGGGCGGCATCCCTGCCGCCCGCTACCTCCTGGCCCTTGCGTGGCGACCTCCTGCCGGGTACATTGGATTTACGGGCTGTAGCGGCGCCATACATAGCGCCGGCAGCGTAACGCACGTAAATTCAGATGATTAAACGCCGAAAGACCCGGTCCATGGGGCATCCCGTGAACTATTCGGTTCGGGGCGCCCGACCGAAGTCCCGAACCGAATGCCTCGTTCTGCCGCACGATTGGCCGGGGCTGCTCATCCGGTTGCGGACGGCTGGATGAAGCCCATCCATACCGCCATAACCGGGTCTCAGCGACCGGGGCGATGGTCCATGCGCCCTTAGAATTCTATGGCCAGGACGTTGCCGTTGATGTCGTAGATGATTTCGTCGGGCTGATCGCTGACCAGGGAGACTTCGTAGCCGCGCTTGCCGCGGGATTTGATTTCGTCGACCATGCCGATGTAGCCTTTGTCGGTGAGGTGTTTGACGGTCTTGGCGGGCAGGACTTGCTGCAGGACGCCGGCGGCGATGACGGTGCCTTCGGGGGCGTCGATTTCTACTACTTTGCCGTTCTGGGCTATGTCGATGTCTACGCCGTTGGCAAGGTCGAGTTCATAGACTTGTGGGGCGAATTCTATCTCGGATTTGACTATGGCCACTCCGGGGTAGAGTTTGCTCAGGGTGGTGGTGACGGCAGCGGGTATCTTGGATTGGTCGACTGAGCCGGCGATGGCTATGCCGGGGCCGCCGGCGGGGAGTTTGGGGGCTTGTGCGGATGCGACGGCGGGAGCTGCTACGCAGGCGGCTGCTATCAAAAGGGTTGTAAGTTTGTTCATAATCTGTTGTTATATTAGTTCTTATCAGTGATATAACAACTTGGCGGGCGGAATGTTGCGGCGGGGCTATTTCTTGTGTTTGGCGTATGCGGCGGCCAGGCGGCGGTGGTAGCCGCGGGCTGCGTATGAGGGGCCGTTGTAGCCGCGGGCGAAGGCGCTCCAGTTTTTGGCTTTGAGTGAAGGGAGCAGGCCGGTGCGGGTGATGAATTCGCCGAAGAGTTCCAGCTGGTCGCGCTCGCTGCGCTTCATCAGGCGGTAGAATTCCTGGGGTGAGGATACGCCGCAGCGGCGCCAGTTGAATCCGCCTATCTGGAAGAGGCCCCAGAAGGTGCCTTCGATGGCCGAGACGGAGTCGATTGAAGCGGCGGCGTCGAAACGTGCCTGCTGGCCGCCTTGCTGTGAGCCGTAGCGGGCGCGGTTGGGTTTGTTGAAGATTACGGGGTGGCTTTTCTGATAGCGGCTCAGGTTGACGCCGTGGCGGCGTGCCATGTTGCGGTATACGCTGAGGTCAAAGTTTAGCACGGGGTCGCCGTCGCGCCAGAATCCGCGCTGTGCGCGTCCGGCTTCGATTTCGACGACGGCCTTGACGGCGGCGACGTCGACGCCCAGTTCGGCGGCGAATTCTTCATAGTCTTTTTCGGACAGGGGTCCGTAGTCGGGCTGCGAGGCTGTCTGGTTCCACATGCGCACGGTGTCGCCTCCGATGACGAAGAAGCCTTGTTCGGGGTCGTAGTAGTGTATTGAGTCGGGGACGATTACGGCGTCCTGTGCGGTGGCGGTGCAGGCGGCGAATGTGGCGACGCACAGCAACATTAATAAGTCGAGGAGATGTCTCATATCATAAGGTAGTTAGGTAAAGAAGCCGCAGGGGGCCACACACGTGGCCGGCCCTGCGGCTCAGGAGGGTTTATCAGGCTTTAAGGTCGGCTATCTTGGCGATAGTGCGGGTAAGCTGACCCCAGAAGCGTTCGACGGCGGGGATGTACATGCGTTCGCCGGGCGAGTGGACGTCCTTGAGTGTCGGGCCGATTGAGGCCATGTCCAGGTGGGGATATTTCTCCTTGAACAGACCGCATTCCAGACCGGCGTGGATGGCTTTGATGGCGGGTTTGATGCCGTAGAGTTCCTCATAGGCCTCGGAGGTGAGGCGCATTATGGTTGAGTTCATGTTGGGTTTCCAGCCGGGATAACCGTCGCCGTGGGTGACTTCGGCGCCGGCCAATGCGAAGAGGGCCTCGACCTGGTGGGCGATGTCCCATTTGCGCGATTCTACTGAGGAGCGCTGCGAGGTGGTGACGAGCACTTTGTTGTCGGGCTGCATCTTGACGGAGGCCAGGTTGGTTGATGTCTCTACGAGGCCTTCAAGGTCGCGGCTCATAGACACGACGCCGTGAGGTGCCGAGTAGAGTGCCTCGATGATGCGGCGGGCGGAGTTGGAGTCGATGCAGAACTGGGGCTGCTCGATGCTTTCCAGGGTGATTTCCAGTGTGGGTTCGATGCCCTCGTATTCGTCGCGGACGTCGGCCACAAAGCGGTTGAACAGTGCGCTGACGCTTTCCTTGTGCGATGTGTGCACGCCGAATACGGCATGGGCGGCGCGGGGGATGGCGTTGCGCAGGTTGCCGCCGTCGAATTCCACCAGTGAGAGTTCGAATTTCTGGCTGAGGAGCCACAGCAGGCGGGCGATGAGTTTGTTGGCGTTGGCGCGGCCCAGGTGGATGTCACCGCCTGAGTGGCCGCCAAGGCCCTTTGAGAGGTCGGCCTTGAAGTAGTGGAAGTCGGTGGGAGCCATCGAGCGCTCGTAGTGGAATGTGCAGGTGGTGTCGACGCCGCCGGCGCAGCCTACGAAGATTTCGGCGTCGTCCTCGGAGTCGAGGTTGAGCAGCAGCGAGCCGGAAATCATGCCTTCGCCCAGGTTGTTGGCGCCGGTCAGGCCGGTTTCCTCATCGACGGTGAAGAGGCATTCCACGGGGCCGTGTACCAGGTCCTTGTCCACGAGCACGGCCAGTGCGGCGGCCATGCCGATGCCGTTGTCGGCGCCCAGGGTTGTGCCGTCGGCACGCAGCCAGTCGCCGTCCACGATGGTGCGGATGGGGTTGTTCTCAAAGTCGAACGATTTGTCGTTCGATTCGCACACCATATCCATGTGGGCCTGGAGCACCACCACGGGAGCGCCTTCGTGGCCCGGCGTGGCGGGGATGTTCATCACGACGTTGCCCACGGCATCAGTCTTGACGGCGATGTTGTGTTCAGCGGCGAAATCGAGCAGATAGCGGCGTATCTTCTCTTCTTTTTTCGACGGGCGCGGCACCTGGTTGATCTGGTCGAAAATTTCGAAGACCAGGCGGGGCTTGAGATCCTTGATAGTCATATGCGTTTATTAAAAAGGTTTAAACTTTGTTTTCGTTTCAGGGCTTAATGTTAAATTTCATTATTTCCGCGCACTAAGTTACAAAAATAAATCGATAAATGGCAAAAAATATCCCAACCTTTCTTATATTTGCACTGCAAAAACGCAAAAACCGCATGAAAACCGCATTATTGGCCATACTTATAGTAGGTATATGCTTCGTGTTGCTGGGTGTTAAAGTTCTTTTCATAAAAGGCGGCAAATTCCCCTCGCACCACGCGCATTCATCGCCCGAGTTGCGCCGCCGCGGTGTCGGTTGCGCCACGCATCAACGATAATAATAGACCATATTAAGTATGTGTTCGAAATTATTTAATGTATCGCCTCATGAATTCTGCGGCGACCTTCCGAATCCGGCTTCAGTTGCTATGGAACCCCATAGCGCCATCAGCCGAATTCAAAATTTCATCCACATACTTCATAATCCAATACGATAAATAATTTCGAATACATACTTAATAAAAGGAGTAATCCCATCCACGCTCAACATGAAAAAACTTAAAGTTGCCGTAGCCGCTTTCATCACATTGATGGCTGTCGCCACCACCGCTTGTTCCGGTAATGACAAAAACGCCGTCAAGGCCGCTGACGATTCAACCGCACAGGCTCAGCGAGTCGCTCCCGGTCCCGGCGAGGGTTTCGAGCCCACAACCAACATCCGCTACTATATCGTCGACTCGATTGCCAACGGTTATGAGCTTCTCAAAGAACTCGAGGTGACCAACCGTCAGATGATGACTCAATACCAGCAGACACTGAACGCCCGTGAGGCCGAGCTCAACCGTCTGATCCAGGATGCACAGCACAAACAGCAGACAGGCGCTTACCTGAGCCAGGCATCGGCCGACGCCGACGCCCGCAACATCCAGCAGAAAGGCCAGGCATTCCAGCAGCTCCAGATATCCATCAACGACAAAATCAACCTGCTCCAGCTCCAGCAGCAGCAGCAGTTCCTCGACTCCATCTACAGCTACCTGGTAGAGTACAACAAGGCTCATCACTACGACGCCATCCTGCCCAAGGGCGACGGCATGTACTTCAACCCCGCCATGGACATCACCGCCGATATCCTCAAGGGCATGAACGAGCGCTATCAGTCAAAGAACGCACCGGCCAAGGCTGAAAAGGCCGCCCCCGCCGCCCCCGCCGTTCCCGCCGCCCAGCCCGTACCGGCCACCAAATAAGCACTGTCACACAGACACATACCGCACCGCGAGCCCCCCATCTGCCGGGGCCCGCGGTTTTTTCATGCCTATGCGCCGCCGTGAACAATTGCCCCGCCGGCGGCGTTTCCATATTCAAGGTACAGAAACAAACCATCACTTATGCGCAACGGGATACTCACAGCTATATTATTATGCACCGCCCTGGCCGGCGCGGCACAACAGCCCTACGCCGACCGTCAGATTGACAGCACCCTGACGTCCAACAAAATCGTGTTCATCGACGGACGGCCCGCGCCCGCCGAGGTGCAGCACCAGGTCGACTCCATCCGCCGCAAAATCTCGGCCTTCTACTACGACCAGTTCCGCCACTTCCAGGACCCCGGGGCGCCCTACTTCCTGTTCATGAGCAAGGACGCATCGCTGGCCATGGGCCTGGGTGGAGCCGTGCGCATGCGCGCCTACTATGATTGGGGCGGAGCCATCCCGGCCTCAGGATTCGCCCCATACCTCATACCCATGAAGCCCGACCCTACCGACCGCAAGCATCTAGGCACCACCCCGGCGGGCACATGCCTGTACTTCCGCGTGCTGGGCCGCAACAAGACCCTGGGCAACTATCAGCTGTACATCGAGGCCAACTTCAACGGCTACCGCAGCCGCGACTTCCAGCTCAAGAAGGCCTACGCCATCATAAACGACTTCACCATCGGCTACGCCTCAAGCACGTACTCCGACCCCGCCGCCGTGCCGCCCACCGTCGACGCCCAGGGGCCCAACAACAAAATCACGCCCACATCGGTGCTGGTTCGCTACATGCCCGTGGTGAAGGACCGCTGGTACTTTGCCGTATCGGCCGAGACGCCCCAGACCGCAGCCGGCACCGACGGGACGAACACCGTCAAGTGCTCAGACTGGCTGCCTGACTTTGCCGCCTTTGCCCAATACGAATGGGCACGCGGCCAGCACGTACGCCTGTCCGGCATATTGCGCACGCTGCCCTACCGCGACGTCGCCGCCGGCGTCAACCACAACCGCACGGGCTGGGGCGTGCTGGCCAGCTCGGTGTCGCACCCGCTGCCGCAGCTGACTGCCTACCTGTCATTCAACTACGGCAAGGGCACCGCCGGACTGGGCGGCGACCTGCTCATAGGCAGCTACGACCTCTATGCCGACCCCGCCCGGCCCGGATATCTCTACACCATGCCCACCATGGGCTGGTGCGCCGGGCTGCAGTACAACTTCAGGCCCGACCTGTTCATGAGCGTATCGGCCAGCTAGACGCGCATGCTGCCGTCGCATCAGGTCAGCCCGGACGAATACAAGTACGGCCTGTTCGGAGCCGTCAACATATTCTGGAACATGACACCGCGCATGCAGGTGGCCGCCGAGTTTGACCTGGGCCTGCGCCGCAACTTCAGCGGCGAGAGGCGCTCGGCCCGACGCATCGGCGCCATGTGCCAGTTCTCATTCTGATTATCCACCAATAATATATAAGCTTATGAAAACAAAACTTACTATCGCACTGGTGGCACATGACCACCGCAAGGCCGACATGGTTGATTGGGTGAAATACAACGCCCAATACCTGTCGCGCCACCATCTGGTATGCACGGGCACCACGGGCGGACTCATCCGCGAGGCTTTCGAGCAACTGGGCATTCCCGCCGAGGTGGAGTGCATGAAGTCAGGCCCCATGGGCGGCGACGCTGAAATCGCCGCCATGGTGGTACGCAACGAGATTGACCTGGCCGTATTCCTCATCGACGACCTCAACCCCCAGCCGCACGAAGCTGACATTCAGATGCTTCTGCGCCAGTGCCGCCTGCACAACGTGCCCATTGCCTGCAACCGCATCAGCGCCGACCTGATGATATCCTCGCGGCTGTGGGAGGACCCGGACTATACCCCGGCCGAACAGAGCTACAAGCACTTCGACCGCGTGCCGCCCGAGCACGCTGAGTAAGCCTCAGATGTGCAGACGCACTATAGCGTTGAGGCTGCGCGGCGCCATCGGGCCGTAGATGTAGCCCGAATCGCGCAGCGGACCACGGTCAAAGTCGCGCTGATAGCTGTTGAAGATGTTCGATATACCCGCGCCGACGGTCAGCGTGCCGCTGTGCAGCAGGGCGAAATCATAGGTCACCTTCAGGCCCATGTCAAAGAACCGGGGAGTCTCCCGGGCCACATCCACATCCGTTCCCGAACCGGCCATGTGCTGCACCAGCATGCGGCCGCTGTATGTCCCGTTGGCAGCCACGCGCAGCCGGCGGGTAATATTATATGTGGCGGTCAGATAGCCGTAGAGGTCGGGCGTGCGGAACAGACGGCGCACGGCGGGCACGGCGGGGTCCTCGCTCCAGTGCTCGGGCTCCTTGTAGCGGCTGCGCTGCCACGTCAGGCCGGCCTGCACCTCGATGCGCTGCGGGAACACGGCCTTGCCCTCCACGTTGAAGCCCCACACCGTGGCACCCGAGCCGTTGTAGCGCTCCAGCACGGCATTGCCCTCGGCATCGGGGGTATCTAACTTGCGCAGGGCGAATACGTCGCGCAGGTCGGTCCAGAAGGCCTCGGCCATGAAATTGGTCTGCACGTTGCCCAGGCGGAAGTACATGTCGGCCGACGCGCTCACACTGTGGCTCTTCTCGTGGGTGAGGTCGGGCGCCAGCACGGTGACCACGCGCTCGCCGCCGACAACGGCCACATGGAAGTCCTCGCTGTAGGCCTGCGGCGAGCGGAAACCCGTGGAATAGGACAGGCGGAAGTTGAACATATCCGAGGGGTTGAAGCGCAGATTGGCGCGCGGCGACAGGATGGGATTGCTGATTATCGAGTTCTTGTCCAGACGGCAGCCCACCAGCAGGCCCCAGCGGTCGTCGCGCCACTCGTTCTGCACATAGCCGCTGTAGATGTTTATGTCCTGGCTCACATCATGATTGTAACTGATGGTGACATCGCGCAGGTGATTGTAATTGTACTCCAGGCCGGCGATGAACTCGGCGGGCATGAACCACAGGCGCTTGAAGGCGTGGGTCAACTGCACGCCGGCGGTGGCGGTGACGTCGTGGGTACGGCCGTAGGCGTCGGGGTCCATCTCGCTGCCGTAGTAGCTCTTGCGGCGCGTGTTCTGGACGGCCGCGAAGATGTTCAGATGATCGTCGTGCGAGCGCGACCACAGGTCCAGCGACGCCTCGCCGCCGTGGATGTTGTGCTCCACCTGCTCGGCCACCATGGCCTGGTGGGGCGGCAGGTTCAGATTGTCGCCGCCGCGGCGGTACTCGTGCGTGCCGTGGTATTCAAGGGTCAGGCGCGTCTGGTCGCCGGGGCGCATGAAGGCGCGGGCGCCCAGGGTCTGCGTCTTCAGCTCGGCAATCTCGGTGAAGCCGTCGCCGTCGTGGTCATAGCCGTCGCGGCTGCGGTTCTGGCCGTACACAAACACGCCCAGGCGGTTGTTGCCGTTCACCACCGATGCGTTCACCGTTGTATTGTTGTCCAGAGCTGAGCTGATGCCCGTGGAGCTGAGCGTGTGCGATACATCGGCCGAGTTTACCACCGGGTCGCGCGTAATGATATTTATGGTACTGCCGAGTGCCGACGAGCCGAACAGCGCCGAGCCGCCGCCGCGCATAATCTCCACACGGTCAATCATATTGGCCGGAATCTGCTCCAGGCCGTACACGCCCGTCAGGGCCGAGAACACCGGCCGCGAGTTGAACAGAATCTGCGAGTAGTGGCCGTCCAGGCCGTTGATGCGCACCTGCGTGAAGCCGCAGTTCTGGCAGTCGTTCTCCACGCGCACGCCCGGCTGGAAACTCAGCCCGTCAGCCAACGAGCAGGCGTTCAGGTTGGTGAACAGGCGCGAAGTGGCGATGCTGACCAGCGATGGACTGTTCAGGCGCTTGGTCTCGCTCTTGCTGCCCGTCACCACCACCTGGTCCAGCATGAAGGCATCCGGCGCAATCTCAAAGTTGATTTCCACCGTCTTGCCGCCGCGGATATCCACCTCGCGGCGCTGAGTGGTGTAGCCCGTATAAGAAGCCTTCACCACGTAGCGGCCCGGGCGCAGGTCGCGCAGCGTGTAGTGGCCCGACGCATCCGTCAGAGTGGCAATGGTAGTACTGTCAATTCGCACCATGCAGTAAGGCAGGTGCTCGCCGTTCTCGGCATCGATTACGTGACCGGTGATATTTGCGTCGCTGGGTTGCGACGCGGCAGGTGCTGACGGGCGTTCGGCCACGACCGTCAGAGCCGATATCATCAACAATATCGGCATGAAAAAGTATTTCATGTCTTGCAGAAGTGAAAAATAATTGTGGATTGTATGTTATCTGTCCCTGAGAAGAGAGGGCGTCAGGCAGCCATGGCCGGAGGGCCGCGCAGGCAGGAGACAGACCGTACGCCGTGCGCAATGCGCGGTGTCGGGACACAAACCGGCCGCACCACCACAGCCCGTCGGGGCTGCGGCACCGACATCGGGTCGGCAGCCGCCACGGTGCGGGCCGCAGCGTTCATCTCGGCGATGAACATCAGCGAAGCCGCCGTATGGTCGTGCGGGTCAGACTTGGAATAAGGGTGCGAGTGCGCAAAGGCCAGATTGCCGTATCGGTGCGAGTGCACAAAGAGCGTGTTTGCGCACACAAAGTACACAAACACAGCGACGAGCGCCACAGCCGTAAGCCTCATTCCGCGTTTCACACCGCAAAGTTACACAAAAACCCGAAAATAGTCGAATTAATTGGCCGTGTCGAATATTGTACATATATCTGTTATTCGGAGGGTTGCCTCAGGTAGTCCAATTAGAAACGGACGAACAGAAATCAGAATTCCTGAAAAACCTGATGGAGCATACATATCTGAAAGACATTGTCGAAAGATATATGATTCGGAATACCGGCGTGCTGGATGAATTACTCAACATGTTGGCTTCATCCATGGGAGGTCTTACTAATCCGACCAAACTCGCCAATACGTTTGAAAGCGTAAAGCATGAGAAAGTAGGTAATAAAACCATTTCAACATATATAGAATATCTTATAGAATATCTGTGCGACTCTTTCATCATGGAGAAAGTCACGCGATATGATATTAAAGGCAAGAAACTGATAAACAGCCCCTTCAAATATTATTTTATCGACGAGGGACTGAGAAATGCGAGGTTAAGAGCTTGTTTAACAATAAATGTTAACGGCAGGGCTGTCAGTCGTCGAGCAGATTTGTGTCTGTGATGAGGGAGTTATGGGGCTCCATAACGACCGAAGAACAGACGCAAAGATGCCGGCGACTGGCAGCTTTGCAGTAGCATTTCTTAAAATTGATAGCGTTTCGATCATATATAATGCAAATATTATTAATTCAAGTTTCGCAAGTTCAACTTGCTGATTTCAGATTGTAAAAATGAGCGATATGAGCCATCTCTTCAGACTGG
>CANQZK010000048.1 GCA_947628285.1 uncultured Muribaculaceae bacterium
GGCGGCGCCCTGCAGCACGCGGCGCACCCCGGCCTCGGCGTCCACGCAGCCGTCGCGGGCGGTATCGGCCGTCTGCACGGCTATCTCGCGGATTTCGGCGGGCGTGAGGGTCGGGTCGGCCTGGAGCCACAGGGCAAAGATGCCGGCGGCGTGGGGCGATGCCATGGACGTGCCGCCCATGGGCGTGAAGGCGCAGCCGCCGCGCAGGCCGGCTATCTGGGCGCGGCGCAAGTCGCTGTGCGCCAGGTAGGGGTCGCTCATGGCCGAGATGATGACTGAGCCGGGGGCGGACACCTGCGGCAGAGCGCGGCCGTCCGCCGTCACGCCGTGCGACGAGGTGCGCACGGTCAGGTCCGGGCCGACCGACGCCGTCCAGTCATACTCGCCGCCGTCCATGTAGTAGCCCTTGCGACGCGTGGAAAGCGAGCCTACCGATATGGTGTTGAAGCCGCAGGCCATGTCGCTGATTGACAGCTCGGAATCGCCGCCAACGACGCCAGGCAGGCTGCGCCAGGCGTAGAATCCGCCGCGCGAGGCGGCGCTGATGTCGGCACCGACACCTTCGAAGTCCAGCACCACGTAGTAGCGCGAAATACCGTCGTCATCAGCCTTACGGGAGGTCAGGTCGTAGCTTATCAGCAGGTTGTAGCGGCCGTTGGCGGGGCAGACCTCGGCGGCGGCGCTCACGCGGCCCTCGAAGTAGCTTCCGACGCCGCCCTCGGCGGCCATGTCCAGGTCAAAATAGCCCTCGGAGAGGTCGAAAACGGGCGTGCGGGTCAGCTCGCGGCCTTCGCGGTCGTGTACGCGCACGGCCACGGTCACGGGGCGCTCGTCATCGCTCCAGCAGTCCACAAAGGACGCAAGGTGCATGTATGAGTCGGCGTACGGGCCGCCCAGGCAGGTGGATGTGGTGCCCTGGCAGCGCAGATGCATGGGCCGGGCACCGTCGTTGCCCGCCGAGAGGACTATGACGGCCTCCTCGGCGCACATGTCCAGATAGCGGCAGAACAGGGTCGAGCCGTCACGCGGGCCGATGGACTGGCCCAGCGACAGGTTTATCACGGCCGGGCGTCCCTGCCGCCGCGCGTAGTCTATGATTGTCTCCACGCCGTTGAGCACGCCGCAGTCGTCCAGCGTCGAGGTGGTGGCGAATATGTCGGCGCCGGGTGCCACGCCGCGCCAGGGGTCGGCGGCGGCGCCTGCGGCCAGGATGCCGGCCACGTGGGTGGCATGCGTCTGGTCGGGGTCGTCGGTGGTCCATGAGGCTATCTCGGCAGGGCTTTCCATGCGCACGGCGGTGGCGGTCGAGTCGGTGAAGTGGGCCAGCCCGCGCAGACGGCCCGCGAAGGCCACATGCGCCGGGTCGAAGCCTATGTCCGACAGGCCCACGACGACGCCCGTGCCGTCGTAGCCCGGCAGCGAGGCCGTGCCGGCATACACGCCGTCGACGCCCGTGAAGGGGCGCGCCAGGTCCAGCCGCGGCTCCATGGCCGGCTGCATCTCCACGCGTGCCACGCCGGGCAGGCCGTCCACATAGTCCAGGGCCGATTCAGGCACATAGGCCGTCAGGATATCGCCGCGGCGGCTCATCACCTTGATGCCGAAATTCTCCAGGCCGGATTCGTCGGCCTCCGGGTCAAGCTCAATCAGCAGGCCGTAGTAGCGGTCGGCGGCCTCGGCGCGCGAGCACGGCGGACGTTCCGCAATCGCAGCGAGACGCATAAACGGATTGCCGGCAGCTGCAATCACTGCGCCGCCGGCAATCAAATTCAAAAAAATTTCTATGAAAATAGTGCTGTGATTCACGAATAAGCTTAATTGAGAGCAACGCGACGGCTGTGGCCGTTGACGTTGAGGATGTAGATGCCCTTGGCCAGGCCTTCGGCGTTGACAGTCACCTTGTCGCCCTGAGCGGCGGCTGCGGCCACGCGCACACCGGCTACGCTGTAGAGGGCGGCGTCCATTGCGGCTGCGCCGGGCAGGACGGCCTCAAGGGTGTTGCCGTCGCAGCTGACAAGCAGTTCGGCGTCCGTGCCGGCGGCTACATCGTTGATACCTAAGTTCATGACCTTGTACATACCGGCCAGCGCGTCGAACTTGCCTGCGCCCCAGCGGGGGTCGTTGCTCATGGTGGCGTCATACTGCGCGGTCTCGGTGATGATGTCGCGCACGCGGGCGGCGGTCAGTGTGGGGTCATACTGCATCCACAGGGCCACTGAGCCGGCCACGATGGGGCAAGCCATCGATGTGCCCTGGCTGGTGAACCAGTAGTTGACCGTACCGTTGCTGTGGCGGTATTCGGCCGATATGCTCTTGCGGTCGCCGTAGGGGTCGCCGGCCGAGCCCAGGTACTGGTAGTAGGGTGTCGACATGGACGATGTGATGGCTGTGCCGGGGGCGCAGACCATAGGCAGCTTGCGACCGTCATTGATTGTGCCGTAGCTTGAGAAGCCGGCGGGCTTGTTAATTTCCAGACCGGAAAGATCGCCATAGGTAACTTCCGACGCGCCGGTGGCCGATGTTATCACGCCCCAGGCGTTGCGCACTGTCCAGGCACCTACGCTGACCACGCTCTTGCCGCAGCACATTGAGCTGATGGAGAAGTCGCTGTTGCCTTTGGTGAACTGGCTCTGGCCGCCGTCGCTGAAACCTGCCTCCAGACGGCTGGTCATGTAGACGGTCTTGCCGGCCTTGCCGGTCACCTTGAAGCCGAACAGCAGGTTGGCCGTACGGTTGGTGTTCAGTTTGTACTGAAGTCTCATAGAATAGCGGTTGTTGGTGTCAGTGTTCTTGGACGGTACTATGCTGATAAAGCTGTTACCGGTGGGGAAGGTCTTGTCGAAAGCGGCATCATGCTTGTAGCCTGCGCCCACATAATCCTTGGTGGTCAGGGCATACTCGCGGCCGGGAGTGAGCGTCAGAGGAGTCTCCATTGTGTACTCCTTGGCGTTCTTGTCGTATACGAACAGGGTCAGGGTGAACTCCTCAGCATCGTTGCCGTAGATGGTGACCGTGTTGCCGGACGAGAACACCTGATTATCGATTACGGGAATGGTGCTGAACGAGTTGTCGGCTTCGGTGAAAGTCTTGACAATCGAGATGGGCGATTCACCCTCGTTGCCGGCTGCCATGACGATGACGGCGCGGTCACTCAGGCGTTCCAGGGCGGCGCTGACTGCGTCAGTGCCGTCGTGCGGGCCGATAGTGCTACCCAGCGAGAGGTTGATGATGGGAGTCTTGCCCTGCTTCTCGGCATAATCCACAATGCGGGTCACGCCTTCAATGATATTGGGGTCCCACAGAGGGCCGCCGGCCACCAGGAGGTCGGCATCCGGTGCCATGCCGTAGAAGGGCACATCGGCGCGGTTGGCGCGCTCCAGCTTGTAGCCGCCCTGGCCGTTATTGCGTTCGGGGTCCCAGACCACCACACGGTAGCCCTTGCCGCGGTAGCCGCCGGCCATACAGCCCAGTGTATGTGTGCCGTGGCTCTGAGAGCGATCGTCAGTGGTGAGCGAGAGGATTTCGTCCTCGGTCAGGCTCTCGCTGACATTCACTACATCCTGGCCGCCCATGAAAGTCCAGGCTGCCTTGATGCGGGTTTTGGTCAGGTCGTCGTTGCGACGGAAATTCACATGCTGAAAATCGATACCCGTATCGAAGATGCCGCACATCACGCCCTCGCCGGTGAAAGCCTTGCCGCCGGCCACACTCAGGCCGCTGTGGATGCGGTCGATGCGCAGCTGCTCGCGGCTGGCCTGCAGCATGGGGGTAGCCTCGTCGCCGAAAGCTATACTGCGTACAAACTCAGCCTCAGCCAAGGATTCCAACTGCTGCAGAGTGCCGTTTACAACCAGGATATCGCCCAGGTCGGCGGTCACTTCCACGCCGTAGGCCTCGACGTCCGATGCCGAAGCCGTAGCATCGAGCCGCACGATAACCTTCACGCGCTGGTCAGCGCGGGCCATCGTACCGCCCGCCACGCCGGTGTAGACAGGAGTTATAACACGAGCGTTCGGATTCTCGGCTTGCATGCGGTAAGCATTCATGATGGAAATGCCGGATGCATCGAACTTTTCAATAGGGTTCTGAGCGCCGGAAACCATGACTCCCATCGCCGAAAGAAGGGCAAACGTTATAAGTTTTTTCATTTTAAGTTCAATGATACAATAGTTTGTCAAAATTACTGAACGCAAAGATAGTAAAAATTTGAATATTTCGCTAATTTAAAGTTTTTTTTAACTACTGCGGCTGCCGGACGCCATTCCGCACCGTGCTGAAACTATTTTTCGGCGCTGTTTTGTCAGGTGGCGGAATTTGCTTAAATTTGTAAAAATTTTCAGTGATGATTGACGACAGCCTGCTTCAGAAGGTTGAAGCTTACATAACCCGATATGACGAGATACGCACTCTGCTGGCCGACCCGGATGTCCTGGCCGACAGACGCCGCTTTGTCAAGCTGAACAAGGAGTATAAGGAGCTTGAGAAGGTGGCCCAGGCTATGGACCGACGTCGCCTGGCACTGGACAATGTGGAGTTTGCGCAAAGCGTGCTGGAGCTGGAAACGAACCCGGCCGAGCGCGACGCCGCCACTGCCATGCGCGACGCCGCCCGCGCCGAAGCGGACCGTCTGGACGAGGACATCAAGCTGCTGCTGGTGCCGGCCGACCCGGAGGACGACAAGAACGTCATCCTGGAGGTGCGCGCGGGCACGGGCGGCGACGAGGCTGCCCTATTTGCGGGCGACCTGGCCAAGATGTACATGCGCTTCTGCGAACGCAAGGGCTGGCGCGTGGCGGTGACCTCGGAAAGCGAGGGCGCCGTGGGCGGCTACAAGGAGATAGTCATGTCAGTGAGCGGCGAGGGCGTGTACGGAGTGCTCAAGTATGAGAGCGGCGTGCACCGCGTGCAGCGCGTGCCCTCAACCGAAACACAGGGCCGCATACATACATCGGCGGCCACGGTGGCCGTCCTGCCCGAGGCCGACCCCTTCGAGGTGGAAATCAACGAGGGCGAAATCAAGTGGGACACCTTCCGCTCAGGCGGCGCCGGCGGCCAAAACGTCAACAAGGTGGAGTCGGGCGTGCGTCTGCGCTACAAGTGGCGCAACCCCAACACGGGCATCGAGGAGGAAATCCTCATAGAGTGTACCGAAACCCGCGACCAGCCCAAGAACAAGGAGCGTGCCCTGAGCCGCCTGCGCACCTTCATCTTTGACAAGGAGCATCAGAAATACATCGACGATATAGCCTCGCGCCGCCGCACCTTGGTATCCACGGGCGACCGCTCGGCCAAGATACGCACCTACAATTTCCCGCAGGGCCGCGTGACCGACCATCGCATCAACTACACCGTGCACAATCTGCCGGCCATCCTGGACGGCGACCTGGATGACATGATATTCGCCCTGTCGGCCACGGAGAACGCCGAGCGCCTCAAGTCGGCCGAATTCTGATCCCTGTCCCGCATTCATGAACACATTATAATATAAGATACACAGATATGAAACGTACTGAACTCGTCGAGAACATCCGCCGCAAGGGCTCGTTCCTGTGCGTCGGGCTTGACCCCGACCCGGCCAAGATGCCGGCCCGCCTGGCCGAGCGCGGCGCCGAAGGCATTCTGGAATTCAACAAGGCCATCATCGATGCCACAGCCCCCTACGCCGTGGCCTACAAGCCCAACCTGGCGTTCTACGAGACCCTGGGCGCCGACGGCATGCGCGTGTTCGAGGCCACCTGCGCCTACATCAAGGAGCGCTACCCCGACCAGTTTATCATAGCCGACGCCAAGCGCGGCGACATAGGCAATACGGCGCGCATGTACGCCAAGGCCTTCTTTGAACACGCCGGCGTGGACGCCGTCACCGTGGCCCCCTACATGGGCGAGGACAGCGTGACGCCCTTCCTGGGGTTCGAGGACAAGTGGGCCGTGGTACTGGCGCTGACCTCCAACAAGGGCTCGCAGGACTTCCAGATGATTACCGACGGCAACGGACACTGTGTATATGAGCGCGTGGTGAAACGCGCCCAGCACTGGGGCAGCCCGGTGAACATGATGTTCGTGGTGGGCGCCACCCGCGGCGAACTCATCGCCAACGTCCGCGCCCTGGCTCCGCGCAGCTTCTTCCTGGTGCCCGGCGTGGGTGCCCAGGGCGGCAGCCTGGAGGAAGTGGTGCGCTACGGCATGATTGACGAATGCGGCCTGCTGGTCAACTCGTCGCGCGGCATCATCCACGCATCCGCCGGCGACGACTTTGCCGAGTGCGCCGCCGCCAAGGCCGCCGAGCTGGCCGCACAGATGCGCGGCTATCTGGAAAACGGCGTCGAGAAGGCCTGAAACCGGCCGGAAAAAAGAGCTTGTTTAATAATAAATGTTAACGACAGGGCCGCATATCTTGAGCCGATTTTTGTCTTGTGAGGAAGGAGTTTACTTGATGTACACGACTGACGAACAAGGCAAAAAGCGGCCAAGATATGCGAGACCACAGTAACTTTTACCGGACAAGCAGGCTCATCAACTTTAACATTGTTTGCATTATATATGGACGATACGTTATCAATTTTAAGGAATAATACTGCAAAGCTGCCAGTCGCCGGCATCTTTGCGTCTGCTCTTCGGTCGTTATGGAGCCCCATAACTCCCTCATCACAGACACAAATCTGCTCGACGACTGACAGCCCTACCGTTAACATTTATTTTTAAACAAGCTCTAAAATTTTCGTTCACATTGAGCCAAATATGGAAAAATTTCCTTATATTTGCCCTCAACATAAAACATTAACCTCAAAACTATGTCAAAAGTAACTGTAATCGGCGCCGGCAATGTAGGCGCAACTTGTGCTAACGTACTGGTAACCAATCAGGTTGCCGACGAGGTAGTGCTCCTCGATATCAAAGAGGGCGTATCTGAAGGCAAGGCCATGGACATCATGCAGACTGCCAGCATCCTGGGTCTGAACACCCGTCTGCACGGCGTCACCAACGACTATGCCATGACTGAAGGCTCAGACGTCGTTGTCATCACTTCGGGTATCCCCCGCAAGCCCGGCATGACCCGTGAGGAACTCATCGGTGTCAATGCAGGCATCGTTAAATCGGTTACCGACAACGTGCTCAAGCACTCGCCCAACGCCATCATCATCTGCGTTTCCAACCCCATGGACACCATGACCTACCTGATCCACAAAATCAGCGGTCTGCCCAAAAACCGCATCATCGGCATGGGCGGCGCCCTGGACAGCGCACGCTTCAAATATTTCCTGAGCATCGCCCTCGGTGCCAACGCCACTGAAGTGGAAGGCATCGTTATCGGCGGCCACGGCGACACCACCATGATTCCTCTGAAGCGCTTCGCCGCTTACCGCGGTCTGCCCGCCTCGACCCTCATGCCCGCCGAACAGCTCGACAAGGTTTGCGCCGACACAATGGTAGGCGGTGCCACCCTGACCAAACTTCTGGGCACATCCGCATGGTATGCTCCCGGTGCTGCTGCAGCACAGGTTGTTACCGCAGTGCTCCACGACCAGAAGCGCCTCATCAGCTGCTCGGCTCTGCTCGACGGCGAATACGGCGAGAGCGACCTCTGCATCGGCGTGCCCTGTATCCTGGGCCGCGAAGGCATCGAGAAAATCGTTGAATTCGACCTCAACGAGGAGGAGAAGGCTCTGTTCCACAAGAGCGCCGAAGCCGTTCACAAGACCAACGCCGCACTGGCCGGAGCCTTATGAAAAAGCTCTTCATCGCACTGGCCGTCGCAGCTCTGACCTTAGGTTCGTGCTCCAAGGCCGACAAGGCAGTGGCCGAGACCGAACAGGCTCAGGCTGTTGCCGCCGAGGCCGAGGCTAAAGCCGACGCCACCGTCACCGGCCAGACAGCCGACGTCACCGAAGTGACCGACGACACTCAGTTCCGTCCGGGCGTCAAGGTGGACAAGGTAACCATCCTGGACTTCACCGCCACATGGTGCGGCCCCTGCCAGCGCCTCAAACCGGTGTTCCACGCTGCCGCCGCCAAATACCCCGACGCGCACTTCTACTCAGTTGACGACGACAACAATCCCGAAACCGTCAAGGCTTACGGCATCCAGGGTATCCCCACCGTGGTGTTCATCCAGCCCGACGGACAGTTCGAGATGGTGACCGGCACCGACAAGCTCCTGCCCGAAGACAAGCTGCAGGGTCTGATTGAAGCCGCCATCAACAAGAAGTAATCAAATGATGTTGAAAAACCGACAGATAGCCGAGGCGGTCCGCGACCGCCTCGGTATTGTTTTACCCAACGTCATGCAGCAGGCCGCCTGGGCCTGCCCGGCACGGCGCATGGTCATAATTTCGCCCACCGGCTCGGGCAAGACCGTTGCCTTCGGCGGCGTCCTGCTCAAATACCTGGGCCGGCCTGGCCGGGGCGTCCGCGCAATAGTCATGGCGCCCTCACGCGAACTGGTACTGCAGATTGCCGAGGTGATACGCCGCCTGGCCGCTCCGTGCAAGACGGCCGCCCTCTACGGCAAACACTCCGTTCAGGACGAGGTCAACTCGCTGGCCGGCGACCCGGACATCCTCGTGGCCACGCCCGGCCGCCTGCTGGACCACCTGCAGCGCGGCTCGTTCGTCCCCGCACGCCCCCTGACGGCGTTGGTAATTGACGAATACGACAAATGCCTCGAACTCGGGTTCCACGACCAGATGAGCCGCATAGCGCGCCGCCTGGGCACGCCCGACGTCACCGTTCTGACTTCGGCCACCGAGCTTGACACCATGCCCGAGTTCATCGACATGGCCGGGGCCGAAACCATTATAAATGAGGAGACTCAACCGCGCCGGCGCCTGGACATAGCGCGCGTGGTCAGCCCCTCACGCGACAAGCTGGACACCCTCACGGCGCTGCTGCGCGCCTTGCCGGCCGGCGGCCGCGACATTGTGTTCGTGAACCACCGCGAGGCCGCCGAGCGCGTAGTTGGCCACCTGCGCCGCGCACACATCCCCGCCGCGCTCTATCACGGCGGCCTGGAACAGGTGGACCGCGAGCGCGCCGTAATCATGTTCAACAACGGCTCGGCGCCCGTAATGGTGGCGACCGACCTTGGCGCGCGCGGCCTGGACATAGACAGCGTGCGCTCCGTAATCCACTACCATCTGCCGGGCACGGAGGCCGCCTGGACACACCGCAACGGCCGCACGGCCCGCGTGCAGGCCGACGGACGCGTGTTTGTCATCATAGCCGAGGGCGAGGATGTGCCGCAGTATGTTGATTATGAGCATGATTACGTGCCCTCCGAACCCACGGCCGACGATGCCGCCATACGCGGCACCATGGTGACGCTGTACATCGACGCCGGCAAGCGCGAGAAGATTTCCAAGGGCGATATTGTGGGCTTCCTGACCAAGACAGCCGGTCTGGCCGCCGCGGATATCGGCCTAATCGACGTGCGCGACCACTCGGCTTACGTGGCCGTGACGCGCCCTGCCCTGCCGCTGATACACGCGCTGCAGGCGCCCCGCATCAAGAACCGGCGCATACGCATCTCGGCCCTGCGCAATGAATAGATAATCAGCTCACCAACTGCAGCATGGCCTGCATCAGGCGCTGCAACTGCTCGTCGGTGATGACATAGGGCGGCATGATGTAGACGTTGCGCCCGAAGGGACGTATCCACACGCCCAACTCCACGCAACGCTTCTGGAACTCGCCCACATCGACGGGCTCGCGCATCTCTATGACGCCAATCGAGCCCAGGACGCGGACATCGGCCACGCCGGGCAGCTCGCGCGCCGGCGCCAGGCCCTCGGTCATGGTCTGCTGAAGCCGGGCCACGCGGCCGGCCATGTCCTGCTCGTTGAGCATCCGCAGCGACTCCACTGCCACGGCGCACGCCAGCGGGTTTGCCATGAAGGTGGGGCCGTGCATCAGCACGCCGGCCTCGCCGCGCGATATCGTGTCGGCCACGGCGCGGGTAGTCAGCACGGCGCTCATGGTCATATAGCCGGCAGTCAGGCCCTTGCCTATGCACATGATGTCAGGCTCAACGCCCGCGTGCTCCCAGGCGAACATCCGGCCCGTGCGCCAGAATCCGGTGGCTATCTCGTCGAATATCAGCAGGATGCCGTAGCGGTCGCACAACCGGCGCAGACCGCGCAGATACTCCGGGTGGTAGAACCACATGCCCCCGGCACCCTGCACGATAGGCTCCAGGATGAAGGCCGCCAGACGGTCCGATTCGCGCTCGAAAAGCTGCTCGACGGGCGCAAGGTCGGCGGGGTCGAATTCGCCGTCGAAGCGCGATCGAGGCTGCGGCACAAACTTGCGCACCGGCAGAGCGCCGCCAAAGGCGCCGTGCATGCCCGTGACGGGGTCGCACACGCTCATGGCGTTCCATGTGTCGCCGTGGTATCCGGAGCGGATGGTGGCGAAGTCCGTCTTGTCGTGGCTGCCCGAGGCCGACACGGCAGCTTGCACAGCCATCTTCATTGCCACCTCCACGGCCACCGAACCGGAATCGGCATAGAACACATTGTGCATCGACGGCGGCGCCGCCTCCAGCAGCATGCGTCCCAGCCGGATGGCCGGCTCATGCGTCAGGCCGCCGAACATCACATGGCTGAAAGCGTCGATCTGAGCCTTGGCCGCCGCATTGATGCGCGGATTATTATAACCGTGGATGACGCACCACCACGACGACATGCCGTAGATGAGGCGGCGGCCGTCGGCCAGCGTCAGTTCACAACCGCTCGCGCCCGTAACCTTATAGGTAGGCAGCGGGTCGATGGTCGAAGTATAGGGGTGCCACAGATGCTCGCGGTCCCACGAATCGAATACCGATGTTTCCATGCTGCAAAATTACGGTTTATTTCCAATTTAGGCAATAACCCCCGCCAATCAAGATTAATCAGGTTAAATCCTGATTTATCCTGAAATTTTTACTATTTTTGCGCTAAAATTCTTTCTGTTATGATTAAACGTACCGCAATTGCTATGGCAATTACTGCTATATCCGCGCAGGCGGCTTCGGCTGACGACGCCGCGCTGCGCTATCCGACGGCTCCGGCCGACGGCACTGTCTATGAATGTTTCGGCATGAGCGTCGACGACCGTTTCCGCCCGTTGGAGAACGATACCGCCGCCGAGACCCTTGCCTGGGTCGAGGCGGAAAACGCTGTCACTCAGGGCTATCTCTCCAAGATTCCTTTCCGCGACGACATACGCCGCCGCCTGACCGAGCTCAATAACTACGTAAAGACGGGCCTGCCCCGCCGCGAGCACGACGGCAAGTACTACTACTTTGTCAACGACGGCCTGCGCAACCAGGCGGTGCTCTACCGCGCATCGGAGCCCTACGGTGCCGACGCCGAGGTGTTCCTTGACCCCAACGCGCTCAGCGACGACGGCACCGTGGCCCTGACGGGCGTCTACCAGAGCCGCGACGGCCGCTACACGGCCTACACCATATCGCGCAGCGGCAGCGACTGGGCCGAAATCTATGTGCTGGACACCGCCACGGGCCGTCAGCTGCCCGACCACATCGAGTGGGCCAAGTTCACCGGCGCGGCATGGGACGGCGACGGCTTCTATTACAGCGCCTATCCGCGCCCCGAGGCCGGCAAGGAGTTCTCAAACGCCAATGAATTCCATACTGTCTACTACCACCGCCTGGGCACGCCCCAGAGCGAGGACAAGGTTGTGTACAGCAACCCCGAGCAGCCGCTCTATTTCCACTCCGTCGACGTCACGCCCGACGGCGACTGGCTGTTAGTGAGCGGCGGTGGCCAGGGATTCGGCAACTCGCTGTATGTCAAGAGTCTCAAAAACCTGCACGGGGGCGAATGGATTACCATCGAGCCCGGTCAGGACTACACCTATACCGTAATCGGCACCACCGCTGACGGCCGCCTGCTCACCTTCACGTCCGAAGGCGCGCCGCGCAACCGCCTCGTGGCCATCGACCCGGCCAATCCCGCACCGGAGGCCCGCACGGTGATTCTGCCCGAGGATCCCAAGGGCGGCGTGCTGGTCAACGTCGACATTGCCGACGGCAACCTCATCGCCACCTACGACCGCGACGCCTCGCACCACGTGGCGCTCTACGATTCCACCGGCCGCGAGCTCAACGAAATCAAGATGCCCACATACGGTTCGGTGGCCTTCTCCACGGCGCGCCGCCGCCCCGAGGTGTTCTACTCGTTCTCGTCGTTCACCTACCCGGCCGTCATCTACTCATACGACATGGCCTCCAACCGCTCCACCCTGCTGAAAAGCACTGATATCAAGGGCCTCAACCCCGCCGACTACATCACCGAGCAGGTGTTCTACACAAGCAAGGACGGCACGCGCGTGCCCATGTTCATCGTGCGCCGCAAGGACCTGGACATGACCAAGACACACCCCGCCTATCTGTACGGTTACGGCGGCTTCAACATATCGCTCAACCCCTCGTTCTCGCCCACCCGACTTTACTGGCTTGAGAACGGCGGCATCTTCGCGCTGGCCAATCTGCGCGGCGGCGCCGAGTACGGCGAGGCCTGGCACGAGGCCGGCACCAAGCTCAAGAAGCAGAACGTGTTCGATGATTTCATCGCCGCCGGCGAGTACCTCATTGACCGCGGCCTGACCACCCCGGCACAGCTCACCATCGAGGGCGGCAGCAACGGCGGCCTGCTGGTAGGCGCCGTAGTGAACCAGCGTCCCGAGCTGTTCGGCGTGGCCATTCCCCGCGTGGGCGTAATGGACATGATGCGCTACCACCTGTTCACCATCGGCTGGAACTGGGCCAGCGACTACGGCACCGCCGACGAATCGGCCGAGATGGCCCGCTACCTGTTGGGTTACTCGCCCCTGCACACCATCCGCAACGACGGCACCCCCTACCCCTCCATTCTGGTCACCACCGCCGACCATGACGACCGCGTAGTGCCCGCCCACTCGTTCAAATACGCCGCCACCCTGCAGGCCGCCGATACCGGCAACCGTCCCAAGCTGATTCGCATCGACTCCAAGGCCGGACACGGCGCCGGCAAGCCCGTCGGCAAGGTCATCGACGAGTGGACCGACATCTACTCATTCATATTCAACAACCTGGGCCTGAAGCCCGCCGCCAGATGAAGGGGCTGCGGCGCCTTATGCTCCCGGCTGTGGCCGCCACCGTCATGGTGGCGGCCACAGGCTGCTTCACCGGCATAGAGAGCACCCCGCGCATCACCGCCGACGATGTACGCCACGCCGGCATACGCACCACCGACGAGCAGGCCCTCAACGCCGCCTTGGTGGCCCCGGCCCCGGCCGCGTGGCACCCCGGCAAGCAGTGGCTGGTCGACGACTCCAAGATAGCCCTTATATTCACATCGCCCGCCCCGGGCGCGGCCGACTCGCTGGCCGGCAGCACTCTGACCCTTGCCGCCGTCGACACCGTGCGCGCCCTCACGGGCATTGACGAGATCAGCCTGGCCCTGGCCACACCCGCCGGCGCCGTCCTCAACTACCGCCCCGGCATCCCCGCCGACCAATGGACCTCCCGCGCGGCCCTGGCCATACCCTTCACCATCGAACTGGAAACGGTGGCGCGGGCCGACTCGCTCTTGCGCGGACGTACCTTCTACATCACCACGCCCGACTGGTTCGATGCGGCCGGCCACTCCGTCACCGGCCGCCGCCACGTGCCCGTCCGTGTCAGCGGCGTAGGCCCGGGCACCGAACGCTACCCGCTGCGGGTGGCCTTCACGGCGACCGACCGTCCGGACAGCGCCACATACAGCGTCTTCCTGACCTGCGGCAACTCGCCCGCGGCCACACGCAACTTTGACCGCCTGTTCTCATTCACCGACCCGCGCACACGCTACCCGCGCATCACCGACGAGACCTGGGCGCTGATAGTGCGCTCGCAGGTAGTGCCCGGCATGACGCGCGACGAGTGCCGCCTGGCCCTGGGCACGCCCGCGTCAATCGACCGCCGCGCCGGCACCGCCGCACAGTACGAGATGTGGACCTACGATACAGGCGTCTACCTCATATTTGAGGACGGCGTGCTCACCCAATTCCGTAAATGATGAAAATTCACTTCCTGGGCACCGGGACATCCACCGGCGTCCCCGTCATAGGCTGCTCATGCCCCGCCTGCACATCGACCGACCCGCGCGACCGCCGGCTGCGCTGCTCGGCCCTTGTCACCACCGACCGCGGCAACAACCTGCTGATTGACTGCGGGCCCGACTTCCGCACACAGATTCTCGACGCCGGCTCGCCCCCGCTCGATGCCCTGCTCATCACCCACAGCCACTACGACCACGTGGGCGGCATAGACGACCTGCGTCCATACTGCGCCGGGGGCCGCCACTTCCCCACCTACTGCACAGCCGACGTGGCCGCCGACCTGCGCCACCGCAACCCGTGG
>CANQZK010000049.1 GCA_947628285.1 uncultured Muribaculaceae bacterium
ATTTAGGGCCGACTCCTGCAATAGGTGCCAGCCCTAATTTTTCAACCGCTCAAAAAACTTTAGCGGACAGTAATAATTGTTAATTTTGCGCCGTGAAGCGTAAAAGTACCACCACTGAAAAATACACTTGACTCCAAGAATTAAACCTTAATACTTACTTATTTAATTTTTATAGCATGAAGAAATTCTACGCATTTGCAGCTGCCGCTCTCGCAGCAGTGTCAATGAACGCCCAGCTCTACATCTGCGGCGACGGCACAATCGGTGAAACCGCTCTTGCTTGGGCTCCCGAAACCCCCTACGAAGTGACCGCCGGCACTGACGGCAACTACACCGTAACCATCAAGAACTGGAAAGGCGCAAAGTTCTCAACCGTAAAGGGTGAATGGGCAGAGTTCAACAAAGGCGTTGTCTACTTCGCTGTTACCGAAGAAACCATCGGCAAGGAAATCGAACTGGCCAAGAATGACGGCCCCAACTCAATGCCTGCATGGCCCGGCGACTGGACTCTGGTGTTCAACTCAGACCTCACCAAGGTGACCGCCACCACCACTACTGACAAGCCCACCGGCCCCGTTGCCATCTACATCCGCGGCGATGTTAACGGCTGGCTCAACGACGCTGACGACGCTACCAAGGCCCAGTGGCAGTTCAAACTCAAAGAAGGCACCGAAAACACCTACGAGTTAGTTTGCGAAGGCGCTACCGCCATCCCCGCCAACAAAAACTTCAAAATCGCCGACGGCGACTGGGGCGTTTATAACTACGGTTTCGGCGACAGCGAGCCTGCCGCTGTAGTCGTTGACCTGGAGCAGGAATGGTTCTTCAACAAGAAAGAATCCTTCTTCGAGAAAGATTTCGTAGGCACCATCACCATCGAAGCTGTTCCCTCAACCGCCTCTATGGTACTCTGCACCGAGAAAGCCGGTGTTGAAGACATCGCCACCGAGAACGCTCCCGTTGAATACTTCAACCTCCAGGGCATCCGCGTAGCCAACCCCGAGAACGGCGTGTTCATCGCTCGTCAGGGCAAGACTATCACCAAGGTCGTTAAATAATAACCTCCCGTAACTCATAAAATCCGGTCCGCGCTCATCCGCGGGCCGGATTTTTTTACGTCCCCGGCGGTCGTAAATCGCTGTAAATTCGTGGCAAAAAATCAATAATTTGGGCAATCGAATCATATTTTGTATCTTTGCGGATAAATTATATAAGAAATGTCCGGTCAAACCCTTCAGAATATACCTGTACGCCCCTCTCGCGGCCGTCGCATCATGCGCGTGCTGTGGTGGGTGTTCGCCCTTGCAGTCGTCCTGGTGGCGCTGTTTTTCATACTTGTCTACAACGGAATCATAGGCTACATGCCGCCCGTCGAGGAGCTGCGCAACCCGCAGGATAAGTTCGCTTCCGTAATATATACCTCCGACGGCGTGGAGATGGGCCGCTACTTCCGCAACTCCGGCAACCGTGTCTACGCCGACCTGGACGAGATTTCGCCCAACGTGGTCAACGCCCTGATTGCCACCGAGGATGCCCGCTTCATGGACCACTCCGGTATCGACGTCCGCGCCCTGTCGCGTGCCATTGTCAAGACCGTCATCATGCGGCAGAAGAACGCCGGCGGCGGCTCCACCATCACCCAACAGCTTGCCAAACAGCTCTATACGCCGCCCAGCGACGGCTTCATGTCCCGCGCCGTGCAGAAACCCATCGAATGGATGATCGCCGTCAAGCTGGAGCGCTTCTACTCCAAGGACGAAATCCTGAAGATGTACCTCAACCAGTTTGACTTCCTCTACAACGCCGTGGGCATAAAATCGGCTGCCAAGGTGTACTTCAACAAGGACGCTGCCGACCTCAACGTGGAGGAGGCCGCCACCCTGGTGGGCATGGTCAAGAACCCCTCCTACTTCAATCCCGTGCGCAAACCCGAGCGTACGCGCGAGCGCCGCAATGTGGTGCTTGAGCAGATGTACAAGGCCGGCATGCTTGACCGCCGGCAGACCGACTCGCTGGCCGCTCTGCCCCTGACGCTCGACTTCCACCGCGTGGACCATAAGGAAGGCCTGGCGCCCTACTTCCGCGAGGAACTGCGCCGCTACCTCACCGCCCGCAAGCCCGTCAAGGCCGACTATCCCTCATGGGAAGAGCAGCGCTACGTCGACGATTCCATCGCCTGGGCCACCGACCCCCTGTTCGGCTGGATTCAGAAGAACCCCAAGGCCGACGGCACCCTCTATGACATCTACTCCGACGGCCTGAAGATATACACCACCATTGACTCACGCATGCAGCGCTATGCCGAGCAGGCTGTCAACGACCATATGCGCAAGCTGCAGCAGCAGTTCGACCGCGAGAAACGCCATTCGGCCTCCCGCCCGTACTCGTCCAACCCCGCCGAGCTCACCGCCGATGTGCGCCGCAAGCTCATCAACACAGCCGTGCGCCAGAGCGAGCGCCACCGCGTGGCCCGCGTGGCCGGCCTGACCGACGAGGAGATTACCGCCCAGTTCAATACCCCGACGGACATGACCGTCTTCTCATACGACGGCCCCCTGGACACCACCATGACGCCGCTGGATTCCATCCTGTACACCAAGTCGTTCCTGCGCACGGGTTTCATGTCGATGGACCCCTCGACGGGCCACGTCAAGGCATACGTGGGCGGCCCCGACTTCCGCTTCTTCCAGTATGATATGGTCAGCACCGGCCGCCGCCAGATTGGTTCGACCATCAAGCCCTTCCTGTATACCTACGCCATGGAATCGGACTTCACGCCGTGCGACCGCCTGCTCAACGCCCAGCCCACATTCTACGACGAGAGCGGTCGCCCATGGAGCCCCCGCAATTCCGGCCACGCCCGCGTGGGCGAGATGGTGGACATCCGCTGGGCCCTGACCAACTCCAACAACTGGATTTCGGCCCGCCTGATGGCGCAACTCTCGCCAGCCGAGCTTGTCAAGCGCATGCACTCCTACGGCATCACCAACCGCCTGCCAGCGGTGCTCTCGCTCTGTCTGGGTCCCTGCGAGGTGTCCGTGCGCGAGATGGTCACCGCCTACAGCGCCTTTGCCAACCGCGGCATGCGCACCGACCCCATGTACGTCACCGCCATAGCCGACGCCAACGGCAACATAATCACCGACTTCACACCCCGCCAGACGGAGGTTATCACCGAGAAAGGCTACTACCGCATCCTGTCCATGCTGCTCAACGTTGTGGACGGCGGTACGGGCAACCGCCTGCGCCGCGCACCCTACAACCTCACCGCGCAGATGGGCGGCAAGACCGGTACAACCAACTTCAATTCCGACGGCTGGTTCATGGGCTTCACCCCCGACCTTGTATCGGGCGTCTGGGTGGGCGGCGAGGAACGCTACATCCACTTCAACTCCATGGCCGAGGGTCAGGGCGCATCCATGGCCCTGCCTATCTACGGCCGCTACATGCGCAGCGTCTATGACGACCCCGCGCTGCCCTACGACCAGTCCAAGCGCTTCACCTTCCCCGCCGACCTCAACCTCTGCGACGGTATGGTGGTGGTGGACGAGGAACCCGAGACCGCCGAGACCGGCCTCAGCGGCGCGTTTGATTAAGTGCGGGGGCGGCGGGAGCTATGTGGAATAGTAGGAACGCACGGCCCGTGCCTCCGCTGGCAAGGCGTTGTGTACCAGCAATATGCGCATCCGGGAAAGCGGCCGCACGGACCGTGCGGCCCTACAATCCCTTGGTCTGCTCCCCCCCTAAAACAGTTTAAGGCTGCCTCGCGGCAGCCTTGTAACTTCTAACCTTAAATCTAATACCATGAAAACACAGTGCAAATATGTTTTTCTGTGATTAAAACGTTACAATCCTGTTAAAGTTCATGAGTAGATTTGGTGTTAACATTCTTTAACTAACGGCGTGCGCTATTTTTTTGTAATTTTAATCCATCATAATAAACCTTTATACCGCTATGCGTGAAAAAATCTTACTGATTGACGACGAAGAGTCTGTATGTGAGATACTTAAATACAACCTCGAGAAGGAGGGCTATGAAGTGGACGCCGCCTACAGCGCCGAGGAAGCCCTTGAGCTTGATCTTGCACAGTATGACCTGCTTATTGTCGACATTATGATGGGCGACATGAGCGGTTTCGATCTGGCCAAGCGTGTGCGCAACGTCTCAGCTACAGAAACCACCCCGATTATCTTCTGTTCGGCTCTCAACGAGGAGGACGAGAAGGTGATGGGCCTCAACATCGGTGCCGACGATTACATTACCAAGCCTTTCTCCATCGGCGAGGTGCTGGCCCGCGTGCGCGCCGTGCTACGCCGCATGGCGGCCCTGAAGCACGCCGGAGCCGCCGGAGCCAAGGACGACAACGGCTATGAGACGGACCTCATTTTCAAGAATCTGCGCATCAACCGTAACGAGAAAATATGCTATATGGACGGCCGTCCGCTGCAGCTGACCCGCACTGAGTTTGAAATTTTGGAATTCTTCCTGTCGCACCGCAACCGCATCTACTCCCGCCAGGAAATCATCGGCAGCGTGTGGGGCGAGGACGTTGTGGTGACCGACCGCACCATCGACACCAACATTACCCGCCTGCGCAAGAAATTAGGCGACTACTCAAACAACATCGTCACACGCCAGGGTTTCGGCTATGGCTTCAAAGAAACATATTAGTTATCACTGGCGGCTGTTCGTATCGCTCGTGTCGCTGCTGTGGCTGATGGCCATCGTTATAGCCCTGTGGAACACGCACCAGAGCCGCCGCGACACATCGGCGCGCATACAGAGCCAGATTGACCTCATCAATTCGCGCATCGTCAGCGCATATGAGCATAACTTCGACCCGGAGTCGTTCCTTGACTTCGTGGGCGAATATTATCTGCTCAACCCGCTCTATGACCAGATTCGCGTGACCGTCTACTACAACGGTGCCTTGCTCTACAAGGTTGGCGACATGATTTCGCCAACCGAGTACGAGCGCTTCAGTCGTGAGGACCGCGGCTTCCTGAATGAACTGCGCTCGTTCTTCGAGCCCGGCGGTAACGGCTATACATCAAGCATGACCAGCGCCGACCGCCGCCTGGTGGTGTACACCCACCTGCCGTCGGACGGCGTCGTGCTGAGCGCCACCGGCACGGATATGACCATCTTTGCCTTCATCTTCGCCATCGCCGTGGGTGCCACCGTGGTGGGCTACTTTATGTCGCGCCGCCTGGGCCGAAGCATATCGCAGTTGCGCGACTTTGCCGTGCGTGCCGGTACCGACACCGGCTTCGCGCCCACGCAGCAGTTCTCGCACGACGATGTGGGCGAGATTTCGCGCCAGGTGGTCCGCCTGTTCAACGAGCGCAACTCCATGGTACTCAAGCTCAAACGCGAGCACAATGTGGCCATGCATGCGCTGGAAGAGAAGGCCCGTCTGAAACGCGACCTGACCAACAACATCAACCACGAGCTCAAGACGCCCGTGGGCATCATCAAGGGCTATATCGATACCATCCTGGAACACAAGGACATGGACGATGACTCGCGCCGGCACTTCCTGGAGAAGGTGCGCGAGCACATAGAGCGCCTGGTGCAGCTGATGAACGACCTCTCGTCCATCACCCGCCTGGAATACGGCTCGCAGATGATCAACCTGGAGCCGGTCGACCTCCACGAGGTGACCTTCCGCGCCGTGAGCGATTACGAGACATCAGGCATGTTAGGTGGCATGACATTCAATTACGACATCCCCACCTACTGCCGCGTGGTGGGCAATGAGGGCCTGCTCACAGGCATGCTCAACAACCTGACCAAGAACGCCGCAGCCTACTCGAAGGGCACCGAAATCAACCTGATTCTTACCGGGCAGGACGAGCAGTTCTACCACTTTGCCTTCTACGACAACGGCGTGGGCGTCAAGGAGACCAGCCTGCCGCATCTGTTCGACCGTTTCTTCCGCGAGGACAGCGGCCGCTCGCGCAAGCGTGGCGGTACCGGCCTGGGTCTGCCCATAGTGATGAACACCGTCGAGGCCTTAGGCGGTACCATTTCCGTTTCCAACCGCGACGGCGGCGGCCTGCTGTTCCGTTTCACGCTCCGCAAGGCCAAATAGTCCTCTAAATCACAGAAAATGACAGAATTCTTGTCCCAATACCACCTCACGGGCCTGGCAATAGGTCTGTGCACCTTCCTTGTAATCGGGATTTTCCATCCCATCGTCATCAAATGCGAATACTACTTCGGCGCGGGGTGTCGGTGGTGGTTTGCCGTGTTGGGTGCGGCCATGTGCGCCGTCTCCGTGGCCGTGGCCGACCTTTTCTGGTCCGTCCTGGCCGGCGTAGTGGCCTTCTCGGCCTTCTGGAGCATTGGCGAGATAAAGGAACAGCGCGAACGCTGCCGCAAGGGCTGGTTCCCGCGCAATCCGCGCCGTCCGGCATCGTATTATGACGGCGAGGGCGTCAGCGAACCTTGACGGCCATCAGGGCCGGCTTGCGTGAGTCGGCCAGACGCTCGGTGAGCAAGGTCAGCCGGTAGTCCGGCGACAGACTCACCGTGTCGCTGCGTGTGGCGAAGACTATGACCGAACCGCGCGGCGCCTTGGCGGCCTCGGCCGGCGAGGCGATGCGCTCCATGCGGTTGTCCAGATAGAAATTGAGCGAGTATGTGGGCGATTCCGGGCCGCCCACGGTGTAGATACGGCCCGTGCGTCCGGCGGCCGCGCTTATCAGGGCGGCGTCCTCCTTGCTGCTCAGAGGGTTGAGCGCGGCGGGCATGACGGCGCCGCCGTAGCATACCAACATGGCCCAGATGATGACTACGGGGCCCAGGATGGTGCCGCGCGGCAGGGCCTGGACCAGCCAGCCTACGGCCGCAACGATGGGCAGCGCCAACAGCAGCCACGCCCACCAGCCGATGGCCGTGAACGAGAAGCCGCCGACGGGCGCGAACATCGTGGCCACGGCCACGCAGGGAGCCGCGATGGCCAGGATGGCTATCACGCGCCCGAAGGCCGAGTTGATGCGCGTCTGCACCAGCGTCTCGGCTATCGAGGCCACGCCGTAGGCCATGAAGGGGTAGGCCGGCAGCAGGTATACGCTGCGCTTGCTCGAGGGGATGCAGTAGAAGGCTATGACCACCACCACGGCGGTGACCGACAGCAGTCCGGCGGGCTTGAAGGGCATCTGCACCATGCGGCGCAGCGCGCCCGTGGCCATCAGCACAAGCACTGTCCAGGGCAGCATGCCCACTATTATGGTTATGAAGTTGTACCAGAAGGGTTTGACGTGGCTCTCATAGCTCATGGTGCCGGTCAGGCGCCCGAAGTTCTCCTCCCAGGCCAGCGCCACAAAACGGTCGCCGCCCTCAAGCCACGCGCTGTAATACCATATGGCCGGAATGACGCAGGAAGCGAAGCACAGGGCGGCCATGCGGCCCAGGGTGGGGAAGACGCGGTCGCCCCGGAACACGAAGTAGAAACCTACCACAAGGCAGGGCAGGAAGGCGCCGATTGGCCCCTTGGTGAGCACGGCGCAGGTCAGCAGCAGCGTGGCCACGGCGTAGCGCCAGAAGTTGTCCATGCCCTTGTGGGCGCGGACCTCGAACAGCAGGTAGATGGCGCCCACCATGCAGGCGGTCAGCACCATGTCCACGCGGCAGGCCGTGGCCGCGCGGTAGAATTCAATGCTGGTGGCCGTAATCATGGTCATGAACGCCGCGAACTGCTCGCCGCGTATGGGTTTGATCCATGCATAGCCGGCCATGAGCACGCCTATGGCGGCCAGTGCCGACGGCAGGCGTGCTATGAACTCGTTGACCACGCCGCCATTGAACACCCATGCCAGGCAGGCTATGATCCATGCCAGGAAGGGCGGTTTGTAGGGTATGTCCGAGCCGCAACTAACAGGCAGAATCCAGTCGCCGCTCTGCAGCATGGACATGGCCACGACGGCCTCGCGCGGCTCGCCTTTGCTGTAGAACAGGGTCTCGCCCAGCCATGGGACGTACAGAATGACAAGTCCCAGAAAGACGATGAATGCCGTGTTGAAATATACTACTCGTTTCATAATGTGATGGTTCTAAATATGTTGTGTAGTCGGGGCGCCGGCCGTGGCGGGCGCCCCGCATGGGAGGGTCATGGCTCGGTGCAGGCGGCATGCTCCTTTATGAGGTACTCTATCAGAGCGTTGTTGGCGCAGATGATTTCCTGGAGGTGCTCGCCGTAGGCGTCCATATCGGGGATGCTGTGGCGGGCCACGCCTGATTCCTCGGCGGCGAAGATGACGGCCGGGGCCACCGACGTGAGCAGGCGGCGGTCAAAGGGCTTGGGCAGGATGTAATCGCGTCCGAACTCCAGTGACTCCTTGCCGTAGGCGCGGGCCAGGTCGTCGGTCACGGGCTCGTGCGCCAGGGCGGCGATGGCCTTTGCGGCGGCCACCTTCATGGCTTCGTTGATGGCCGTAGCTCGGCAGTCCAGAGCGCCGCGGAATATGTAGGGGAAGCCCAGCACGTTGTTTATCTGGTTGGGATAGTCGGAGCGGCCCGTGGCGAAGATGATGTCCGGGGCGGCGTCGATGGCCTTCTCGTAGGCGATTTCAGGGTCGGGGTTGGCCAGGGCGAACACGATGGGGCGCGGGGCCATGGAGCGTATCATCTCAGGCGTGAGCACGTCGGCGGCCGAGAGGCCCACGAACACGTCGGCGCTCACCAGGGCGTCGGCCAGGGTGGCCACGTCGGCGCGGGCCGTGGCGAAGCGGCGTTTGTAGCGGTTGAGGTCGGCGCGGCGGCGGTTGATGACGCCCTTGCGGTCGCACATCACCACGTTTTCGGGGCGCACGCCCATGGCCACGTAAAGCTGCGTGCAGGCCAGTGCGGCGGCTCCGGCTCCGTTCACCACCACGCGGGCCTCGCCTATGTTCTTGCCCTGGATTTCAAGGGCGTTGAGCAGGCCGGCGGCCGATATGATGGCCGTGCCGTGCTGGTCGTCGTGCATCACGGGGATGTCGCAGTGGCTGCGCAGACGGTCTTCTATCTCAAAGCACTCCGGGGCCTTTATGTCCTCAAGGTTGATGCCGCCGAAGGTACCCTGCAGGGCCGTGACAATGTCCACGAACTTGCCCGGGTCGGTCTCGTCGATTTCAATATCGTATGCGTCCAGGCCGGCGAAAATCTTGAACAGCAGCACCTTGCCCTCCATGACGGGCTTGCAGGCTTCGGCACCGATGTCGCCCAGGCCCAGGGTGGCGGTACCGTTAGAGATTACGGCCACCAGGTTGCCTCGGTTGGTGTATTCGTAGGCCTTGACGGCGTTGTCGCGGATTTCCAGACAGGGGTAGGCCACGCCCGGCGAGTAGGCCAGCGAGAGGTCGGCCGGAGTGGAGTATGGTTTGGTCGGGACGGTTTCGATTTTGCCCGGCGTCGGATAGCGGTGATATTCCAGTGCTTTTTGCTTAAGTTTATCGTCCATGGTTCGTTTTATTTTTAAAAACCAACGTCGGGGGTATTAGGTTCGCTCAGGGTGGGGTAAACCGGTCAAAAAATCAGCATGGCAGGCGGCCGGGGGCCGAGGCGATGTGGAACATCAGGTCGTGGAACAGGCGGTAGGGATCCTGACGGGAGCCGCTGCCCTTGCTCATGGCGTCGAAGGTGCGCAGCGCGTCCAGGATTTCTATTATTTGAAAGGCGTTATATTTGGACATGGCCGTGCGGAAGCGCCGCAGGGCAAAGGTGGCCGAGCGCGGATTCAGTGCCAACTCGGCGGTCAGGCCGGCGTCGGTCTTGTCCTTGCTGTACACGGCCACGAGCAGGTCCATGAAGAAGTTGAAAATGGTCGATACGCTCACCGTCAGCGGGTTGGCCTTGGGATTGGCTTCGAACGACGAGGCTATGCGGAACATGCGGGCGATGTCCTTGGCGGCGATGGCGTCGACAAGCTCAAAGTTGTTGAACTCGCGGCTCACGCCCACGTTGCGCTCCACGCTCTCGGGCGTGATGCATGCGCGGGGGCCGAGAATCTGCACCAGCTTGTCCACCTCGTTGTACAGGCGGCTCAGGTCGCTGCCTATGTAGTCGCAGAGCATGGACAGCGCCTGCTGGTCGGCCGTCAGGCCCTGCTGGCGTATATAGGCCTCAAGCACGCGCGGCAACTGCGATTCGAATACACGGCGCGACTCGAATACCACGCCGTTGGCGGCCTTGACGGCCTTTAGGAATTCCTTGCCTTTGATAACCTCGCCGCGGGCGGCGACGACGAAGACCGTCGAGGGCGACGGCGCGGCTACGTAGCGGGCCAACTTGTCCATCCACGCGGCACCGACAGCCTGGGCCTCCTTGACTATGACCACCTGCCGCTCGGCCATCATGGGCAGCCGCCGGGCTATGTCGACAACGGCCTGAGGCTCAATCTGCGGCGCGTAGACCACCGTCAGCCCGAAGTCGCGGTCCTGTTCCGGCACCAGGCCCTCGAACAGGTCCACGAGCGCGTCTGTGTAATATCCTTCCTCGCCGTGCAGCACAGTGACAGCCGCCGGGACCTTGCCGGCGCGCAGGGCGGTGCGCAGCGCCTCGAATGTTACAGCGGGGGCGGCCATGGATTATGAATATAGGAAGCGCTTGATGGAGCGTTTGGGGGTCTTCTTGAACTCCTCGGGCATTATCTGTATGCGGGTGATCTGCTCGTAGGGGGCCACGATGGAGTTGAGGTCCGTCAGGTTCTCGCGCATCACAGGGTCCAGGGTCAGGTCGGTCAGGTTGGCCTTGTCCATGGCCTCGCGGTCGGGGTAGACCAGGGCCACCAACTTGCCGTCGCGTTCCACCACAAGGCTCTCGGCCACGTAGGGCATGTTGTTGAGCTTGGCCTCGATTTCCTCGGGGTATATGTTCTGGCCGTTTGAGCTCAGAATCATTGTCTTGTAGCGGCCGCGGATGAAGATGGTCTGGTCGTCGTACCCGCCCAGTCGGCCCATGTCGCCGGTATGCAGCCAGCCCTCGGAGTCGATGGCGGCCTCGGTGGCCTCGGGGTTCTTGTAATAGCCCTTCATGGCGTTCTGGCCGCGGACTATGATTTCGCCCTGGCCGGGCACGCGGTCGTCAGGGGCGATGGCGGCGGTCATGATGCCCTTGAGGGTGTGTCCGGCCGAGCCGGGCATGAACTCGCGCCAGGGTGTGTAGCTGATCAGCGGGCCGCACTCGGTCATGCCGTAACCCACCGTGAAGGGGAATTTAATGCGGTACAGAAACTCCTCCACCTCGGGGTTGAGCGGGGCGCCGCCGATGATGACCTCCTCGAACTCGCCGCCGAAGGCCTCGACCAGGCGGGCGCGGATGCGGCTGTACACGGCGCGGTCCAGCATGGGCACGGCCAAAATCCAGCGTACGGGCTTCTTGGTGATCATGGGGACAATCATCTTGCGGTAGATTTTCTCCAAAATCAGCGGAACGCACACCACCAGGTTGGGACGCACCTCATGCAGCGCCTTTATGAGCAGCGACGGAGTGGGCGTCTTGCCCAGGATGGTTACGTGCGAGCCCACGGCCAGCGGCACCAGCATGTCAAAGGCGCAGCCGTAGGCATGGGCCAGCGGCAGGAACGACAGCGCGCGCGAGCCCTGGTAGTGCAGCCGCGACGATATACCGAAGGCCACGTTGCCGGCTATGTTGTCGTACGTCAGCATGACGCCCTTTGAGAAGCCCGTCGTGCCCGATGTGTAGTTCAGGATGGCGGTATCGTCGTCCTTGGGGGCGGCGTACTGAATGTCGTTGCGGCTGAAGCCCGCGGGATAGCGGCGGCTGAAGTTGCGCGACAGATTGCGCACAAAGCTGGCCAGGCGCTGGTCGCGGTGAAAGAGCAGCTTGCGCGAGTCCAGCGACACCACCGCCTTCAGCTCCGGCAGCCCTTCAGGCTCCAGATGCTCCCAGATGCTCTCGTTGACAAAGAGCACGCGGGCGTCTGAGTGGTTGATGATGTGGGCGGCGTCGACGGGGTTGAAGTCGTTCAGAATGGGCACGATGACCGTTCCGTAGGTCAGCGATGCCATGAACACGCACACCCAGTACGAAGTGTTGCAGCCCAGCAGGGCCACCTTGTCGCCCCGGCGCAGGCCGGCGGCCTCGAAGAACAGGTGGATGCGGGCTATGTGCCGCGCCATGTCCTCGTAGGTCAGAGTTTTGCCGCCGTAGTCGCTCAGTGCCGGCAGCGGGCAGTTGTCTGCGAATGCCTGCCGGTATACATTCAGTAATTCCGAGCCTCTGATGATATCGGCCGGGGTGTCTATGCTTGACATGATGTGTGCGTTTTTATGGGTAATGCCGCACGCGGGCGCCGGGTCAATGGTTCAGCTTGTCCAGCGAGGTGCGGATTTTTTCAAAAATATCGTCGATGGCGCCGTTGCCGTCGATGCCATGGTACTTGCCCTCGGCTATGTAATAATCGCGCAGGGGCGAAGTCTGTGTGTGGTATACCTTGAGGCGCTCGCGGATGGTCTTCTCGTTATCGTCGGCGCGGCCGGTCAGGCGTCCGCGCTCCAGCATTCGGCGCATCAGCTCGTCCTCGTCCACCTCCAGGCCTACAACGGCGTGCACGCGGGTGCCGCGGCGCGCCAGCATATCCTTGAGCGCCTTGGCCTGGTCAATGGTGCGCGGGAAACCGTCAAATATCACGCCTTTCTCAGCAGCCTTGCTCTCGTGGTCCAGCACATCCTCAAGGATGCGGATCATCAAGTCATCCGGAATAAGACGACCCTTGGAGATGTAGAAGTCGGCAATCTTGCCGATTTCCGTTCCGCGCGCTATGTGATCGCGCAGCACCTCGCCCGTGGAGATGTGGTGCAGGCCGTATTCGTCAATCAGACGGTCGCTCTGAGTGCCTTTGCCGCTGCCCGGAGCGCCGTAAATTACAATATTAAGCATCTTATATGTCAGTATGTCAGTTGTGTCAGTCTTCTTCTTTGAGGATGTATATGTCGTTGAGGTTGCGGGCGTGGCCGTTCAGGTCCAGACCGAAACCGATTATGAACTTGGTGGGGATGCTGAATCCCACATAATCGGGTTTGACCGGGCGCACCAGCGCCTCGGGCTTGAACAGCAGCGTGGCCACCTTGATTTCCGCCGGATTCTTGGCCTTGAGTTCGTTGATCAGGCGGTGAATGGTGTTGCCCGTGTCCACAATGTCCTCGCACACAATCACGGTGCGGCCTTCCAGGTTCTCGGTCAGTCCCAGAACCTCCTTGACAGTGCCCGTCGAGCCGGTACCCTCATAGGACTTCAGCCTGATGAAAGTGATTTCGGCGTCCAGGCCCTCGCAGGCGCGGAACAGATCGGATGCAAACGGAAAAGCCCCGTTCAGTACACACACAAACAGAGGCTTTTTACCTTCGCAATCGCGCATTATGTCCTTGCCCAGCTCCTGGATGCGGGCTGCAATAGTCTCACGGGTTATATACGGTTCGAAGGTCATGCCTTCGTATGTAACTTGCTTCATCCTTGTCTAAATTTGTGCAAAGTTACAAATTATTTTTGTTAAAAACGCAATTTTATCCGTCATTGTTCAGCGACATCCCCGAAAACCCCCGGCGACACCGGATTGCAAATAGCAACTGCGGTTTCCGCATCCGTGGTTGCTATTTGCACGGAGCCGTGAAAATTTATTTGTTGCGGGTTATGACGGTGGCGGCGTGGGTCAGGGTGGCGGCGCCCATGAGCAGCAGGGCGGGATAGGCGGGCAGGATGAGGCGTTGCCACTCGTTTTGCGCGCCGATGATGGAGGTGGCTACGGTTGCGGCGAACAGCAGGGAGATGAGCCACTTGTAGGGCGTGAATTTCCGCGACCGCAACATTATGGTTATGAACACAAGCATAAGGGCCAGCGCCGCGCCTATGTTGACGCCTATGAGTTTGGTCAGGGCGCGCACGGGCGGGAACAGGGAGCCGCCGTAGACGGCATCGTCGCTGACGGCGCGGGCCAGGCGGTCGGTGAGGATGTATCGGGCCGTGGCGACGGGCCGGGCTTTCATGGCGCCGGTGGTGAAGGCGGCGCCGTAATGTCGTTGGCCAATTCGGTATGGGCCAATAATATGTATATGGTCGACAGCCGATACATTGCCAATATGAATGAACTCCTGATGGCCGGGCGCATTTGCAATCTCTGAACTAAATTATTACTGTCCGCTAAACTTTTTGAGTCACGATAAAATTAGGGCTGGCACCTATTGCAGGAGTCAGCCCTAAAT
>CANQZK010000050.1 GCA_947628285.1 uncultured Muribaculaceae bacterium
TCCCTCATCACAGACACAAATCTGCTCAACGACTGACAGCCCTGCCGTTAACATTTATTTTTAAACAAGCTCTTAAACCTATGTCTGAAAAATTTGAACGCATACTCATAAGCGGGGGTGGCACCGGGGGCCACATCTTCCCCGCGCTGTCAATAGCCGCGGCCATCCGCCGCCGCAACCCCGACTGCAAGATACTCTTTGTGGGCGCACTGGGCCGCATGGAGATGGAGCGCGTGCCCGCCGCCGGATACGAAATAGTGGGTCTGCCCGTGGCCGGGTTCGACCGCAAACGCCTGTGGCGCAACATCCCCGTGCTGTTCAAGCTGTGGAAGAGCATCCGCCGCGCCCGCCGCATCGTTCGCGACTTCAAGCCCCAGCTTGCCATCGGCGTGGGCGGCTACGCTTCAGGCCCCACACTCAAGGCCGCACAGCGCGCCGGCGTTCCCACTATGCTCCAAGAACAGAATTCATACCCCGGCGTGACCAACAAGCTGCTGGCACGCAAGGCGCTGTGCGTCTGCACCGCCTACGACGAGGCCGCCCGCTTCTTTCCGCCCGAACGCGTCGTGCTGACGGGTAATCCCGTGCGTCCCGCCCTGCTTGAGGCCTCCATGACGCCCGCCGAGGCTCGCCGCGCAATCGGTTTCGACCCCGACCGCCCGCTGGTGCTGGTGGTGGGCGGCTCGCTGGGCGCCCGCACCATCAACGAGAGCATGGCCGGGGGCCTGGACGCGCTTCTCGCCGGCGGCAGTATGCAGATTCTGTGGCAGACCGGCCGCTCAGGCGAGCAGACCGGCATCGACGCCACCGCCGGACGCGCCGATGTCCGCGCCACGCCCTTCATATCCGATATGGCCACGGCCTACCGTGCCGCCGACTTGGTGGTGGCCCGCGCCGGCGCCGGAACCATCAGCGAGCTGCAGCTCCTGGGCAAGCCCGTTATCCTGGTGCCCTCGCCCAACGTGGCCGAGGACCATCAGCGCAAGAACGCCCTGGCCCTGGAGGAACGCGGCGCCGCCGTAATGGTGCTTGACGATGCCGCCCGCACCGAACTTGTCCCCGCCATACAGCGCCTGATGGCTGACCCCGACGCACGGCGCCGCCTGAGCGAGAACATAGCCAAAATGGCCCTTACGCAGGCCGATGAGAAAATCGTCGACCAGGCACAGCGCCTGCTCGACTCCCAAAACAGCAAGAAATGAACGCAGTATACTTCATAGGCGCCGGCGGCATAGGCATGGCCGCGCTGGAGCGCTATTTCCTGTCCAAGGGCATGACCGTGGCCGGTTACGACCGCACGCCCTCGGCCCTCACCGCCGAGCTTGAACGCGAGGGCGTGACAATCTCATACACCGACTCCGTAGCCGAGGCCGTCCCCGAAGCCTTCCGCCGCCCCGACCCCGAAACCCTGATAGTCTACACCCCCGCCGTGCCCGCCGACAGCGAGGTGATGCGCTTTTTCAGCCAAGGCGGCTTCAACCTTGTCAAGCGCGCCAAGGCCCTGGGCCACATCACAGAGCATTCCAAGGCCATCTGCTTTTCAGGCACACACGGCAAGACAACGACATCGTCCATGGCCGCGCACATCCTGCACAACGGCGGGGTGGGGTGCAACGCCTTCCTGGGCGGCATCCTGTTGGGCTACAACAGCAACCTGATACTCTCGGACAAATCGCCCTACACCGTGGTCGAGGCCGACGAGTATGACCGCTCCTTCCATCAGTTGCGGCCCTACATCGCTGTCATCAACGCCACCGACCCTGACCATCTGGACATCTACGGCACCGAGGAGGCCTATCTGGAGTCATTCGCGCACTTCACCGAGCTGATTCAGCCCGGCGGCGTGCTGCTGATGCGCACGGGTCTCAAACTCGTGCCCCGTCCGCCCCGCGGGGTGAAAGTCTACACCTTCGGGCGCGAGGACGGCGACTTCCATGCCGCCAACATCCGCCGCACCCCCGGCCGCATAGTCTTTGACCTTGTGACGCCCCGAGGCACCATCGGCGACATCGAACTCGGCGTGCCCGTGGACATCAACATCGACAACGCCATAAGCGCCATGGCCGCCGCCTGGCTGACCGGCGAGGTGGCCGACGAGGAACTGCGCCGCGGCATCGCCACCTATCCCGGCGTGGAGCGCCGCTTCCAGGTGCACCTGCGCCAGCCCGGCCCCGAGGGCAAGGTGGTCATCGACGACTATGCCCACCATCCCGACGAGGTGCGCGCCTCCATCGCCTCGGTGCGCTCGCTCTACCCCGGCCGCCGGCTCACCGTGGCTTTCCAGCCCCACCTGTACAGCCGCACGCGCGATTTCGCCCCCGAATTCGCCGAAGCCCTCTCGCAGGCCGACGATGTGGTGCTGTGCGACATCTATCCCGCCCGTGAGGAGCCCATCCCCGGCGTGACCTCCCAAATCATCATTGACCGCGTCACCGCGCCCCGCAAAGTGCTGATTTCAAAAGAAGATTTTGTAAATACTATGAAAAATCGTAACTTTGACATCTTGTTAACGTTGGGTGCCGGCGACCTCAGTTTCAAAGTGCCTGAACTGTGCCGGCAGATCGACCCCGAACATACTGTAAACTATTGACCCACTGATGCTGAAACGCTATCCCATATTGGCATGTGTGCTCGCCCTGCTGTTGGCGGGCTACCTGTGTTTCGCGCTTCCGGCCACGGCGCGGATGGCCGACGCCGACCGCTACGCCGCCTGCAGCATCAACGTGGACGATACCCTGAAGACCGGTTTCGTCACGCCCCTGGAAGTATCGCAGGAGTGCGGCAACATCATGCAGTGGATCAAGACCCGCAGCCGCGGACAGGTCAACCTGCGCGAGATTGAGCAGACCCTGCGCCGCTGCGACAAGATTGAGAGCGTCAACGTGTGCCGCCTCAACGACAACACCCTGCGCATCGACGTCACCCCCATGCACCCCGTGGCGCGCGTGTTTGACGAGCGCGGCTCATACTACATCAACGCGCAGGGCAAGCGCATCTCGGCCGAGGCCCGTTTCCATGTCGATGTGCCCGTCGTAGTGGGCCACTTTGACAGCATCCGCCCCGCCGAGCGCCTCCTGCCCCTGCTGCACTACATCGCCGCTGACCCCCGCCTGGACGCCCTGGTGTCCACCGTCAAGCAGGACCGCCGCGGCGACATCATCATAGTCCCCACCATCCGCGGACACGTCATCAACTTCGGCGATACCACCGATGTGGCCGACAAGTTCAACCGCCTGCGCTCCTTCTACCGCGGCGTCATGCCCGTGCGCGGCTGGGAGACCTATGACACCGTGGCCGTCAAATGGCGCGGCCAGGTGGTGGCCACGCGCCGCGACAAGGCCCTGCCCGAGTCCGGCCTGGCATCGCGAGTCGAGGAATTCGACGATATCGACGATGTCGAAACCATGATATCCCCCCTGCACACCGATTCAGCAACCCACGTCTAACATACCAGTATGGAACCCAGATACATAGCCGCCATAGAAATCGGCAGCTCAAAAATCAAAGGCATCGTAGCGGCAGTCGACGCTACATCCACCATCACAGTGACCGGTCTGGAGGAGTCGCCCACCGGAGGCGCCGTCCGCTATGGCCGCGTGCAGAACGCCCGCGAGGTCAGCGAGATAGCCGACGACATCATCCGCCGGCTGGAGAACCGTCCCGGCATAGCCCCGGCAACCGTCACCGACGTGTTCATAGCCAACGGCGGCCGCTCGCTCTCGTCGGCCCTGACCGAGGCTACCGTCCGCCAGGGCGGCGACGTCGAGGTCACCGAACTGACCCTGCAGCGTCTCCAGCAGGCCGCCATGGCCAACCTGGCCACCAATGCCGACGTCCTGGCCATCTCCGCCCGCAAGTACACAAGGGACGGAGCCGAGGTCAAGAATATTGTCGGCACATACGGCAACACAATCCACGGCCAGTTCACCTTCGTGACCTGCTCGCCGGAGAACAAACGCAATCTGGAGCGCGTCAAGGTAAGCTCGCACGGCCGCGAGCTCACGCCCCACCACATCACCCGCGTGCTTGCGCAGGCCGAGAACCTGCTGACCGACGACGACCGCCAGCGCGGCTGCCTGCTCATCGACTTCGGCGCCGAGACTACCACCTTGGCCGTGTTCCGCAAGGACGCACTGCAGATGGTGTCGGCTCTGCCCATGGGCTCCAACAACATCACCCGCGACCTCTCAACCGGCCTGAGCATAACCGAGGACAGCGCCGAGAACATCAAGATAACCAAGGGCATGGCCGTGGCCGAGCGCGTGGCCATGGAGACCCCGGACGCCGAGACGCGTGAGATTATCAACTACGTGTCGGCCCGCGCCGGCGAGATCATTGCCAACATAATCAACCGCCTGAGCCAGACCGGCTTCAAGGAGGCCGACCTGCCCGCCGGAATCGTCATCACCGGCGGCGGCTCGCGTCTGCGCGGCTTCAACGAGATGCTCGAGCAGCAGACGCACATGAAGGTGCGCGCCGCCGTGCCTGACCGCGCCGTGCGCATAGCCGTGCCCGGCATGAACGTGGCCGACAACATCGACCTCATAGCCATGGTGCGCTACGCCGCCAACCACTCGGACATCACCTGCCTGGAGCGTCCCGCCACCGTGACGACCGAGACCCGCGTCGAGACGCCCGCCGCCGGCCGTCCCGCCGCCGCAACCGTACCCGCCGGGAACCCCCGCCGCCGCATAATCGACGACGATGACCCCGACCTGCTCAACGACGACGATCCTCTGGAAGACGACCTGCCTCCTCAGGGTCCCACCCCCGAGAAGACGCGCGAGAGCCTCAAACAGCGTTTCCTCAACTGGCTGGCGCCCAAGACATCAGCCCCCGACGAAGCCGACGAAGAATTAAACGAAGAATAACCACCGCAACACACACATATGGCACCCGAAGATTCCCAATATCTCGATAAGTACAACACACCCGCCGAGAGCCCCGAAGAGCCCAACCGCATCATCGTCGTCGGCGTGGGCGGCGGCGGCAACAATGCCGTCGACCATATGTTCCATCAGAACGTCGAGCATGTATCGTTTGTGGTGGTCAACACTGACCGCCAGGCCCTCATCAACTCGGCAGTGCCCCAGAAACTGCTCATCGGCCCCAACGTGACCCGTGGCCGCGGCGCCGGCAACAAGCCCGAGCGCGCCCGCGAGGCCGCCGAGGAGAGCGCCGCTCAGATCGAGGCCCTGTTCAACGACGATACGGACATGGTGTTCGTCACCGCCGGTATGGGCGGCGGCACCGGCACCGGCGCCGCGCCCGTCGTGGCTCGTATTGCCAAGGAACGCGGCCTGCTCACCATTGGTATCGTCACCATCCCTTTCCTGTTTGAGGGCATGCGCAAGATTCAGAAGGCCATCAACGGCGCCGACGAGATGAGCAAGTACGTGGACGCCATGATGATTGTCAACAACGAGCGCCTGGTGGAAATCTACCCCGACTTCGAGTTCGAGAGCGCATTCGCCAAGGCCGACGATATCCTGTCGACCGCAGCAAGCTCAATCGCCGAGATTGTCACCCGCAAGGGCTACATCAACCTTGACTTCAATGACGTGGACACAACCCTGCGCGACGGCGGCACCGCCATCATTGCCGTGGGCTACGGCGAGGGTGAGAACCGCGTCTCCAAGGCCATCGACGACGCCCTGCACTCGCCGCTGCTCAAGAATACCGACGTCCTCTCGTCCAAGCGCATCCTGTTCAACCTCTACTACTCGCGCGAGGCACAGCAGAAGTTCAAGGCTTCCGAGGCCAAGGAGCTCAACGATTTCATCAACCGCGTGGAGGAGGAAGTGGACGTAATCTGGGGTATCACCTACGACGAATCGCTGGGCGACAAGGTGAAATTCACCATCCTGGCCTCGGGCTTCGAGGTGACCATCAACGAGAAGCGCGGCCAGACCTACCGTCCCGCCGAGCCGGTGCCCGAATCGGGTGTCGCCGCCGACGTGGCCATCGACACCGACACCATCGGCGAGATTTACGGCCAGGACAAGGTCAACGAGATAGTCCGCAACAAGGAGACCCAGAACTACATCCTGCTCGGAGCCGACGCACTGGACGATGACGCCGAGATAGAACGCTTTGAAAAGACGCCCACGCTGGCCCGCAACAAGCGCGCCGCCGCCGCGGCTGCACCGGCACCCAAGCCGGAGATTCCCACGGCAGCCTCCGCCCCGCGTCCCGAGCCCTCCGGCCCCGGCACGATAGCCTTTGACGGCAACGAGTTCTGACATCGGCGGGGCACGTTTAGAGCTTGTTTAATAATAAATGTTGACGGCAGGGTCGCATATCTTGAGTCGATTTTTGTCTTGTGAGGAAGGAGTGTAACGAGTTACACGACTGAGGAACAAGGCAAAAAGCGGCCAAGATATGCGAGACCAAAGTAACTATTGGCGGAAAAACAGGCTCATAAACTTTAACATTGTTTGCATTATATATGGACGATACGTTATCAATTTTAAAGAATAATACAGCAAAGCTGCCAGTCGTTAACATTTATTGTTAAACAAGCTCTTAAACTTATCGCCCCCGGGCGCGTTATACCATTAAAATAATGCGTATGAAAAAACTTGTAATATCAACCGGCGCGGGAATCAGCGCCGAAAGCGGAATCTCGACGTTCCGCGATGCCGACGGCCTGTGGGAGAATTATCCCGTGATGGAAGTCTGCTCGGCCGACGGTTTCGCCCGCAATCCCGCCCTGGTGCATAAATTTTACTCGGACCGCCGCCTGCAACTGCAGCAGGCGCAGCCCAACGCCGCCCATCTGGGCCTGGTGGAGCTGGAGAAGCACTTTGACGTCTACGTAATTACCCAGAACGTGGACGACCTCCATGAACGCGCCGGCTCAAAGAACATCCTGCACCTGCACGGTGAGCTGATGAAGGCCCGCGCCCTGGACGACGAATCGCTTACCTTCCGCCTCACCCCGGAGACGTGCGTCACCACGCCGGAGACGGTCATCGAGGGCCATCACGTGCGCCCGCACATCGTCTTTTTCCAGGAGGCCGTGCCCAACTTCGAGCCTGCCACGGCCCTGGCCGCCGAGGCCGACATCTTTGTCATCATAGGCACATCGCTGGCCGTCTATCCAGCCGCCGCGCTGCTGCACTATGTCCGCAAGGGCGTGCCCGTCTATTACATCGACCCGCGCCCGGCAGCCGTCCCCGCCGGCGTGCACGTCATCAAGGCCCCCGCGACTGAAGGTGTCAAAATTCTGGCTCAGGAACTCAAAAAATACTATTGATATGGAATCAACAAGACAAGCCAAAATATCACGCCTGCTGCAGAAGGAACTCAGCGAGATTTTCCGCCAGCAGACTGCCAAGACGCACGGCGTCATAGTTTCGGTAAGCTCGGTGCGCGTGTCGCCCGACCTTTCCATTGCCAAGGCATATCTGTCGGTCTTCCCCTCAGAGAAGGCGCCTGAGATGATGCAATCCATCGAGGCTTCGGCCAAGACAATCCGTTACGAACTGGCTCAGCGCGTCCGCTACCAGCTGCGCAAGACCCCCGAGCTGCACTTCTACCTGGACGATTCCCTGGACTACCTCGATAACATCGACAAGCTTCTCAATTCATAATTTATAATTCATAATGCATAATTATCAGGCTACGCGCATTTTAATTATGCATTAAAAATTAAATCACAGTGCTGTCGCTTCGCATCGCCCTGCGATATTTTTTCGCCAAGAAATCACATCGTGCTGTCAATGTCATATCGGCTGTTTCGGCTGCCGGTGTGGCCGTGGCCACTGCGGCCATTGTCATCGTGCTCTCGGTGTTCAACGGCTTCAGCGAGATAGCCCGCCGGCAGATGTCGCTGGTCGATGCCGACCTGACCGTGGTACCCTCTTCCGGCAAGGTGATGCAGGAGGCCGACAGCCTGGCCGCGCGTATAGCCGCCCTGCCCGGGGTGGCCGTGGCCATGCCGTCGCTCACCGAACGCGGCCTGCTTGTGGCCGCCGACCGCCAGCTGCCCGTGGTATTCAAGGGCGTCACGGCCGAGTACCCCCGCGTGGTGCCGTTTGATTCCATCGCCATCGAGGGCGCCTTCAGCGCCGACACCACCTTTGACGGCCGACAGCCCGCCCAGATAGCCGTGGGTGTGGCTGCCCGTCTGGGCAACGGCCCGGCCGCCATCGTCCCTGACCTCTACGTGCCCCGCCGCGTGGGCCGCATCAACCCCGCCATGCCCGCCACGGCCTTCTTCCGCGCTCCCCTGCGCGCCACCGCCGTGATTCAGATTGACCAGGTGGACTTTGACGCCGACCACATAGTCATCCCACTCGCCCAGGCACGCCGCATCCTTGGCTATGACCGGGCCGAGGCCGCCGCCATCGAGGTGGCCGCCGCCGCGGGCACCGACCCCGGCCGCCTGCGCCGCACCGTGGCCGATGCCGTGGGCCCGGGCTTCGACGTGCTGACACGCGACCGCCTCCACCCCGACACCTACCGCATGATTTCCGTCGAGAAGTGGGTCACCTTCCTCATGTTGGCCTTTATCATGCTCATAGCCGCCTTCAACATCATCTCCACCATCTCCCTGATGGTCATCGAGAAGCGCGACAACATGGCCACGCTGCGCTTCCTTGGCGCCACGCGCGGCATGGTGCGCGGCATCTTCATGATTCAGGGCGCGCTCATCACCCTGACCGGCGGCGTGACGGGCTGCATCGTGGGCTTGCTGTTGGCACTGGCCCAGCAATGGGGCGGATTCATCCGCCTGGCGGGCGATCCCTCGCAGCTCACCATCGACGTCTATCCGGTGCAGGTGCTCCCGCGCGACATCCTCGCCGTCATGGGCCTGGTGGCGCTCGTGGCCCTGTTGGCCGCGCTGTCGTCGCGCCTGTTCACCCGCAACCTTAAGCAAACCACCGTATGAAAAGCCGCGCTCGCCGTCTGCCCGATTGGCTCACGTCCGGCCCGGTGCTGTTCACCGGCCTGAGCTTCATGCTCATGTACCTGCTGTTTCCCTATCTGAGCGACGATTATTGGTACATGTACACATCCCACATAACCACGGCCGGCCACGAGGGCTTCCTGCGGGGCTTCATGGACAACCTAGATTTCCGCTATCACAACGACAATATCCGTCTGGCCAACATAGTGTTCAGCCTGTTTCTGTGGCTGCCCAAGTGGGTGGGCGACGTCATTGCCGGCCTGTCCGTCTGGGGCATGTGCGTGCTGACGGCCCGCGCCGCCGGGCTGCCGCTGCGCTCCTTCTGTTGGGCCGCCGGGGCGTGTATGGCCGTCATCTTCGGCCTGCCGTGGATTGACCAGATGGCCGTGCAGTGCTTCGCCTTCAACTACATGGTATCGTCCGTCATGGCCCTGACCGCCGTCTGCGTCTACATGGGCCGCATCCGTGCCCTCTGGGCCTGGGCGCTGGCCCTGGGACTGCTGTTGGGCATGTGGCACGAGGGCTTTGCCGTGCCCGTGGGCGCCGCCGGAGTGGCTCTGTGCCTGCTTTGGCGCCGCCGCTTCGCCGGCCCGGCCAATTTGGCACTCACCGCCGGGCTGATTGTCGGCTCGCTGTGGCTGCTGTTGGCCCCGCCCACGTCCGACCGTATGAAGGTGTTCCAGCTCCTGGCGCCCCTCAAGTACTCCATACCCCTGATGGTATTCTGCATGATGGCACTCGTGGCCGGGTGCTCGCGGCGGGTGCGCCGCGCCGTTGACCCCGCCATGGTCGTGCTGGTGCTCGCTGCGGGCGTCACCACCTACGTCATACACACCGTCACCCACTTTGCCGCCCGCATCAGCTGGTGCGGCAACCTCGTGTCGCTCGTTGGCATCCTCTATCTGGCCCGCATCATGTGGCGCGAATTGCAGCCTCGCCGAGGACTGCGCATCGCCGCCCGCGCCATAGTCTGCGTGGCCGCCGCGCTCACCGCCGTCCACCTGGTGGCCGTCGACGTACAGGCCGCCCGAATCCGCCGCCAGACGGCTGAAATTTCGGCCCGTCTCGCCGCCGGCGACGACCCCGTCTTCCTGCACTACAGCAACAACCTCAACACCTCGCCCTGGACCCTGCAGCGCCCATACAGCAACATGTTTGAATTCGGGTGGGACATGCGCAACATGAGCATGTACCATGGCCGCGAGCGCACCGTCAACGTTATTCCCGCCGTGCTGCGCGACGTCACCGCCACCTCCGGTACCCCCATGCCCTCGTGGCCCGCCCTGCGCCGCGTGGGCAACACATGGTTCATCAGCGCCGACAGCATCGAAGGCAGCCCCCGCAACGTCTTCGCCACCGTCAGCTTCGGGTCCCTGCGCTACACCCGCGAGCTCGTGTTCAAACCCTTCACATCCCGCGCCGACAGCCTGCCCTACTACGCCGTCCACCCCATGAACAGCGGCACCGCCTTCATGTTCCACGACATCACCGACATCACCCGCCCCTAACCCGGCCCCCATGCTCACAAAAAATGAGTCGCGGGGGGGCTGCCCGGCTCCTCCGCGACTCGTTCTTTCTCAAAGCAGTGGTATCACTGACATCCGGCAGCACTTTCAGCCACCGCGTTGGATTTCTATCCAGATGCCCGTAATTGAACGGTACTTTAGTTGTCTTTGACTATTAAACGTTTATGCCCGACCTTTTGTTACAAAATCATGACAAAAAATAAATTTTTCGAGGGGATTAGGCGGAGGATAAAAAGTTTTTCGTTAATTTTGCTGATTCAAAAACTATAGTTATGGCAGAAATCAAATGTATAGGCATCCTGACCTCGGGCGGCGACGCGCCCGGCATGAATGCCGCCATCCGCGCCGTCACACGCGGCGCCATCTTCAGCGGGCTTAAAGTCAAGGGTATATACCGCGGTTATCGCGGTCTGATTACCGACGAAATTGTCGACTTCCGCACGCAGAATGTGTCGAACATCATCCAGCAGGGCGGCACCATCCTCAAGACGGCCCGCTGCAAGGAGTTCCAGACGCCTGAGGGCCGCCAGCTGGCTTTTGACGTCATACGCCGCCACGAAATCGACGCGCTGGTGGTGATTGGCGGCGACGGCTCGCTTACGGGTGCACGCATTTTTGCCAATGAATTCAATTTCCCCATCATCGGTCTGCCGGGTACCATCGATAACGACCTGTACGGCACGGACACGACCATCGGCTATGACACGGCGCTGAACACCATCATGCAATGCGTGGATAAAATCCGCGATACGGCCACCAGCCACGAGCGTCTGTTCTTCATCGAGGTCATGGGCCGCGACGCGGGCTTCCTGGCCCTGAACGGTGCCATCGCATCGGGTGCCGAGGCTGCCATCATCCCGGAGATTTCGACCGAGGTCGACCAGTTGGCCGAGCTGATTCAGAACGGTTTCCGCAAGTCCAAGAACTCATCGATAGTGCTTGTGGCCGAGAGCCCCGTGACGGGCGGCGCCATGGGCCTGGCCGAGCGTGTCAAGAAGGAGTTCCCGGGCTACGACGTGCGTGTGTCCATCCTGGGCCACCTGCAGCGCGGCGGCTCGCCCACGGCACATGACCGCATCCTGGCTTCGCGCATGGGTGCCGCTGCCATCGACGCCCTGATGGAGGACCAGCGCAATGTGATGATCGGCATCAAGAACGACGAGATTGTCTACGTGCCCTTCTCCAAGGCCATCAAGAACGACAAGCCCATCAACCGCGAGCTGCTCAGCACGCTGCGCCGTCTGTCCATCTAACCGCAGCTTTTGACGGTGCGCCGGGCTACAATCTACATCTTGGCGGCGGTGCTGGCGCTGCTGACAGCGGCATGCGCCAGCATCGGACGCCCCGAGGGCGGCCCCCGCGACGAGGAGCCGCCACGCTTCGTGCGCTCCAACCCGGCCCCGGGACAACTCAATGTTAAGGGTCGGTCGTTGACGCTCACCTTTGACGAGAACGTCCAGCTTGAGGACGCCTTCAACAAGGTTATCGTGTCGCCGGTTCAGAAGGAGGCGCCGCAGGTGTCGGCCAACGGGCGTACCGTCCGCGTCAACCTGCGCGACACCCTGCTGCCGGACATGACCTATACCATCGACTTCGGCGACGCCGTCAAGGACCTCAACGAGGGCAACGTTCTGGACGGTTTCGCTCTGGACTTCTCCACGGGCGACCGCATAGACAGCCTCCGTGTGGCCGGCCGCGTGCTCAAGGCCTCCAATTTGGAGCCGGCCCAGGGCATACTGGTGGCGGCGTACTCAAACCTTGCGGATACGGCTGTGCGCACCCTGCCGCCCGACCGCATTGCCCGCACAAACCAGTACGGCACCTTCACGCTGCGCAACCTGGCCGATACCGTCTACCGCATCTATGCCATCGACGACGTCAACCGCGACAACCACTGGGATCGCTCGGAGGACATCGCCTTTCTAGACACCTTTATCCGTCCATATGTGGAGGATATCACCGTCACCGACACCCTCTATGACAGCAACCGGGGCGACTCAATCATCGAACGCCCGGGCCGCCGCTTCATGCCCAATGACCTGCTGCTGACCACCTTCAACCTGGGCTACCGCGCCCAGTACCTAAAAAATTACAGCCGTGTGGACCAGCGTCGCGTGCTGCTCACCCTGGGCGCCCCCACCGACAGCCTGCCGCAGGTGCGCCCCGTGGGTACGGCCATGGACGGCCGCGACTTCACCGACTGGGCCGTGCCCGAAATCAACCGCTACAACGACTCCATAGTGCTGTGGCTGGCTGACCCCGAGGTGCTGGCCACCGACTCGCTCTCGCTCTCCGTCCGCTACCAGCGGCCCGACTCGCTTGAGCGTCTGCAGTGGCGCACGGATACACTCCGTTTCTTCTACCGCCGACCCAAGCTGTCCAAGAAGGAACGCGAGGCCGCCGAACGCGACACCCTGCCGCCGCGCAAGGACCTGCTGGGCATCTCCGTGGCCTCGACCCGCCAGGAATTCTATCAGCCCATGCAGCTCAAATTCACCGCCCCCGTAGCCACCATCGACACCGCCGCCATACATCTGGACATCAAGGTGGACACCCTGTGGCAGCCCGTGGCCTTGCCGCCGCTGGTGCCCGACACCGCCAACCCCGTGCTGGGCCGCACGCTGGACGTCAAGTGGGAGTCCGGCGCCGCCTACCGCCTGCGCATCGACTCAGCCGCCGTCACCGACATCTACGGCGAGCACAACCCGCCGGTGAACTCCAACATCACCGTCCGCGCCGTTGAGGAATACTGCACCCTGACCTTCCGCCTGAAAGGCGCCGACACCACTGCCATTGTACAGTTGCTGAGCGCCTCCGACGCCGTGACGCGCCAGGAGCGCGTCGGGGCCGACGGCACAGTCACCTTCCGCTGGCTCGACCCCGGCAACGTCTACGCCCGCGTGTTCTTCGACGCCGACGGCAACGGCCTCTATTCCACCGGTGTAGTCGATTCCATCCAGCCCGAGGAGGTAGCCTACTATCCCAAGAAGATTCAGCTCAAACGCAACTGGGACATCACCCAGGACTGGGACATATATGAGCTGCCCGTCGACCGCCAGAAACCCTACGCCATCCTCAAGAACAAGCCCAAGCTGCGCCGAGGCGAGAAAGCCCCCGAAGAAGAGCAGCCCGAGGACGAAGACCCGATGTTAGGCGGCGGCACAGCCGGCAACCGCACCGAGCACCGCGGCCATAACACCGTGAGCCGTCCCACCGGCGGCGGCTTCCGCCAGAACAACAACGCCACCGGCACCCGCTGACAGTATGTCTTTTTCTCTACTTATCGCTGTAGTGCCCTCTGAGTGAAACCACGTTGACAATCACCTTGTCATCCTCAATGCTGTAAATCATTCGATCGCCCTTGGTGATTTCCCGACTCCAGTAGCCGGAATAATCTCCTTTGAACTGTTCAACGTGACCGGTGCCTGTGGTCGGGTGTTGTCGAAGTTCCTCAAATAAATCGGCGATTTTCTTCAGCGTTTTCTTTTGTCCGGACTTCTGCCACTCTTTCAAGTGTTTTACAGCTTGGGGCACTAATAACGCGAGTTCGGGATAACGATATCCAACTCGGCGACATTACATTTAGGCATGAATTATCGGGCGGCCAGT
>CANQZK010000051.1 GCA_947628285.1 uncultured Muribaculaceae bacterium
GGCGTCGACCAGCACCACGCGGGGCTCGCGGTAGCACAGCCAGCGGGGCTGTGCAAATTGCAGGGGCACGCCGCTGACCTTGTCGGTATCGTAGTAACGGCCGTCGTGTCCCAGGGGCATGACGCCGCTGCCCACGGCTATGTGCAGCGTGCCGCTCACGGGCGGGCGGTCTATAAATTCACCGTCGCCGCGTTTCTGCCACCACTGTGGCACCACGGTAGCGCCTCCGGCTATGGGGCGGTTGGTGGCCCATCCGGTGCAGGCCGACTTGGAGCGGCGGTCCTGCCAGTCGTAGTATGCAAGCCAGCAGTCGCCCCAGGCGGGCTGTCCCTGACGCCAAAGGGCCAGACGGCTGCTGTTGACGGGCTGCCAGTCGCCGAAGGTGCCGATGGCGCCCTCGTTGTACCAGTGATAGGTCTGTCCGTTGTCGCCGGTGAGCCATATCATGAGGGGGAGGTAGACAAAGTTCCAGTTCTTGGTCTGCCGTTTGTAGTCGCCCTCCTCGTTTTGGGTGGCGGCGGGCTCGAAGGGATTGTAACGGCAGTCCAGCAGCAGGTCCAGGGTGATGCGCAGCCCCGTGCGGGTATCGCCGTCATCACGGCCACGCAGCCATCGCGCCGGGGCGGTAAACAGCGTGGTGATGTTGTCGTACTTCCCGTTGCTGCCGCGGTGGCCGGCGTTCTTGAAGGTGAGGTCGACGGCCAGCGGGGCGGTTGAGGCGGGGTCGGTCGAGCGGATGCCGCCCACAATAACAGTCTCGTCGCTGCCCGAATAGATTTTGGTGAATTTGCCGTAGCGGGCGGGGCCGTCGATGGTGAGCGGGCACCCCTGCGGGGCCGACTGGATGAGCCCCACGGTGAAGGCGTCCCACGTCTTGGACGTGTCGCCCCAATACTTGTAAGTGTCGGCCGCCGGCGCGGCGGGGAAGGCGGCGTTGTCCATGGCGCCTTCAATAACCTCGGCGTCGCCGTAGGGGCTGTAAGTGAGGGTAAACTCGTTGAACACCGCGCCGGTGCACAGGGTCTGTGCGTTGGTGGTCCAGCGGATGAGTACGGGGGCGGAGTCGGCGCGCAGCGTGGCCAGGTCATAGACGGTCAGGCGGCCGCCCGCTTGGCGCAGCTTCAGGCCCAGCGGGACCAACAGTCCCTCCAGGGCGTCCTTGGCGTTGAGGGGCTCGCCGTCCTCGTCGTAGAAGTTGGCGCCGCTGATGGCTATGTCGCCGAGCGTCAGCGGGTCGGCGGGCTCGTTGGGGCCTGCGTAGCGGCCTAACGTAAAGCGGCTCAGATAGTTGGTGCGCAGCCCTGCGGATTGCAGCAGGTGCGTCAGTATATCGTGAATGGTCAGTCGGGCGGTCTTGGCGGGGCGGAAATTGAGGCGCTCCAGCGCGCCCAGGTCGCTGAAGGTCAGCGCCACCTCATACATGGCGGCGCGCTCATAGGGCTCCTCGTAGAACTCGGGGTCGAGCGTGCCGTGCCAGAACAGCGTATCGTCGCGGTAGAGCGACATCCGCACGCCCCCGACGCCCTCGGTGTAGAGTGAGGTGAAGTCGCGGTCGCCCTCGCTGATGATGTGCACCACGCACGAGGCGCCCTCCAGGGCCTCGTAGCGCTCGCGCTCGGGCCACTCCAGGGTGACGGGCTCAGGCCCGAACGTGAGCGGCCGTGGCGCCGTGGTGATGGCGTCAGAGCCGTTGTCGGTCACCATGTCGATGTGCACGGCCCACTGATGTCCGTCCTGTGAGGCATAGGCTCCGGTGTAGCGTAGAGTGCTCATGTGCGGCTGATGCGTTTAGTGCGTGTGTTGATGATGGCCTGAAGGTCCTCGCCGCGCGCATACAGGCGTATGACGGGCGGCAGCGCGGCCTGTGTGCCTGCGGGCTGTATGAGTTGCTGAAGGCGGTCCAGCGGCGCCACCACTTCGGGGTTGCGGCTCGCCCCGGCGTATTCGCCGAACAGGCCCAGCGTGGGTCCGTAGGCAATACCGCCCTGCGCAAACTTGGGGATGGATGCCATAGCCGCCAGCACTGAGGCGATGGCGGCGCCCGCGGCGATGAGGTTGACCGGGAAGGGCAGCTTCATGCCGCTCTCGGCGGCCTCGGTACATGCCAGGGCCACGATGGCGGGGATGGCGGCCGATACGGCCTGCAATACCGATGAGGCGTAATTGAGCCACGCCTGCGCGTTCTCACCCAGGATTGAGCCGGTGTTGCGCAGCATGCCGGCCACGCCCTCCAGGCCTTTGCCCAGGACTTCGCTGAGGGTGCGCTGCTGGCCCATCTTGGTTGTGGCCGTGTTCAGGCCGGTGACGCCCTTTTGCAGGGTGGGGATGATGGTGAGGGGCTTGTCCAGGGCGGCAGGCAGCACCTTGGCCAGACGGCCGGAGACGTCGGAAGTGTCGTCGATGGTGGCGCGAAGGCGCTTGAAGGTCTCCAGCAGGGATTCTGTCTTGTCGATTTCGCGCTGCAACTCGGCGTAGCGCTTGGCCGATGCCGTCTGTTGTGCCTGACGCAGTTCCTCAAGGCGATGCTGATACTGGCTGATGTTCTGAAAGTCGAAGGCCGACTCAGGCAGCGCCGCGGCGGCCGCGGCGGGGGCCGAGACTGTAGGATTAGTCATATTGGGCTTATTGGCCCCATCGGGCTTATTCAGCCGGTCCATCTGCTCCAGCAGGTTCTCGACGGCCTCGGTGCTCTCGTTGGCGGTCCGGCCTAACTCCTGGACGGCCTCGGTCTCGGCCGCCACGGGCGCCGTCGATGGCCCCGAGTCGGTGATGCCGAACAGTTTCTTGATATACTCCCAAACCGTGCGGACTACCTTGGCGCAGGCCTCGAAGGCCGCTACAAGGTACTGCCAGACTTTCTTGGCCACGTCCACCACGACAACGGCGGCACGCCGCAGCGCAGCCCATAGACGGTCCACCAGGTCGCGGAAGGTCTTGCTGTGCACGTAGGCTATGCGCAGGGCTGCGGCCAGGCCGGCAAGCGCCAGTACTATGATGCTGATAGGATTGGCAGACAGGATGAGGTTGAGCGCGGCCTGGACGGCGCTGAACGCCTTGGTGACGGTGGCGGCCAACTGGCCCGATCGCACAAACGATGTCAGCGCGCCCACAACGCCGCCTATCGATGTAGTCATCTGCACCGCGCCGGTCACGCCCATGCCCAGCGTGGCGGCAAAGTCCAGCGCCGGCTTGCAGGCCGACGCCACCGACGCCGCCCAGTCCGTCAGCGACAGGCGCGCGTTGGCCGTCATCTGCGCCTGGGCGGTGGCCGTGGATGCTACCTGCTCAAAGGCTGCGTCGATGGTGCCCGCGCTCCCTTTCATGGCCTCGATGTTGGCCGCCAGGGTGTCGCGCTGCTCGCCCGTCACCGAGCCTATCAGGCGCAGCGCCTCGGCTGAGCCGAATAGCTTGCCGTAGATGGTGTCGGACAGTTCGCCGGTCTGCGTGGCGTAGGCCTTGACTGAATCATCCAACTGCGTGATGAAGTTGCGGAAGCCGCCGGCAGCCTTGATGGCGGCGGCGTCGAACCGGATGCCCATGGCGGCGGCGGCTTTCTGTGCCTCGCTGCTGGGCTTGACCAGGGAGTTGAGCACGGCGGCAAGCTGTGTCGATACCTCGGCGGTGTTGCCGGTCACGCCCGTGGTGGTGGCAAAAACGGCCATCAGTTCGTCCATGCCCACGCCCAGTTTGGCGGCGTTGGTCGATACGCGCGGCAGGGCGTCCGCAAGCTGCTCAAAGGATGTTACGCCGTTCTTGGCCGTGGTCTGAATCATGTCCTGGATGTGTCCCGCCTCGGTCCAGTCGGCGCCGTAGTTCTTGATGAGCGTCGATGTGACGGTGACGGTCTTGCCCAGGTCGGCGCATCCGCCTGCGGCCGCGCGGGCCGACTGCGTAAGGTAGCCTATCCAGCTGCTCTCGGGCACGCCGTTTGATATTACCTGATACAGGCCGTCGGCAAGCTGCTCGCGTGCTAAGGGCACGTTCTTACTCAGCTCCTTGACTTGGTCGGTCAGGGCGCCCAGCTCGTCGGCGTTCTTGCCGGCCATAGTGTTGACGGTGGCCATAGAGTCCTCAAAGGCACGGTACGGCTGCACCATGGAGTCTACGGAACTCTGCAACGCGCCGATGGCCTGTGTGGCCAAAGCCGACACGGCCGAGAGGTTGAAGCTGCGCTGCAACTGCTGACCGGCCTTGGCGGCCTGACCGCTTAGCTTGCGCAGGGCATCGTCGGCGCTGCGGGCCTGGACGGCCACGGTGCGAAGGGAACCGCTGGCGGCGTCTTTTATCTGAACCTCGAATTTAATTGACTTGGCCATTTTCCGGGGGTGGGGTGGTGTTTAGATTGAACATTTGTGCTACGGCGCGGTAACGCTCGGCGATGTCGGGATTCTCGGGATTCTCGGGCTTCTCGACATTTTCGGGCTTCTCGTTATCCCAGGGCAGCAGCAGAATTTTGCGGGGGTCGGGCGTGCCCTTGATGTAGGGACTGATGCTGATGGAGGCCAACAGGCGGGTGCGCTCCCAGGCGGCGCGGGCCTCCCGGGCGGCGCGGTCAAAGTGCCGCTCCAGTACGGCTCCGAGCTCGGCGGGCGTCAGCCGGTCAAAATCGTCCAGACTCAGACCGGCGTTGCCCATGGCCAGCGCCAGCAGGTCCTCAATCAGAGGCGGGGGGCCGTCGGAGCCGTCTTTTTTTTTGGCTGCGTCTCGGCGTTCATGGCCGCAAAGTAGTCGGCCACGGCCTGGGGCGTCAGGCGGTCGGCAAACTCCTCTTCGGTCATGTCCAGGGGCACACCCTCGGCGCTGCATGCCGCTGAGGTCATGCAGTAGAGGAAGGTCAGCGTGGTGTCCGTATCGTCAAAGGCGCACGTGGCCGGGTCCTGGCCGGTCAGGCGCTTGAAACGGCGCAGCGCTCCCATGGTGGTGTAGCACGGGAGGCGCTTGCCGTTGGTCAGTTTGATAGTCAGGGGCATGGCGCTCATCAGCTTGCAGCGGAGTCCTTGATGCCGGTGCCCTCAACCGTCCAGGCGCCGGTGCTCTCTAACTTGATTGATGCCTTGGCGTCGTCGCCGGCCTGGCCGTCAAGGTCCAGTGAGGTGATGACCATCTGGCCGCCCTCGTAGTTGGTGGTGTCCGCCTCGCGGCCGTTGCCGCGGATGCCTACCTTGACGTCGACGGGCTGGCCGGCCAGATACATGGCGTTAAGCTCGGCGTATGTGGGCAGGTCGGTATCGGCCGCGCGCAGCACAATGGCGTCGGCGGTGATTTCAACCTTGAGCGACTTGATGTATTTCTCCTCCCACTTGCCGGCGGCGGCTTCCTTGGTGAGGCGCGTGCCGGTCTCGGCCGTCTTGGTTATCTTGCAGCCGGTGGAGAAGGCCAGCGCCTTTGTGCCGACGCTGAGGATGAGGTCTGTACCGTCTAAAACTTTGTTCATGATGTTGTCAAATTGGTTGTGTTCTAAATTCAAATTTCAGCGCCGAACATACGGCGTCGTATCCGGCAGCGGCTTCGCGGTAGTCGGTCAGCAAGCCGCCGTAAAGCATGGACTCGTCGGTCTCGGTCAGGACGGCGCGCACGCGCTCGGCTATCTCGATGGCCTGGGCGCCGTTGTCGGCGTAGCACTCCACCTCGAAGGCCAGGCGGTCCAGCCCGCGGCCCTTGATGGGCACCTGAACGGCCCCGGCGCAGCGGTATACGATGTAAGGCAGGGTCGTCTCCTGCGGGTCGGCATAGATGTGATAGGCCGGGGGCAGGTCTGCGGCGTCGCCCAGTATCCAGCCCAGCGTCTTTGACGCCGACAGCCCCGAGACGGGGCCTGCTGATGTGTTCTTATCTGTCATATCTGTGTCAGTTTATTGAGCACGCCGGCGCCGTAGCGCTCTACTGCGGCCACAAGATCATTCTCATATCGCATTATGTCGCCCTGATGGCGGCCCAGCGTGTCGGCTCCGGGCATGCCGCCCTGCGGACCGCGGCCGCGCCGCTCCTTATAGCCGCCCTCAAACCAGAAGGCCAGCGGAAGGCGCGGCTGGCAGGGGCGGAAGGTGGACTGCATGGCGCGGTCGCCGCGATTGCTCACGTAGATGCGCCCGCCGCGCAGGCCCTTGAGCACCTGGACGCGCACGGCGCCCTCCACGCGGGCACGGCCCAGCGGCGATGTGGCCGCACGCAGCGTCTTGCCCCGCCGGGGCGGCGTCCACGCACCTAAGTCCGTGGCCACGGCACGCGCCACGGCACGCGCGGCACGTTGCAGAACCCCGCGGGTCGAACGCGCCAGCGCGCGCCGCTCCAGTGAGGTTGCGGCGCGTTCCAGGCGGTCGGCCAAAGCGGCGAAGTCGTTTCGGTTACTCATTGATTTTCTCGCAGGTCAGGTATTTCATGCCCAGGCGTCGCGCCGGCGTCACCGTGGCGATGGAGTAAATACAGTCGCCCCCGATGTGGCGCAGCCGCCAGCCCGGACGGGCCGGAACCGACAGGCGGGTAAGCACCGTGGCGCATTGGTCGGCGAAGTACTCGCCCGCCTCATACACGCGGTGCTCTTGCCGGGTCTTTACCTGGGCATACCAGATTCCGCGGCTCTCCCAGCGCACCTTGCCGCGCACACCCCGCACGGGGGCGTCGTCGGCCGGCGCCAGGATTTCTACTCGTTCAGTCAGTTCTCCGGCTCTCATATCAGGCGGCGGTAACGGTTGATGATGGGGGCAATGGCTTCCTCGGCCGGGCGCAGGTTGGACGGGCGTCCGCCCTCGCGGTATGCAAACCAGTCGCCCACCAACAGCAGCACGGCGCGCCGCAACGGCAGCGGTATGCCGCCGTAGTGCTCGGTGAACCACGCAAGCTCGCGCCCGGTGTACTCAAGCACCAGCGCCTCGGCCTCGTCGGCCATCTGCTCAAGCTGCTCGTCGTAGGTGGTGTCGGCGGTGTCGACATTCACCTGCTGCTTTAATTGCTCAAGTGTGACGGTCTGCATATCTCACGCGGATTTTAGGACGCAGCCAGCTTGCCGGCCACAAACGCCTCGGGGCGCAGGGTGGCGGTGCCGAACTGGAAGTGAAGGATGAAGCGGACCATGTTCTTTGCTCCGTCGGTGTAGGGGTCGATGAGCAGACGCACGTTGCCGAAGAATCCGGCAGCCTGCTGCGAGAAGTCGCCCAGGCAGATGTAAGTGTCGCCTACGTTGTTGGACACGAACACCGGATATCCGCACATGTGGCCGTTCTCGATGCACATGATGCCTGAACCTGCATCGCGCGGAGTAGCTTCCAGGTCACAATAGTTCTTGGGCGATACCACCCATACGGGGTTGTTGGCTATGCCGGTGGCCAGCAGTTTGGCCTTGAGGCCGTTGATGCTCTTGTAGGTGGGCGCGGTGCCGATGGCCACAGCCTTGGCCGCAGCGCCTACTAACGGGCCGCTCACCGATGAGCCGGCGGGCTTGACGGTGGACATAAGCACGGCGTCAAGGGCACGCTGCATCTCAAGCTGCATGGCGCGCATAACGATGGACTCTACAATGCCGTTGGTGTTCTCGATAACCTCGCGCGAGAGTTCGTACATGGCACCATACGTCACGGGCGAGCACTTGATTTTGCTCAGATCAAGGGTCTTGACGGTAAGGGCCTCGGCCTCGCCTACCTCCTGGCAGGAGCCGGCGCCCCAGGCGGTCCATACAAACTCGCCCACGTTGTTGTGAGTGATGGGGATGCCTACGCGGCCGTAAACCAGATTGGCGGCCACGTCGTCAAGCAGTCCGGCAAAGGTGGTGGGCACCTGTCCGGCGGTGGTGGCGTTGGCGCCGCCGGTGGTGGTGGCGGCAGCGGCGGTTTGGACGGCCGATGCTGTCGGCGCCGACGTGGTGGGGATTGAGGCGCCGTCCTCGGCGCGGCTGATACGGATTTCGCGCTGACCGGTGGCCAGGGCGGTGCGCACTACCTCGGTGAGGGTGGGCTGTGCGGGTCTTACATTTTCAGGCTCGATTGTCATGTCTGATGGGGTGTTAGGGGTTAATGTTTCTGATGTTTCGGGTGTTTCGGGTGTTTCTGATGTGATTGATGTGTCTGATGTGGGCTCGGGGGGCTGTGCCGCCACCAGGCTGCGCACGATGGCCGTCTCCGTGGCCGGATAGGCGGGCATGGCCGTCAGAGTGAAGTCGCGCACGTCGGTGAAGCGGTGCAGCGTCACCATCGTGCCGTCGGCGCTGCGCTCCACGCTGATGTCGTCGGGGTCAACGTAGGCTATGAAGGAGCAGCCGCAGATGTCGCCGCGGCTGACACTCTCCCATACGTTGGTGCCCTCGGTGCTGTTGGGCACGCTGAACTCAAAGCGCACGCCGTGGTCGTCCTCGCCGTAGCTCAGGGTGCCCTCGCCGTAGCGGCTGCGCGCCAGCAGGCGGTTGATGTCATGCTCCACGGTCATGCAGATGTCCGAGGCGTCCAGCAGGCTCAGGGGCATGGCCCCGCGCGCTATGCGCTCACGCACCGGCGTGCCGTCGTCCTCGGTGTAGAGCACCGCTGAGGGCGTATCGTACACCACGGCGTAGCCCTCCAGCCGGCGCTCCTGTGTGGTGGCGTCGTCAGCGGCGCGGCACACCCTTACGGTGCCCCGCAGGCTGCGTTCAATTCTCTGTGTCATTTTGTTGATTGTTGGTTTTATCGGGGTTTACTATCTCGCCTATATTGCGCAGGTTGGCCGATACCAGGGGCACGTCGCCGCCGGGGACCGGCGGAAGGTCCTCACGGGCGCGGATGTCGTTGACGGTGTAGGCGCCTACGGCCTGCATCGACGCCAGATACCGGGCACGCGTGGTCAGATCGGCCGCCGCACGCGCCGAACGGTCAAACTTGACCCGCTCAGACACCCCGGCGCGGAACAGCTTGCGGTTAAGCTCGCTCTCGATGCCGCGCAGAATGGGGTCAAGCGTGGTGGTCATGAAGTCAACACTGGCCATCTCGGCGCTCTTGTAGTTGCTGGCCGAGTCGGAACCCACGTACTGAGGCGGCACGCCGTAGAAACGGCAGATGTCACGCACCGAAAACTCACGCACCGACTGCAACTGAAGGTCGGCCGATGTCGCGCCTATCTGCGTGGCCTGGGTGCCCGCCGGCGTCGATATGATGCGCCCGCGGTTGCGCATCTCCGTGTCGATGGCGCGGGCCACCTCACGCAGTTGCGTCTCCACCGGGCCGCCGATGCCCACGGCCGACGTCTGCGCCGACAGTATCAGGCGCGGCGCGCCGCCGTCCTTGATGCGGGCGCGGGTCTCGTCGTCGGCCTCGCACGCCAGCCGCAGCGCCGGCTCCATGTACTGAATCGGGCCGGTGGTATGGCAGCCGTCCGTGCTCAGATAGCGCAGCACCATTATCTGATTCTCGTACAGTGTCTCCGTCCGTCCGGCCTTGTCGGTCACGGTGTAGCGGTGCGCCACCTCGTCGACGGTCACATTCACGTTGAGGTACAATTGCAGGTAGGTGATGTTGCCGTGGTCGTCGCGGCGAGGCACTATGTAACTCACACCATCCAGCAGCATGCCGCGCACGGCAGCGCGCCAGAAGTCGTAAGCGCTGATGTAGTAATTGGGTTCCACGGTCAGCAGGCGCTCCAGGGTAGTGTCGGCGTCGCGCCAAACACCGTCGGCGCGGCGCTGATGGTGCACCGGTATTGATGCGATGGCGTTGGATATAAGCTGGACGCAGCGAAACAGCGTGCTCACCGACAGGGCGGCACGCTCCTGTTCGGGGCTGCCGGGGCGCTCGGTGATGACTACGCGCCCCGAGGCGTCGACGCTCAGGCGGTCCATGATGTCGCCCATCATGTCGCGGCGAACGCGGCGGCGCTCCAGTCGGTTTTTTATGTTTTTGATTAATCCCATAAGGCAGATGTCTCTACCCTGCGGACGCAAAGCGGAAAAATGGCCATTTTTTGACCCCAAACCCGCAATTTTTAACATAGCTTAACAAATACCCCCCCGAATTTAGGCACAAAAAAGGCCGTACCAATGTGGCACGGCCGGCTTGAATTAATCAGTCGTCAAACAAGAACTAACCCAAGTTAAGCAGTTGCGCCCCTATGACACACAGGGCGGCTTTAATTCTTTGCAGTTGCTGCGGGCGCGGGCGTTTTATACCGTTGGCGTAGTGGCTCAGGAGTTTGGGGTTGATACCGGTGGCGCGGCTGATGGCTGCCATCGTGGTAAAGCGCTCGGCCTCGCGAAGCATCGCAGCGGCAGAGAGGGTGTATTCGATGGTGTAGTCACCATCGATGAGCCACTGCGGCACCTCATCACCATCTTCAATCATGCCCTCGATATGGAAGCGAAGGGACTCCTCGAAATCATGCTTGATGCCGTCAATGGTTTTGTTAGTGCAAAGGATGGCCCCGACGCCCTCAAAGCCCCAGCCGCAGCAATAGTTTTTTTCGGTCCAGGTAATATCGACTTTTACTGTATGTGCCATAGCTATTGTTTTTTAAGGCAGGGGGCTTAACGCCACCCTGCCTGTTTGAAAATGTTGTTTAAAATCTCTTGCTCCATAGTTTCGGAAAGTTTTTTATTGACCGTCACTCTGCCTTTTTTCACGGGGTGCTTGAACTGTCTGTGGTCGCCCCTGATTGTTGCCAGATACCATCCGTCGGCCTCAAGCATCTTGATAATTTCTCTAACTTTGTATCTTTTCATGTTGTTCTTGTTTGACATTGCAAAGGTAGTAATATTTCTACCACTTGCCAAACATTTCCCGAACTTTTTTTTGGAAAATTTTCACCGTTTCCACTATATCAGTGAGCGCAGCGCGATGAGGGGGGATATGCCCATTTTTTTAGCCACGTCCCCGCAATTTTTAAGATAACTTAACAATCAGCACTCCCCAATGCCCCCCTCATTAAACCGTTCTAACAAAAAACCGTGCCCATGATGGGCACGGCAGAACATTTATTTATGAAGTCCACCCTCACGGGCAGGGATATTTTAGAAATTGGCTGCTGCCAATTCGTGTGCGATTGATTGTACTGCCTTTTGGAGTTTCAGATACTGCCCCTCTCCGGCATTAGCCACTCCGGATGTGTATTTACGCATAAGTGAGGGATTGATACCCGCCCTTTCGGCAACTTTTGACACATTCAAGAAATCGAAATACTCAAAGAAAGATTTCATGTCATAGTGGTACACGAACTCTAATTCCACAGGAGATTTGCCCTCAGCTATGAGAAGCTCCTTGATTTCATCATATGCTTGTAGCATATCGGCTTTGGCTTCCTGAGGGGTATTCCCATAACCAAGCAGACCGAAATCAGGTACTTCCTCTAACATATAGCAGGAACAACCGCCATCCTTTGCCATTTCAAAAACTATATTCGCTTTCATCTATGTGAAATTATTAAAATCTTGTGAAAAGGAGGTGATTAAGCCTCCTTTATTCTTAACAACAATTATCCCAATTAAGTTATGAAGTAATGAGTGGGGGATTGCTCCCCCAACTCATCTTTCGGAATTCCGACTGTCAGGAGTTCTTAACCCCGGAGAGTCGGCGGACGCTGCGCTCGGTAGGAGGTGGAACTTCCTTTGAACCATGATGGCCAAGCGGAAATTTCTTATCCGTTATCGGCGAGTACCATATCAGGTGATTCCCGCCTTTCCGAACAACCCAGCATCCTGCGGCCTTTAATTCGGCCTCTAATTCTGAGTACTTCATAAAAATAAATGTTCTCTTGTTGTTAACAACAATGCAAAGGTAACAATTTTGTTCCATAGGTGCAAATATTTTTCACCTTTTTTCAAAAAAACTTGGTCACCGCTTCCAGTAGATGAGGGAGCGCAGCGCCATCAGCATCGCAATGACGCCGTCTATCTTGGCGGCGGCGCTCTTTTTCTCGGGCTTGCAGCCAAAGGCGTTCTCAGCCACCACGCAATTGCCGAAGCACCACTCATTGAGCGGATTGTCGTCGATGTGCAGCGAACCCTCCTTGATGCGCTTCTCCATCTCCAGCACAGGCCCGGCAAAGTAGCCGTAACCCTGGGGCACGGACCACATCACCGGCCCGAATCCGTAGGCCCGCAGCTCGTTGGCAAACTGAGCCGCCATGTTGGGGTCATAGCCCACTTTCACAATGGGCACGCGCTCAGCCACGGCACGGATGTGCGCCGTTATCACGCTGTAATCTATCACCGGGCCGTCGATGAGGTGAAGGTGCCCCTCGGCGGCCATGCGGCGGAACAGCTCCTCGTCGGTATGCCCCGGCAGCGCCCCGGCCGGGAAAAAGTAGTCCGTCACCATGGTCACGCGGTAGGTGTTCTGGTTGTAGTAGGCGGTGGTCACGGCCGTGAGGTCGTTGCAGCGCGAAAGGTCCACGCCCACGGCAGCCACCGTCCCCGGCGCCATCGGGCCCGTGGGCTTGGGCACCAGCACGGGGCGCAGGTCCTTGCGCGTCACCCATTGACGCCCGGCGTTGGTAAAGTACTGATTGAGCAGCTTGGTGCGGAAGGCCATCAGGGCGTCCGCACCGTTGCGCTGCGCCTTGAGCCACTCCAGGCGGTAGAACTTTTCGGTAACGGTCACACCCATGTGCGGATGGACCTTGCGCCACGTGGCGGGGTCGGCCTCGTCGTCGCCCACGTCGGGCTCAAACAGGTGCACAAACACCGTATCATCCTCATACTCGCCCAGCAGCAGCCGCTTGTATCCTTGCAGCATGGCGTAGAAGGGACCGTCGTAGACATCGGACGCCGTGGTGATTATCACCGTCAACGGGCTGCGCCGCGTGCCCATCGACGTTGTCAGCACGTTCAGCAGCCCCGAATCTCGCGCCTGCGAGAACTCGTCCATGACGATTGTCGACGCGTTCAGGCCGTCCTTGGTGCGCGCGTTGGCCGTCAGACACTGAGCCTTGGCCGTGCGTCCCGACATCACGGAGCGGATGCTCTCCTCGTTGACCGTGAACAGGTGTCCCCGAGGGTCCAGCGCCAGCACGGCACCGCGTATGACGTCAAAACACTTTTTGGCCTGGTCGGCCGAATTGGCTCCGGTGTAACTCTCGGCATTGGCGTCGCCGAACAGAAGGTCCCACACCGCGAAGGCCGCCGATGATGTAGTCTTTGAGAACTTGCGCGGCACGAACAGCACCGCCTCACGCGTCACCGGCAGCCCCGCATCGTCGCGGAACCCGTAGATGGACGCAAACTGGAAGCACTGCACCGGCGTCAGGCGGAAATGCGTCGGGCCGTTCGGTCCCGTGAAGGTCAGCTGCTCGTAGAAGGCAAAGAACCCCCGCACGGCATCCACGTCAAGGCCGTAGCGCTCGCACATGCGCAGAAAGCGCTCCACCGCCAGCTGCTCCCACAGGTTATGCTCGGCGGGGCGGCTCATCACGGCGCGGCAGTACGTCTCCAGGCGGCGGTCCACGGCGCGAAGGTGCCAGCGCGACAGCCGCAGCCCCGCCAGGCGCTCAGTTACTGCCGTCTTGGCCTCCGTGAGGCGCTCGTGCGTCAGCTCGGCCATCAGCCGCCCTTTCCGGGCCGTACCTTGCGGCCCTTACCGCCGGCCACCGCCGCCAGCAGTTCAGCCATCGGAGTCGTCTCTGAGGTGGTGCGCGTCCCCTCGGCTGTCAACCCCAGCTCTTTCATCTGCTTGCGGCAGTTCTCCTCAGCCTCGCGGGCTATCTTGAACACCGGCAGCGTGCGAATGGCCTTGCCGCGCGATGTCTCAACCGTCTCAGTCGTGGCCGTCAGCGTCGAAATCTCCGAATAAGCCAGCGCCACGGACTGCAACGCCCCCGCCAGCAGGAAGATGTTCAAATCCAGCGCCGGAGTGTAACGGCCCGCGTGCTCCAGGCACTTTCGCACCTTATTTTCGTAGTACTCGATACTCTCTTGCATGATTATCAACACATTACGATTTTGCATTTTCAAATTTCGCACTCGGCGGCGCGCAAACCCGGGGTGGTGTTTGGGTTTTGCCCCCCTCCCCCCCTGTCTGAAAAAACACCCCCCCGTCTGCGCCGCGCCCGTCCGTACCGAACAGACG
>CANQZK010000052.1 GCA_947628285.1 uncultured Muribaculaceae bacterium
TTATGGAGCCCCATAACTCCCTCATCACAGACACAAATCTGCTCAACGACTGACAGCCCTGCCGTTAACATTTATTATTAAACAAGCTCTAAAAACAGACGTTGCGGCATCCGGTTTATCGGATGCCGCAACGCATTTATAAGGGGTGTCTTGATTCAGTCCTGTTCGGACCAGAAGGCGGCCTCGTCGGCCAACATGGCGGCGAGGTTCGACAGGGCGTCCGGGCGCTCGGCCTCGCGGCGTGCCGCGGCGAGGGCCTCGACGGGGTGTCGTTGTACCAGGCCCAGGTACAGGCGCAGGCCGGCATAGCGGCGCAGACGGTCGTCGCTCCGGGTGAGCTCCTCGGCCACCTCGGCGGCGTAAGGCTGTCCGAGCAGCAAGGTGTGAGTCAGCACATCGGCGTCCTCGCTCCAGCGCATACGGTCAAGCCACGGTGCCACATCGTCGCGTCCCAGCCCGTCGGGCGGAAACAGCATGACGGCGGTCAGGAAATTCTCGCGGAGGCTGTCCAGCCCGAAGAACTGCATGGCCGCGTCGCGGTCGTAGCCGTTCTCGCGGGCAATCTCCTTGATTTGCGGCAGGCTTACGCCCCATATCAGCCGATAGGGGCAGCCTGCGGCACGGAGCTGGTCGGCCAGCACACCATTGCGCATCACGTAGACGCGCTGTTTGAGTTCGGCGAACGTCATCGGTTACCAGATAACTACACGGTCGGCCTTGTCGCGGAACATGGGCTGGCCTTCGGTGATGCCGAATGCCTCGAAGAAGGGCTCGATGTTGCGCAGCGAAGCGTTGACACGCCAGCGGCCCAGCGAGTGCGGGTCGGTCTTGGTGCGTTTGAGAATCTCGGCGGGACGGATATTGCCGGCCCATACGTTGGCATAGGCAAGGTAGAAACGCTGGTCGGGGGTGAAGCCGTCAATCACCTGGCCGGGGTTGTCCTTGCCCAGCGAGTTGTGGTAGGCGGTATGTGCCACGCGCAGACCTCCCTGGTCGGCGATGTCCTCGCCCAGGGTGAAGCGGCCGTTGGCATGCACGCCGGGAGCGACCTCGATGGCGTCGAACTGGGCCACAAGGCCGTCGGCCAACTTGGTGAAGGCGGCGGCGTCGGCATCGGTCCACCAGTTGGACAGATTGCCGTCCTTGTCAAACTGACGGCCCTTGTCGTCATAGCCGTGAGTCATCTCGTGGCCGATAACCACGCCGATGGCGCCGTAATTCTCGGCATCGTCGGCATCCATATTGAAATAAGGTGCCTGCAGGATACCTGCGGGGAAGCAGATTTCGTTGCTCGAGGGGTTATAGTAGGCGTTGACGGTCTGGGGCGACATGTACCAGCGGTCCTTGTCGACGGACTTGCCGAAGTCGGCCAGGTTGAAGTCGGCGTTGAAGCGCATGGCCTGCTGGACGTTGTGCCAGTAGGGCTTGTCGGCGTCGATGGCCAGGCCGGAGTAGTCGCGCCACTTGTCGGGATAGCCCACCTTGACTGTAAAGGTCGACAGTTTTTCATGAGCCTTGGCCTTGGTTTCGTCGCTCATCCAGGTCAGGTTGTCTATATGCTGTCCCAGAGCGGTCTGCAGATTGCTCACTAATTCAATCATACGTGCTTTGGCGCGGGGCGGGAAGTAGCGTGCTACGTAGAGCTCGCCTACGGCCTCGCCCATCATACCATTGGGCACGCTCAGGGCGCGTTTCCAGCGGGGTTGCTGTTCCTTGACGCCTGAAAGAATCTGTCGCAGTGCGAACTGTGCGTCCACAAACTCATCGCTCAGATAATTGGCGGCGCTTGACAGGTAGCCGGCGGCGATATAGTCGCGCAGCGCCTCGACGGGCTCGTTCTTCATAAGATCCGATACAGCCTTGAGCGATTTGGGCTGGCCCACGATGACGTTGTCAACGTTCTTCAGACCCAGGGCCTCGTAATATTGACGCAGGCCGGCGGGAGCGTATTCGGCCTCGATGGCGGCCATGGTCATGGGGTTGTATGTGCTCTGCGGGTCGCGCTGTTCCTCGCGCGACATGGCTGCGCGGGCCAGTTCGGTCTCGATGCGCAGGGTATTGTCGGCCAGACGCTGTGCTGCCTCGGCGTCAAGGCCGGCCAGACGGGCCAGACGGTTCAGGCATGTGCGGTAGGCATCGCGCACGGTGCGGGCGTTGTCGCTGTCATCAAGGTAGTAGTCGCGGTCGCCTAGACCCATGCCGCCCTGGCTCCAGTACAGACTGTTGCGGGATGCGTCCAGCATGTCGGCCTCGACGTAGGTGTCGAAGAACGCGCTGATGCCGGGAATGGAGGCCATCAGAGCGGGCAGGTCGGCGCGTTCGGAGGCCATGATACGGTCCAGATCGGCCTTGAGAGGCTGGGCACCGGCGGCATTGAGCGCCGTGCTGTCCATGCCCTGGGCGTAGAGAACGGCTATCTTGCGGGCATTGGAGCCCTCGGGGCTTGCGGCGGCGTCAAGGCTTACGACAAGGTCGCGCACCTGCTGGCGGGTGAGCTCGCCCAGACGGTCGAAAGTGCCGTAACGCGAAAACTCGTCGCCCAGCGGATTGGCCTTCATCCAGCCGCCGCAGGCGTAATCGTAAAAGTCAGTTCCGGGACTTACCGTTGTGTCCAGATTGGCCCGGTCGACTCCCGTCGGCAGGGCAGCGTCAACACCGCTAAACGCCATCAGCGAAACGGCCAACGCAAACGTATGACAGTATTTCATAGTTTATGAATAATGATTCCAAGGTTTTTCCGGTCGCAAAGATACGTTATTTTTCGAAAACGCAGTCCTGTTTTATGTTGCGGATATAAAAATTTATTCATATCTTTGCGGTGTCGGCCAAGTGCGACCTACTTCAAGCAATCAATGTGGATTTTTTCGGTCGCACAATTGCCGACTTATTTATTATGGTTTACTCTGAACTCATAAAGGTATCGCTCCGTTATGGGGGTATTTTTCTGCCCGGTATGTCGGGCCGGAAGTCCGATACCGCCGATAACCTGCTCCAGGTGTCGGCGACAGTCAACGAGTTAGGTCAGTATGGCTATGCCGCTGACGAAAAACTCTACAATGCGTTTCTGAGCTTGACCCCGGCCGAGCTTGACGCTGTAATAGCCGTCATCAAGGAAGTCTACCGCATCGACCTCAACTGGGCGGCGCTGGTGCGCCAATGGAACATCCCCACCGGCGAGACGCGCTTTGACCACATCATGGCCGCGATACTCAACTACGAGCGCGACTTCTACGGCGACGACTTTGAATGTGTGCAGTTGCCCTGCGGCCACCTCATCCCCACCAACAACTTTGACATAAGCCGCTACACGGGCTGCCCCCTGTGCGGCCGGCCTTTCGTGTTGGACAACAGCACTTACTCCGGTCAGGGCTCGCTTTTCAAGCTGCTTACACTCTGGGGCGAGGCCGACCTTGAAGCACTGAAGCGCCGTCTGCTCGACTCGCCCGTACCGCTCGACGCCACGCAGGCCGACTCGCTCCGCATCCTGCTGCAGCACACCGGCATGCCGGTCGACATCGTCCCCGCCATAGCCGAGACCCGCATCGTCGTGGCCGCCTTCCTGTTAGACCGGGCCGACGAGGACGGACTGCGCCGTATGCTTGCCACCCCGACCGACGTCCTGCGCCTGGTGTGGTACATCAACACCGGCCAACTGAAAATAATCGAGCCGCGCACACTGCTGGACAAGGCCGCGAAGAACGCCCGTCAGTGTTTCTGTGACTTGCCCGAGGATATAGAGGAGGCACGCCGAAACAAAGCTGCAGAGCTGAAACTGCATTTCACGCGCCGCCAGGGCCGCCTGTTGGCCAACGTGCTCAACGCCATGGACGCTCCGGCCGAGTCGCTGGCCGAGATGATGAACGCCAAGCGCGGCATGTGGGTGCGTGTAATACGCGCCCTGCGCCTGACCGAACATGCCCGCCACGCAGGCATGGAACGCCTGGCACGACTGCTTGACTTGTTCTATAACAAGGATTATACCGTTTGGGAAGCCGAACTCGAAAAGGCCCGCGCCACGGCCGACGCTCGGCGGACATTCAGCCTGCTGTCGCAGCGTCCCGGCGTGTTTGCCCGGCGGCTGTTCGCCAACATTCTGCGTTTCGGCCCGAAACCTGCCCTGGAGGCCTTCGATACAGTCATTGACAAGCTGCCGGTCCGTCTCCTCCTGGAGATGCACACAGCCGCAATGACCTATTTCAACCCCGAGGGCGAGCGGCAGGTCAACACCATCACCGGCACCAAGGTAGTCATTGACAAAAACCCGCTGCTGGTACGCTATACGGCCGAGAAACTGGCCGAGACAGCCGACATGATCAAGGCCCGGGCGCTCGCATCAATATCCCGCCGCTACCGGGCGCTTGCCGCCGGCCACACGCCGCAGAAGGTATACATCGACCCCGACCTTGACCGCATCCCCCTGGCCGTAGGCGACCGCTCAGCCACCATCCAGGATGCATCCTGCGCGCTGCAGGGCCAGGTCTTCGAAGTCGAGGGCCGGAGCATACGTCTGTTCATGCAGTGGGGTGTCGGGCTGCCGGAACAGCACCTGGACATGGACCTGAGCTGCCGCATTATCTACGCCGACCGCGTCGAGGAGTGCGCCTACTACAATCTGGCGCCCGACGGGGCCAAGCACAGCGGCGATATTCAGTACATCCCCGAGCAGGTCGGCACTGCCGAGTACATCGAACTGGACCTGGACCGTCTGCGCGAGCTGAACGCCCGCTTCGTGGTGTTCTCATGCAACGCCTACACCTCCGGAAGCGTGTCGCCCAACCTGATGGTAGGCTGGATGGACTCGAAATCCAAGATGAAAATCTCCGAGACCACCGGCGTGGCCTATGACCCGTCGTGCGTGCAGCACATGGTGCGCATATCCGAGGCCAATCTGACGCGCGGACTGGTGTTCGGCATCCTGGATGTGCCTCAGGGCGTCATCACCTGGCTTGAAGTGCCCTACGACGGTCAGGTAATGGCTCAGTTCGACCTCCGTCAGGCTATGCTCTATCTGGATCATCTGCGTGCCAAACCCACCGTGGGCGCCCTGCTGCGGCTCCGTGCCGAAGCCTTGGTCGATGTCATCGTCGACTCGCCCGCTCAGGCCGATGCTGTCTACGACAAGCTCTGGGCGCAGGACCCCTCTAAGGTCACCGAGCTGCTGCCCGTTTGACACTTTCATTAAAATTATGTAATTTTGTGCCCGAAAACGTTGTATAAAGAACGATTACTCTGATGAACGATTACATAGAAGTGCGCATTGACATGAAACCTTGTCCCGGCGAGGACGCCACCGACCTGATGGCCGGTCTGTTGGGAGACATAGGTTACGAGAGCTTCGTTGCCGACAGCGACGGACTCACCGCTTATATAAAGGACGGCGATTTCAACGCCAAGGCCCTGGACGAGGTCCTGGACGACTTCCCCTTTGAGTGCGAGCTCAAAGCCTCGCACACCTTTGTGGCCGGCCGCGACTGGAACGAGGAGTGGGAACGCAACTACTTCAAGCCCATCCTGATAGGCGACCGCTGCGTGGTGCACAGTACCTTCCACACCGATGTTCCCCGCGCCGAATACGATATAGTCATCGACCCGAAAATGGCCTTCGGTACCGGCCACCACTCCACCACCTCGCTGATGCTGCGCCGGCTGCTGGACATGCCCCTGCAAGGCCGCTCGGTCATCGACATGGGCACCGGCACGGGCATCCTGGCGCTTCTCGCCGCCATGCGCGGAGCCGCTCCTGTGACCGGCATAGAAATCGACCCTTTCGCTTACGTCAACGCCGTGGAGAACGCCGCTCTCAACGGCCATGCCGAGTTGCGCCTGATTGAAGGCGACGCCTCGGCCCTCGAAGCCCTTGACCCGGCCGACGTGTTCATCGCCAACATCAACCGCAACGTCATCACCGGCGACATAGCTTCATATGCCGCGCGGCTCAAACCCGGCGGCACCATGCTGCTGAGCGGATTCTACGTTGAGGACATTCCCTGCATCGAAGCCGCGGCAGCCCCCTGCGGGCTTGAGACCGTCGATTTCACCGAGGACAACAACTGGGCCTGCCTGAAGCTGCAACGCCGATGAGACGCTTACTGACCATACTGACATTCGTCCTGCCGGCGCTGTGTCTCTGTGCCATGCGCCCCGACAGCACCGCGACAGCCCCCGTTATACAGCGCATCGACACGGGCCACCGCGTGCAGTTTGCCTGGGGTGCCGAAGCGGGCAGCTCCATTGACCTGAGCGCGCACGATATGTCGTCAATCGATTTCAACGCCGGATTCGGCCTGAAATACCGCCATCTGTCCTTTGCCGGCATAGGTGTGGGCGCGCACATCATGGTCACGAACTCCTGCCGCAGCTATCCCGTGTTCATGGCGCTAAGGACGGGATTCACCGAGAAGCCCCACCTTGTCTTCCTGGACCTGCGCGGCGGCGTATCGCTCAACTACCTGCCCGGCAACATGTCGCAGACCGGTCCCTACGCATCGGTCAACATAGGCTTCAACCTGGCCGGCAACCGGAAATTCCGCAGCTACATCCTGGCCGGTTACACACTGATGTCGCGCAAAAACATTAACGAATATGACCCCGAGACGGGACTGACCGACGTCACCCAACTCCCTTCGCTCAATTATGCATCAATCAGGCTGGGTGTGACGTTTTAAGAAAGGAGAATTTTTTCGTACCTTTGCAGTTCCTAAAAAGATAATATGGTATTGAACGACAATAAAGACAATAACGTAATACACCTGGGACAGGTGGAGATTGACGCAGCATCGTTCGGGCGCGAGGCCGACAAATCGGCTCTGCCCGTCCTGCCCACGCGCAATCTTGTGCTGTTTCCGGGCGTTACCATCCCCATAGCACTCACACGCGAGGCTTCGCTGGCTTTGGCACGCGAGGCTTCCGAAAAGAAATTCCCCGTGGGAGTGGTGTGCCAGATTGCGCCGGAGGAGGAGAACCCCGACATTCCCGGCGGTCTGTACAAATACGGCGTGATTGCGGATGTTTTCAAGGTGTTCGACCTGCCCGACGGCTCGTCGACCGCCATCATACACGGCCGCACACCCTTCCGTATAGCCGGCCCGGCCGACCCCGGCGCGCCGGTCCCCTCGGTCAAAATCCGCAACATCTCCGACCCCAAGCCCGAAAAGGATATCCTCTCGCCGGAATCGGCCATGACCCTGGACGCCATTGAGAAAGGCGCCCATGACCTCATGGAGATGACCGCCGGCATCGGCAAGGACTTCAGCGAGAACGTGGCCCGCATGAAGACGCCCCTGGAGAAGGTCAACTTCATAGCCACCAACCTGCCCCTCGAGGCCCCCGAGAAAATAGCCATGCTGGCCTCACGCCGCTACGAACTGCGCGCCGACAAGCTCCTGGACGCCATCTACGCCGCCTTGGACAAGGCCCGCCTGGCCCACGAAATCATGGAACGCGCCAAGGGCAAGATGAGCGACAACCAGCGCTCGGCCTTCCTGCAGATGCAGCTCGAGACCATCAAGGAGGAACTCTACGGCGACGCATCCCTCTCGCCCGACGATATCGACGACCTGCGCATGCGGGCCGAGAAGGTCAACTTCCCCGACTCTGTCCGGGAGACATTCGATAAGGAAATCATCCGCCTGGGCCGCTACAACCCCACCACGCCGGACTACGCCGTGCAGTATCAGTATCTGGAAACGATGCTGGACCTGCCCTGGGGCGTCGAGACGGAATCAAACACCGACATCGCCACCGCCCGCTACGTGCTCGAGAACGACCACTATGGCCTGGACAAGGTGAAGCAGCGCATCCTCGAACAACTGGCCGTGCTCATCAACCGCCCCGAGGCCAAGGCGCCCATCCTGTGCCTTGTAGGCCCTCCCGGCGTGGGCAAGACATCGCTGGGCAAGTCGGTGGCCCGCGCCATGGGACGCAACTACCAGCGCGTGTCGCTGGGCGGCCTGCATGACGAGGCCGAAATCCGCGGCCATCGCCGCACATACATCGGCGCCATGCCCGGCCGCGTCATCAAGGCCGTCCGCGCCGCCAAATCGGCCAACCCAGTCCTGCTCCTCGATGAAATTGACAAGATAGGAAAAGACTACAAGGGCGACCCCGCCGCCGCTCTCCTCGAGGTCCTGGACCCCGAACAGAACAAGGCCTTCCACGACAATTATATAGATGTGGACTTTGACCTCTCCCGCGTGCTGTTCATCGCCACGGCCAACTCCCTGGCCACCGTTGAGCGGCCCCTGCTGGACCGCATGGAGGTGATTGAACTGACCGGCTACGCCCTGGAGGAAAAGATAGAGATAGCTCGCCGCCACCTCATTCCCCGCATATTTGAGGAGAACGGCGTCACGGCCGATACCTTCGCCATCAGCGATGCCGGCCTGACCGGCCTGATTGAGCGCTACACCGCCGAGAGCGGCGTGCGCCAGTTGGAGAAGCAGCTTTCATCCCTGGTGCGCAAGTCCATCCTGGCCCGTCTGGGCGGCGAATCGTTCCCGGCCACCGTCGGCGACGAGCACCTGGCCGACCTCCTGGGCCTGCCCCCCTTCAACAAGGACAAGTACGAGAACGCCGACTGCCCCGGCGTAGTGACCGGCCTGGCCTGGACACAGGTAGGCGGCGAAATCCTCATGGCCGAGGCTTCACTTGCCGCGGGCAAGCCGGAATCGCTCACCGTGACAGGTAACCTCGGCGACGTGATGAAGGAATCCGCCACCATAGCCCTGCAGTGGGTCAAGGCCCATGCCGCCGAACTGGGCATAGCCCCGGAAGCCTTCGCCGACCGTCATCTGCACGTACACTTCCCGGAAGGGGCCATCCCCAAGGACGGCCCCTCGGCCGGCATAACCATCGCCACGGCCATCGCATCCATATTCACCGGCCGCAAGGTGCGCCCACGCATAGCCATGACCGGCGAAATTACCCTGCGCGGCCGCGTGTTGCCCGTGGGAGGCATCAAAGAGAAAATCCTGGCCGCCAAACGCGCCGGCATCGACACCATAATCCTCAGCGAGGACAATCGCCGCGACATAGAGGACATTCCCGGCAATTATCTTGAGGGTATGAACTTCCGTTATGTGAAGAATGTTTCCGAAGTGATGGCGCTGGCACTCGAGCCGGCCGCCGAAAGCCTATAACATATAATAAACGCAGCCTAAGCACAACAGAACAAAATGGATACATCAGGCAATCCCGCTCCTCAGCAACCCCAACAGCCGCAACAGCAGCCGCAGCCGGCCCGTCAGAACAAGACCATGCTATGGATCATCATAGCCCTGGCCGCAATCATCCTGGGCCTGGGCACTTGGTTCATAATCTACAGCTCATCGCAGAAGAAAGCCTATGAAGAGGCCGTATCGCTGCGCGAACAGGCCGAACTGGACCTCCAGCAGCAGGCTCTGGCCAGCGACTACGAAGCCCTCAACGCCGAATTCGCCCAGTTTGAAGACCAACGCCGCCTGATTTTGGACGACAGCGTCAAACTGGAACTCACACAGAAATACGAGACCGCCCGTCTGCAGGTCGAGAAGCTCCAGCAGGAACTCAAGAACCAGAAGCACAAAAGCGCCGCCGAAATCCGCCGCCTCAAGGACGAAATCTCCACCCTGCGCAACCTTCTGCGCCACTACGTGGAGGAAATCAACCGCCTGAACCAGGAGAACGAAGCCCTGCGCAGCGAAAACAGCGAAATCAAGAGCCGCAACGAGGAACTGTCCTCACGCGTGGCATCTACATCCAAGCGCAACGAGGAACTGAGCCAGCGCATGACCCTGGCCGAACGCCTCAACGTTACCGGCGTCACCCTGACCCCGCTGAACAAGAAAGGCAAGACCGAGAAGAAAGTCCAGAAAGCCAAACAGTTGCGCGTATCGTTCACCATTCCGCAGAACAACTCAACCCCCGTGGGCGAGAAGACCATCTACCTGCGCCTGACATCGCCGTCGGGCCAGCTGTTGGGCAATGCCGGTTCCTTCTCATTTGAAGGCGCACAGGTGCCCTGCTCGGCCAAGAAAGTCATTGAATACGCCGGCGAGGAAATAGGCGGCGTCACCATCTACTGGGACGTCAACACCGCCCTGACACCCGGCCCGTACACGGTCGAACTCTTCGCCGACAACTTCCGACTGTTCTCCCGCCCCTTCGAACTCAAATAAAACCCCGACGCCATGGAGCAGCTGTTCATCACATTCATCGAGAAAATCAATTCGCCGCAAGTCAACTTTGTGGGCGTATGCTATCAGATGGTGCTGTCCATGCTGCTCGGCGCCATTGTGGGCTTTGAGCGCCGCCGCCGCGGACAGTCGGCCGGCGTGCGCACATTCTCGCTCATCGCCATGGGCTCCACTCTGGCCATGGTTCTGTCGGTCTACGTGCCGCAGACCTTCGCCGTGGGCCTTAACGGCGACGTCAGCCGCATCGCCGCCCAGGTCATCTCCGGTATCGGCTTCCTGGGTGCCGGCGCCATCATACAGATGAAGGGCTCCGTGCGCGGCCTGACAACCGCCGCCGGCATATGGATGGTATCGGCCCTGGGCATGGCCATAGGCGCCGGCCTCTACCTGGTGGGCATAGTCGCCACCGGACTCATCCTGTTCATCCTGGTGCTGCTGGAACGCATCGAGCACAAGGTGAGCCTGCGTTCCGAATCGCGCATCATCCGCGTCCGCGTGGGCGTGACGCTCAGCGACATAGAGCCTTACCGCGAAGTCATGAGCCGATACCAGGTCCAGCTCAGCAACTTCTTTGTCGAATACGACTTTGACCGCCACGAGACCGGACTGAACTTCGTGGTGGTGGTGCGCGAGAACGTCGACCTCGTGGGCATGTTCCGCGCCTTTGAGAAGATACACCCCACCCATTCAATCACACTGGCCAACCAAATAAACATCTGATGCACGTCGAAAGCCTGATTACCGACCTTGCGTTCATACTGCTGCTCGGCGCCGTGGTGACGGTGCTGTTCAAGTGGATGCGCCAGCCCGTGGTGCTGGGCTACATCGTGGCCGGTTTCCTGGCCAGCCCGCACTTCACGCTGCTGCCGTCGGTGACAATGGTTGAGAACATCGACTTCTGGGCCGAAATAGGCATCGTGGTGCTGCTGTTCTCATTGGGTGTGGAATTCAGCTTCAAGAAGCTGGTCAACTCCGGCGGCTCGGCCATCGTCACGGCCCTCATCATCGTCACCGGCATGATGGTGGCCGGTTTCACCGTAGGCCGCATCCTGGATTTCAACAACATAAACAGCCTGTTCCTGGGCGGCATGCTGTCCATGTCGTCAACCACCATTATAATCAAGGCGTTCAACGACATGGGCCTGCGACAGCAGAAATTCGCATCGCTGGTCCTGGCCGTGCTCATCGTCGAGGATCTCTTTGCCGTGGTCATGATGGTGGTGCTCTCGTCCATCGCGCTCAACAACAGCGTGCAGGGCACGCAGATGCTTTTCAGCGTGGCCAAGCTGATGTTCTTCCTGGTCATCTGGTTCCTGGTGGGCGTATACGTGCTGCCCTCCGTGCTCAACCGCGTGCGCCGCTACCTCAACGCCGAGACGCTGCTGATTGTCTCGCTGGGCCTGTGCTTCGGCATGGCCGTGTTCTCGGTCTACTGCGGTTTCTCGCTGGCCTTGGGTGCCTTCGTCATGGGCTCGATTTTGGCCGGCACATCCTATGCCGAGCACATCGAGCACGTCGTCACCCCGGTCAAGGACCTCTTCGGCGCCGTCTTCTTCATCTCCGTGGGCATGATGGTGCAGCCCTCAGTGCTTGTTACCTACTGGCTGCCCATTCTGATACTCTCGCTGGTGGTGATTGTCGGCATGATAGTGTTCGGCACCCTGGGCATGCTGCTCACCGGCCAGACACTGAAGATAGCCATCCGCTCGGGCTTCTCGCTGACGCAGATCGGCGAGTTCGCCTTCATCATCGCCACGTTGGGCATGAGCCTGGGCGTGCTCGAGCCGATGCTCTACCCCATTGTGGTGGCCGTATCGGTCATCACCACCTTCACCACGCCCTACTTCATCAAGATGTCCGTGCCGGCCTACACGTTGGTTGAGCGCCATCTGCCCGAGCGGCTCAAATTCCTCATCGAGCGTTTCCACCGCGAGGACGAGAAGGAGCAGGCCAGCGGAAACAGCTGGACAGCCGTAATCTCGCGCTACCTGACATCCACCATCATCTACTCCGTCATCCTGATGGGCATCGACATAGTCATGTTCATGTACGTGCAGCATGTGTTGGCGCGCCTGCTGCCCCACTGGGGCAACCTGCTCACCGTCGGCGCCACGCTGGTGCTGATGTCGCCCTTCCTCATCGCTCTGATATCGCCCGTGCGGCCCGACCGCAACCACCCTGACGCGCCCGCCGTGCCCCGCCTGGTGTTCACCATCTTCCGCTCACTTATAGCGCTGGCCTTCATCGTCAACGTGGTGGGCCACGTCTACTCGGCCCGCATCGGCCTGTTCGTGGCCGTCGGCCTGGTAGTACTCATAGTGTTGCTGTTCTACCGCCGCCTGAGCGCCAACATGAAGCGCATCGAGGAGAAGTTCATGGACAACCTCAACGAGCGCGACCTGCGCCGCTCCGGCAAGAACAACCGCGTGGCCGGCGACCTGCACCTGGCCTACGTCACCGTGGGCGACGACAGCCCCGTGGCCGGCGAGCGGCTGATGAACACCGACCTGCGCGGCAAATACAACGTCAACGTCGTGTCGATCAACCGCGGCCACATATACATACCCATCCCCAACGGACGCCAGCGTATCTACCCCGGCGACACTCTGGGCCTGATAGCCACGGACGAGAACCTCGCCGCCGTGACACCCGTCCTGGAGGCCGCCCACCCAGCCGCATCGGCCCCCGTTCAGGAAATGCAGCTGCGCACGGTAATGCTCTCGCTCAACTCGCCCCTGATCAACCGCACGCCGTCGTCGGCGTCGCTGCGCGACAACTACGACGTCCTGGTGGTGGCCGTCAACCGCGACGGCCGCGTCATTGACTCCGACCCCAACCTGAAATTCCTGGCCGGCGACATCCTCTGGGTGGCCGGTTCAAAAGAAAATATAAACCGACTAAAATAAACTACCAACATGTCAGACTCTGCCGACAGCCGTTACAAACTACGTGGTGTCTCAGCCTCGAAAGAGGACGTCCACGCAGCAATCAAGAACGTTGACAAAGGCATCTTCCCGGGCGCCTTCTGCAAAATTATCCCCGACATACTGGCCGGCGATCCCGACTACTGCAATATAATGCATGCCGACGGCGCCGGCACCAAATCATCGCTCGCATACGCATACTGGCGCGAGACCGGCGACCTCTCCGTATGGAAGGACATCGCCCAGGACGCTCTGATCATGAACATCGACGACCTGCTGTGCGTGGGCGCAACAGACAACATCCTGGTATCGTCCACCATCGGCCGCAACAAGGGCCTCATCCCCGGCGAGGTCATCGCCGCCATAATCAACGGCACCGAGGAGCTGCTGGCTGACCTGCGCGCACACGGCATCACCGCCTACTCCACCGGCGGCGAGACCGCCGACGTGGGCGATCTGGTGCGCACCATCATCGTCGACTCCACCGTCACCTGCCGCATGCGCCGCGCCGACGTAATCGACAACTCCAACATCAAGGCCGGCGACGTAATCGTGGGCCTGCAGTCATACGGTCAGGCTACATATGAGACCCGCTACAACGGCGGCATGGGCTCCAACGGCCTGACATCGGCCCGCCACGATGTATTCTGCAAAAAGGTAGCCGAGAAATACCCCGAAACATATGACCACGCCATCCCCGCCGAAGTCACCTACACCGGCGGCTGCATGCTCACGGACACCGTACCCGGCTCGCCCCTGGACGCCGGACGCCTGGTGCTGTCCCCCACCCGCACCTACGCCCCGTGGTCAAGGAAGTGCTGGACCGCATCCGTCCCCACGTACAC
>CANQZK010000053.1 GCA_947628285.1 uncultured Muribaculaceae bacterium
ATAGCCAAGCATTTTCACTTGTTATGTGCCGATTTTTTTATGAACCCAGTCTATAAAGGGACTTTTTCAGTGCCCTCATTTTGACAAGAAGGATTTTTAGACAAAAAGACATAAAAACAAAAAGACATACCGGAGATTTTTAGACATAAGAACAAAAGGACAAATTATTTTTTATGTTTTTATGTTTTTATGTCTTTATGTCTAAAAAAATCCTGTTTTTATGTCTTTCTGTCTAAAAAAATCCCGTCTTTCTGTCTAAAAATGCTTTACCGCTGCTCGTAGGCGGTGAGGGCTTGGCGCCAGTGATCGGCGATGGCGATAGCGGTGTTGGTGCGGGCATCGAATCCTACCATCACGTTGCGGCAGATGCTCTTGATTTCGCCGCTGCGGCTGTTGACAAGGCGCTGCTCAAGGTGGAGCGACTTCTCGCCCAGACGGGTGTATTGGGTCAGGACTTCCAGGTTCTCGTCAAGGAAGGCGGGCGCCAGAAAGTCGCAATTGACGTTGGCCACCACCATGGCTATCTCGTTCTCGTCCAGCTTGCCGCCGGCTATCTGTCTGAAATAGTCGAGCTTGGCAAGGTCAAAGAACTGAAAGTATACGGTATTGTTTACGTGGCCGAATATGTCGGCATCGTTGAATCGCAGCTGTACGCTGAGTTTGTGCCGGAAGGGGAATTCCGGCTGCGGGATACGAATTTCTGCCATTAGTGTATTTTTATTTTCTTTATTACGGGCGCGCCGGCGGCTTCGTTGATTTTGTCGGTGAGCCGGTCGGTGACAAAGCGGAGTTCGCTCTTGATGGCTGATGAGGTTATGAAAACGTGCAGGACATCGCCCTGTACGAAGCGCCGGGCCGTGGCCTGATTGATTACCGGACCGACAACGTCGGCCCAGTGGTAGGCGGCTTTCTGGCGGTCGAATTCGGCCTTGGCGTCGCTTTGGTTGATGACGCAGCTGATGATGTCGCCAATGAGTTCGGGCTCGGTGCGTTTCATCTGATTAAGAAAGTGCTATTGGTGTGAAGCGGCCGTCCTCGACGTGCCACATGCGGTAGTCCGACCCGATGGCGGCCATGATCTCATCGAGGTGCTTGCGGTTGGTGTCGGTTATGAATATCTGTCCGAACTCGCTGCCGGCCACGATGGCTATGATGCGCTCGACGCGTCCGGCATCGAGTTTGTCGAAGATGTCATCGAGCAGCAGCAGCGGGGCCACGGGCACGGTGCGCCGCAGAAAGTCGTACTGGGCGAAGCGCAGGGCCACGGTGACGGATTTGGTCTGTCCCTGTGAGGCGGTGCGGCGCACGGGCATGCTGTTGAGCATGAAGGCAATGTCGTCGCGGTGCGGGCCTACGGTGGTGTGGCGCAGCATGCGGTCGCGGCTGCGGCTGTGGTCCAGCGCGCGGCTGAGCGGGCCTTCCTCGTCGCCGGAAAGTTCCAGCGACAGGGTGACCTGCTCGCCCGTGCCGGCTATGCGGCGGTAGTAGTCGCCGAAGATGCCGGACAGTTCGTCCGTCACCTTGCGGCGGCAGCGCCGGATGTAGTCGGCGGCGGCGTCCATGACCATCTCGACTGATTCAAAGAGCATATAATCCTGAACGTCGTCGCGCAGCAATTTGTTGCGTTGTTCCAGGGCCTGATTGTAGCGGATGAGGGCGTCCAGGTAGCGATGGTCGCTCTGTGAGATGATTATGTCGATGAAGCGGCGGCGTTCCTCGGGCAGGCCGGTGACCAGTTCAAGGTCGCCGGGTGCGACCATTACGGCGGGGAACAGGCCGATGTGCGAGCTCAGACGCTTGTACTCCTTGCCGGAGCGTTTGAAGCTCTTGCGGGCCGATGTACGCAGGCCGGCGGTGAGCTCGTCGTCGACACCGGCACGCAGATAGCGTCCGCACACTATGCAGTAGTCCGAATCGCGGCGGATGAGCATGCCGTCCGGCACGCGGGCGAAACTCTTGGTGAAACTCAGATAGTAAATCGCGTCGAGCAGGTTGCTCTTGCCCATGCCGTTATCGCCCAGCAGGCAGTTGACCTTGGGCGAGAATTCAAGTTCGGCTGATTCGATATTCTTGAAATTGGTGAGAGCGAGCGATTTGAGTATCAATCCTTGTTGAAGTTACGGCTGAAGAACAGCAGGTGGTACAGGATGGAGTTGCGCCAGTATTTGTGGGAGTGGTTGCCGGGGCGCGAGGTGTAGTCATGCGGCACGCCGGCCTCGAGCAGGGCGCGGTGCAGGTTGTTGTTGACGTCGTAGAAGAAGTCGTCCGAGCCGCAATCGAATGTGATGTTCACACCGGCATCCTTTGCGCGGGGCACAAGGTTGATGACGGTGTGGTCCTCCCACACCTGCGGGTTGGACTCCTTGTCGCCCAGGCGCTGGGGCAGTTTCCAGCTTTTGGGGAAGGGACGGATGTCCACGCCGCCTGACATGGAGCCGGCGTTGCCCCAGATGTCGGGGTGGCGCAGAGCCAGCCACAGGGCGCCGTGGCCGCCCATGCTCAGGCCGGTGATGGCGCGTTGGTTAGGGGTGGCGAGGGTGGGGTAGTGTTTGTCCACAAAGGGCACAAGGTCCTTGGTGAAGTATGATTCCATCTGCAGGTTCGGGTCGGCCGGGGCGTCGAAGTACCAGCTGTCGCGTCCGTCGGGGAAGACGAATATCATGTTGTACTCGTCGGCCAGACGGGGCAGGTCGGGGCTGGTGATGTCCAGCCACGTGCGGTAGTTGCCGTCGTATCCGTGCAGGATGTAGACGGTGGGGAAGTGCATGGCCGGGTTGGCCTTTGCGGCGTCCGGGGTGACTACGATGATGTCGCCGGGCGTCTCGAGGTGCGTGGTGGCAACCTTGAGTGTGTCCAGCGTGAATGCCTTGGCGCTGAACGCGCCGAGTACCAGCGCCAAGGCAATGAGCAGTTGTTTTTTCATGATATGTTGTGCATTTGAGTTTATGCGTGGGTGACGGCGCTGAACAGGGCTTCGAAGGCTGCGTCGAGTCCGTCGGCGTCCTTGCCGCCGGCCTGGGCGAAACCGGGCTGGCCGCCGCCGCCGCCCTTGATGGCCTTGGCGGCTTCACGGATAATCTTGGAGGCGTTGAGGCCGTCGGCCACCATGTCGTCGGTGAGCATGAGCGTGAGCAGGGGCTTGCCGGAGGCGTCGCGTGTGGCGCCGATGAAGGCGGTGTGGCCCTGTGCTGCGGCGCGGACGCCGAAGGCTACGTTCTTGACCAGGTCGGGGATACGCACGCCGCGCAGGCTTACGACGGTGACGCCGTTGATGGCCTGTGCTTTCTCAATGCACTGTGCGGTGACTGCGGCGACGCGCTCGTTGAAGGCTTCCTCGGCCTGGCGCTTGAGGTCGGCGTTCTCGTCGATGTGGCGCTTGAGGGCGGTGATGACGTCGGGGGCGTTGTTGAGCATGGCGGCCACGCCGTGCAGGGTGTCGCTGACCTCATCGATCATATCCTCGACGGCGGCGCCTGTGATGGCCTCGATGCGGCGGATGCCGGCGGCAATCGAGCTCTCGCTCACGATTTTAATCATGCCGATGTTGCCGGTGTTGGCTACGTGTGTGCCGCCGCAGAGCTCTACGGAGTCGCCGTAACGGATTACGCGGACTTCCTCGCCGTATTTCTCGCCGAACAGGGCCATGGCGCCCATGGCGCGGGCCTCGGCTATAGGCATGTCGCGGTGCTCGTCCAGGGCTATGGCCTGACGGACGCGCTTGTTGGCCAGGCGCTCAACCTGACGCAGCTCCTCAGGAGTTACCTTCTGGAAATGCGAGAAGTCAAAACGCAGCGAGTGGGGCGTCACGAGCGAGCCCTTCTGCTCCACGTGCTTGCCCAGCACCTCGCGGAGAGCCTGATGCAGCAGGTGGGTGGCCGAGTGGTTGGCCGATGTGGCCATGCGTGCGTCGGCGTCGACGGCTGCGGTGAACTCGGCTGCGGGGTCGGCGGGCAGGGTCTTGGTCAGGTGCACGCCCATGCCGTTCTCGCGCTTGGTGTCGTAGATTTCAACGGCCTGGCCGGTGGCGTTGTCGGTCAGTGTGCCGCGATCGCCGCTCTGACCGCCCATTTCGGCGTAGAACGGTGTCTGTGAGAGGACTATCTGATAGTATTCCTGATTCTTCTGTTTAACCTTGCGGTAGCGCAGGATGCGGGCCGGAGCGGTGAGTGTGTCGTAGCCCACAAAGGTCTGCTCGCCGTCGTTGACGGTCACCCAGTCGGTGGCCTCGGTGGCGGCGGCGCTGCGGGCGCGTTCCTTCTGAGCCTTCATCTCTGCGTCGAAGCCGGCCTGGTCCAGAGTCATGCCGTTTTCCTTGAGGATGAGCTCGGTGAGGTCAAGCGGGAAGCCGTAGGTATCGTAGAGCACGAATGCCTGCTGACCTTCGATGCGGTCCTTGCCGGCGGCTTTGGCCTGGCGGATGGCGTCGTCCAGCATACGGATGCCGTTTTCAAGGGTGCGCAGGAATGAATCCTCCTCCTCCTTGGTCACCTTCATGATGAGCTCGCGCTGGGCGGCCAGTTCGGGATAGGCGTCGCCCATGGAGTCGATGAGGGTGTCCACCAGGCGGTAGATGAATGCCTGCTTCTGGTTCAGGAAGGTGTAGGCGTAGCGCACGGCGCGGCGCAGGATGCGGCGGATTACGTAGCCGGCCTTGGCGTTGGAGGGCAGCTGGGAGTCGGCGATGGAGAAGGCGATGGTGCGCACGTGGTCGGCCACGACGCGCATGGCCACGTCGACTGAGTGGTCAGTGCCGTATTTCTTGCCGGAGAGCTCGGATATCTTGTCGATGATGGGGGTGAATACGTCGGTATCGTAGTTGGAAGTCTTGCCCTGCAGGGCCATGCACAGGCGCTCGAAGCCCATGCCGGTGTCGATAACCTTGGCGGGCAGCGGGTGCAGCGAGCCGTCGGCCACGCGGTTGTACTGCATGAACACGAGGTTCCAAATTTCAATCACCTGGGGATGGTCCTTGTTGACCATCTCGGCGCCGGAAATCTTGGCGCGTTCCTCGTCGCTGCGCAGGTCGATGTGGATTTCCGAGCAGGGACCGCAGGGGCCGGTATCGCCCATCTCCCAGAAGTTATCGTGCTTGTTGCCGTTGATGATGTGGTCCTTGGGCAGGTGCTTCTCCCAGTAGCCGGCGGCCTCGTCGTCGCGGCTCAGACCCTCGGCGGGCGAGCCCTCGAATACGGTAGCGTACAGACGCTTGGGGTCCAGGCCGATGACGTCGACCAGGAATTCCCATGCCCAGTCAATGGCCTCCTTCTTGAAATAGTCGCCGAACGACCAGTTGCCCAGCATCTCGAACATGGTGTGGTGGTAGGTGTCGTGTCCCACCTCCTCCAGGTCGTTGTGCTTGCCGCTTACGCGGAGGCACTTCTGCGAGTCGGCAACACGCTGATACTTAGCCGCCTTATTGCCCAGAATGATGTCCTTGAACTGGTTCATGCCGGCGTTGGTGAACATCAGTGTGGGGTCGTCTTTGATAACCATGGGGGCTGAGGGGACTATGTGGTGGCCCTTGCTTTCGAAAAAGTCCTTGAAGGATTTACGAATCTCTTTGGCAGTGAGCATATTATATATCTGTTTTAAAGTTATGCGTTAATAAAAGTGCTTTTGCGGCGCAAAATCGCGCCAAAAAGTCGTGCAAAATTACTTAAAAAGCCGTACATTTGCAAAAATAATTACATCCCTAACCCCAGCACTGTCCCCGGTGAGCCAGAAAGCATTTTACAGATACAATCCGTTGACCGAACGATACGACCGCGTCTACCCGTCGCGTCGCAGCCGTCTGTGGATCACGCTGGGCCAGTTCGGGTGGGGCGCACTGATAGGTGCGGCCCTGTTCATGTTCCTATATTATATAGTGGACTTTCCGCGCGAGCGTCAGCTCCATGAGCAGAACCGCCGCCTGGAGGGCCAGCTGGCCATGCTCAACCGCCGCGCCGACGATGCCCTGGCCGTGATGGAGGACCTGGCCCTGCGCGACAACAATTTCTACCGCGTGCTCATGCAGTCCGAGCCCCTCACCGAGTCGGCCCGCCTGGCCGGCCTGGAGCGCCAGCGCATTTACGACCGGCTGGACTCCATGTCGGACCCCGCTCTGGTGCGCACCGTTACCGACAAGCTGGACCGCCTGGACAATATGATGTACCGCCAGAGCAAGTCGTTTGACTTCCTGCGCACACAGCTCACCGAGTCGAAGGACCGCCTGTCGCACATCCCCTCCATCCAGCCCGTTAGCGACCGCTTCCTGCGCCAGATGGCCTCAGGCTACGGCTACCGTCAGGACCCCATTTACGGTACATCGCGCTTCCATGAGGGCATGGACTTCTCGGCCCCCATAGGGACGCCCGTCTACGCCACCGGCAACGGCCGCGTGGTGTCCGCCGGCTGGGAGAGCGGCTACGGCAACATGATTGAGATTGACCACGGCTACAACTACCGCACACGCTACGCCCACCTGTCGGCCATCAACGTCAAGGCCGGGCAGACCGTGGCGCGCGGCGACCTCATAGGCAAGGTGGGCAATACGGGCAAGTCCACCGGCCCGCACCTGCACTACGAGGTGCGCCTCAAGGGCCAGCCCCAGAACCCCGTCAACTATTATTTCATGGACCTCACCCCGGCCGAGTATGACGAAATGATTCGTCAGGCCGAGAATGCCGGTCATGTAATGGACTGAAATACCGTTATCTATGGAAGATCTGAACAAACGATACTACCGTATGCGCGAGGTGGCCGAAATCATCGGCCTGCCCCCGTCGACCCTGCGCTTCTGGGAGAGCAAATTCACCGTAATCAACCCGCGGCGCAATCAGGGCGGCCAGCGTCTGTACACCCCCGCCGACATAGAGAAGCTGCGCATGGTCCACTTCCTGGTCAAGGAAAAGGGCCTGAAGCTGGAGGCCGCGCAGGAGGAGCTGAGCGGCAACAGCAGCGGTGTCAGCCGCCGCTTCGAGGCCCTATCGCGTTTGCGTTCAGTACGTTCGCGGCTCGAGCAACTGCACAAGGCCCTGCAGTCGCTGAAATAATTTAGATAAATTTTGTTAAAGGTGTTTGCCCTGTTGCGGGTATAACGTACCTTTGCGATGTAATACTCCAACTATAAACTAAATCAATCACAGAAATGAAGAAGAAATTTATCTGCACAGTGTGCGGCTATGTATACGAAGGCGAGGAAGCTCCCGAAGAATGCCCCATGTGCCACAAGAAAGGCGTGTTCAAGGAAATGGACGAGACTGAAGTCCTCAAATTCGTCACCGAACACAAAATCGGCGAGGCCAAGGGCTGCGACCAGCAGATGATCGACGACCTCAACGCACACTTCATGGGCGAATGTACCGAAGTGGGCATGTACCTGGCCATGTCGCGCCAGGCCGACCGTGAGGGCTATCCCGAAATCGCTGAGGCCTTCAAGCGCTACGCCTGGGAAGAGGCCGAGCACGCCTCCAAGTTCGCCGAACTTCTTGGCGACGTGGTATGGGACACCAAGACCAACCTGGAGAAGCGCATGATGGCCGAAGCCGGCGCCAACGCCGACAAGATGCGCATCGCACGCCGCGCCAAGGAACTCAACCTGGACGCCATCCACGATACCGTACATGAAATGGCCAAGGACGAAGCCCGTCACGGCCGCGGTTTCTACGGTCTGTTCCAGCGCTACTTCGGCAAATAATCAGCCGCACTACAGCAACCATAAAGACAGCCCGCGCAAGTCAGATGATTTGCGCGGGCCTGTCTTATTATGACCAGTCGGGTTTATTTGGACGGGTCTGAGGCTGAGATTTTGGGGTTGTCCGTGAAGCTTGTGTTGCCGTCCGTGGGCAGTTCACTTGCGTTGGACACAACCACTACGGGATACTCAAGCACGGCATAGGCCGGAGCCTTGTCCACTGCGTAGACGGGTGCGTAGAGCTGAAGGACGTGCTGGCCGGGTTCGGTTTCGGGCGAGATGTAGATGTCGCACCCGAAGGGGGCTGTCAGGCTCTGGGCCACGTGCATGTAGTCCCACGAATAGTCCACATAGGAAAGCAGGGCGCCCTTGCCCTGGTCAAGGTTGATGACTTTGACGCCGGTAACTTCAAGTGTCTCGCCGGCTACAACGTAAATCTTGCCTTCCTTGTAGACGCCGTTGTCGATATCCACGATGAAATCGACGTTGGGCAGGTCGTTGCCGTCATCGTCGCAAGATGTGGCAAAGAGCAGCGGCAGCGCCACCAGTAAGAGATAATAGAGCTTTTTCATTTGTCAAAATGCATTATAATAAGTTAAGTACCATATACAATTACAACGCTTTTGACGGCATAGTGTTCAGTGTGCTACCACTCTATGGTGAATGATGTGGAGCCTATCTGGCAGCCCAGCGGCGGATGGCATTTGCTGACGGTTATGATGCCTCCGTCCACTTCATGGCAGTTGGTGATGATGGAGCGGCGGATGTTCTCGGTGACGTGCTCCAGGAGGTTGGCGGGCCGGGCCATCTCGTATTTGATGATGTCAACCAGCATGGCGTAGTTGACCGTCTGGTTGAGGTCGTCGGACAGCATGGCCGCCGAGGCGTCGAAGTACACGCGCACGCTCACCTCAAACCAGTTGCCGACACGCGTTTCCTGCGCGGCTACGCCGTGATAGGCGTAGACGCGCAGGGCGTTTATGTCAATGTATGTCCTTATATTTTTTTGCATGACTTGGCGCCTCGTTTTGATGAGCCTTTGGCGTGGCGGGGTGAGCCGCCGCTGCGACGGCTTTTCTTGGACTGTTTGCCCTGACGGGAGCCAGACGGCGCCGAGCCCAGCGTGGCCAGCGAGCGGGGCGGGTTCTTCTCGTCGACAAGCACGAAGTCGAGCTGCTTGCGTTCCAGGTTGCAGCGGGCCACCTGAACTTTGACGGTATCGCCCAGACGGTAGCGGTTGCCGTGACGGCGGCCTACCAGGGTGAAGTTCTTTTCGTCAAAGTCGTAGTAGTCGTCGGCCAGGTCGCGCACGGGCACCAGACCCTCGCACTTGTTGTCGTCCAGCTCGACGTACAGGCCCCATTCGGTCACGCCGGAGATGACGCCCTGGAACATCTCGCCCAGATGGTCGTTCATGTATTCAACCTGCTTGTACTTGATTGATGCGCGCTCGGCGTTGGCGGCAAGCTGCTCCATGTCGGACGAGTGCTTGCACTGCTCCTCGAGCTTCTCCAGGTTGACTGAGCGGCCGCCGTTGAGGTAGCGCTCCAGCAGGCGGTGCACCATCATGTCGGGGTAGCGGCGGATGGGCGATGTGAAGTGGGTGTAGTAGTCGAATCCCAGGCCGTAGTGGCCTATGTTCTGAGTGGTGTATATGGCCTTGGCCATGGCGCGGATAGCCAACACGCCCAGGAAGTTCTCCTCGGCTTTGCCCTTGAGGTCCAGCAACATACGGTTGATGGAGCGGTTGACCTCACGCGATGAGCCCTGCGACTTGATTTTGTAGCCGAAGGTGCGGGCCAGTGTCGAGAGGTCGGCCAACTTGCCGGGGTCGGGCATATCGTGCACGCGGTAGACGAATGATTTGGCCTTCTTCTTGCCCGATGCCTTGCCGATGTAGGTGGCTACGGTGCGGTTGGCCAGCAGCATGAATTCCTCGATGAGCTTGTTGGCGTCCTTGGATTCCTTGAAGAATACGCTTACGGGATGGCCTTTCTCGTCGATGTTGAAGCCAACTTCGGCGCGGTCGAATTCCACTGATCCGTTCTGGTAGCGCTCCTCGCGCAGGATTTTGGCCAGGCGGTCCAGCGTGGTGATTTCATCCACAAGGTCGCCTTGGCCGGTCTCGATTACCTGCTGGGCCTCGTCGTAGGTGAAGCGGCGGTTGCTGCGTATGACGGTGCGGGCTATGCGGCTGCTGAGCACCTTGCCGCGGTCGTCCATCACGAAGATAGTCGAGAAAGTGAGCTTGTCCTCGTCGGGGCGCAGCGAGCATATGCCGTTTGAGAGATGCTCGGGCAGCATGGGCACGACGCGGTCCACCAGGTAGACTGATGTGGCGCGCTCGCGGGCCTCGCGGTCGATGATGGTGTCGGGCTTGACGTAGTGAGTCACGTCGGCAATGTGCACGCCCACCTCATATGTCCCGTCGGGCAGGCGGCGGAACGACAGGGCGTCGTCAAAGTCCTTGGCGTCGGTGGGGTCGATGGTGAAGGTGGTCACGTCGCGCATGTCCTCGCGCAGGGCCACCTCGTCGTCGGTGATGCCGGCGGTAATCTTGTCGGCGGCTTTCTCGACCGACGAGGGGTAGCGGTAGGGCAGACCGAACTCGGCCAGGATGGCGTGGATTTCGGTGTTGTTCTCGCCGGCCTTGCCCAGGATGTCCTCCACTTCGCCGCGGGGGTTGTAGGCGTCTTCAGGCCAGTCGGTTATGCGCACGATGGCCTTGTCGCCGGTGGTGCCGCCGCGCAGCTTGGCGCGGGGTATGATGATGTCGCAGGCTATGTATTTTGAGTCGGGCGAGAGGGTGGCGAAGTTCTTGTCGACGCGCAGGGTGCCTATGAAAGTCTGCTCCTTGGGCTCGACAATTTCGGTGACGATGGCTTCAGGTTCCTTGCCCTTGACGCGGGCGGCGATGGTGACGCGCACGCGGTCGCCGTTGAGGGCGTGCATGGAGTTGCGCTCGGCCACGAAGATGGGCTGCTCGTCATCGTCGGTGATGACGCTGTTCTTGCCGTTGCGCAGGCGCACAAAGGTGCCCGTGGCGGTGATGGAGTGTGAGGGGACCTTGTACTTGCCGGGCGCTACCTCAAGCAGAGTACCGTCAAAGGCCAGTTCGGCCAGGTATAGTGCCACGGCACGGTGCTGGGCCGGCTGGTCCAGACCCAATGCGGCCGCTACTTGCTTGTAATTGAACGTCTTGGCCGACGGGTTGGCTATGTATTGGTCGACGGCACCGCGGATTGCGGTGCGGTCAGCGGATGTTTTTTTAGTCTGAGCCATGCGTGTAATGATGAATATGCTGTTACCTCTAAGTAGGCTTTGGAAAATGATATAAACTATTTTTCAATGACTACTTATAAACGCTTTGCAGTGCGAAATAGTTGAAAATTGCGCGGCGGCGGCCGTCAGAATGATGGTCGCCGCCGGCAGATATGTGTTTAAGCGTCGATGTTGGCGTATGTGGCGTTGGCCTCGATGAAGTCGCGTCGTGGACCTACGTCCTCGCCCATGAGCATGGAGAAGATGCGGTCGGCCTCGGCGGCGTCGCTGATGTCGACTTGCTTGAGGATGCGGTGCTCGGGCGACATGGTGGTGTCGCGGAGCTCGGTGTCGCTCATCTCGCCCAGACCTTTGTAGCGCGAAACGGTGGTCTTGCCGGGGTGCGATTCGATGAACTGCTGCACCTGCAGGTCGGTCCAGCAGTAGTCTTCGGCTTTGCCGCACTTGCATTTGTACAGCGGGGGCGTGGCCAGGTAGAGGTAGCCGTTCTCGATGATGGGGCGCATGCGGCGGAAGAAGAATGTCATCAGCAGGGTGGCGATGTGCGAGCCGTCGACATCGGCATCGGTCATGATGATAATCTTATGATATGCCAACTTGGAGATGTTGACGGCCTTGGGGTCCTCCTCGGTGCCGATTGACACGCGCAGGGCGCGGAACAGGTTGCGGATTTCCTCGTTCTCAAGGATGCGGTGCTCCATGGCCTTCTCCACGTTGAGGATTTTACCGCGCAGGGGCAGGATGGCCTGGAACTGACGGTTGCGGCCTTTCTTGGCGGTACCGCCTGCCGAGTCACCCTCGACCAGGAAAATCTCGCACTCGTCGGCGTTGCGGCTCGAGCAGTCGGCCAGCTTGCCGGGCAGACCGCCGCTGTACAGGGGCGATTTGCGCAGGATTTTGTCGCGGGCGTTGCGTGCGGCCTGACGAGCCTGGGCGGCCAGGATGACTTTCTTGACAATGGCGCGGGCCTGTGAGGGGTTCTCCTCCAGGTATATGTTCAGGGCCTCGCTGACGGCTGTCTGCACGGCGCCCATTACCTCGTTGTTGCCCAGTTTTGTCTTGGTCTGGCCTTCAAACTGGGGCTCCATGACCTTGACGGAGATGACGGCGGTAAGGCCCTCGCGGAAGTCCTCGGCGGCGATTTCCACCTTGGCCTGCTTGAGCATGTTGTTGTCGTCGGCATACTTCTTGAGGGTCATGGTCAGGCCGCGGCGGAAGCCGGTCAGGTGCGTGCCGCCCTCAATGGTATTGATGTTGTTTACAAAGGAGTAGATGTTCTCGTTGTAAGTGTTGTTGTAGGTGAAGGCCACCTCGACGGGGATGCCTGAGCGCTCGGTGCTCAGGTGGATTACGTCGTTGATCAGCGATTCCTTGTTGGAGTCGATGTACTGGACGAATTCGCGCAGGCCGTGGGTCGAGTAGAACGTCTCGGTGAAGGGGTTGCCCTCGGAGTCGATGTTGCGCATGTCCGTGAGGGTCAGTGTGATGCCGGAGTTCAGATAGGCCAGGTCGCGCAGGCGGTTGGCCAGGGTCTGATAGTCGTACTCGGTGACGGTGAATATCGATGCGTCGGGCTTGAAGGTGATGGTTGTGCCGGTGGTCTCGCTCTCGCCTACGATGGTGAGCTCGGAGGTGGGCTTGCCGCAGGAATATTCCTGGGCGTAGACCTTGCCGCCGCGGCGCACCTCGGCACGCAGATAGGTTGACAGCGCGTTGACGCAGGAAACGCCCACGCCGTGCAGACCGCCCGAAACCTTATATGAGCCTTTATCGAATTTACCGCCGGCGTGGAGCACGGTCAGCACCACTTCCAGGGCGCTCTTGTGTTCCTTCTCGTGCATGTCCACGGGGATGCCGCGGCCGTCGTCGACGACGGTGATTGAGTTATCTTTGTTGATGGTTACTTCGATGTTCTTGGCGTAACCGGCCAGGGCTTCGTCGATGGAGTTGTCAACCACCTCATATACAAGGTGGTGCAGGCCTTTAGCCGATATGTCGCCGATGTACATTGCCGGGCGTTTGCGCACGGCTTCCAGGCCTTCGAGCACCTGGATTTTATTAGCGTCGTAATTCTCTGTTACTTCTGCCATATCTATGACTTTATATTCTGTAAAAATGCACACAAAGGTACGAAAAAAATACCAATCGACAAAGCGCCGAGCCCTCAAATTACACGCGTAAATTTTAGACAGAAATACAAGTTTTTAGACAGAAATACAATTTTTTAGACAGAAATACAAGTTTTAGACAGAAATACAAGTTTTAGACAGAAATACAAGTTTTTAGACAAAAAGACATAAAGACAGATTATTCTTTTGCTGAGAGCAGGAGGGATTTTTATACAAAAGAACATAAGAACAATAAATATTATTTGTCTTTATGTCTTTATGTCTAAAAAACTTTATGTCCTTATGTTCTTTTGTCTAAAATTTGTTTTTATGTCTTTCTGTCTAAAATTTCTTTATGTCCTTATGTCTAAAAACTTGTCTTTATGTCTTTCTGTCTAAAACTTCCTTATGTCTAATAACCGGGGGGGGG
>CANQZK010000054.1 GCA_947628285.1 uncultured Muribaculaceae bacterium
CTCATCACAGACACAAATCTGCTCAACGACTGACAGCCCTGCCGTTAACATTTATTTTTAAACAAGCTCTTAATCCCGGTGATTTCAGCTCTTGTCGCGGAAGAAAAGATTGACGGGGGTGCCGGTGAAGTCCCAGTGCTCGCGGATCTTGTTCTCCAGATAGCGGCGGTAGGGCTCCTTGACCCACTGCGGCAGGTTGCAGAAGAATATAAACGTGGGTACGTGGGCGCCTTTGAGCATCGTTATATATTTGATTTTAATATACTTGCCCTTGTTTGAAGGCGGCGGGAAGGCGGCGATATCCTCCTGAAGCACTTTGTTGAGCTCGCTGGTGGGGATGGTGCGCTGGCGGTTGCGCCAAACGTCCACGGCGGTCTCGAGCACCTTGAAGATGCGCTGCTTGGTCAGGGCGGAGCCGAAGATGATGGGGAAGTCCGTGAACGGGGCGAAACGCTGGCGGATGGCGTTCTCAAAGGTGCGTATCGATGCCTGCGATTTGTCGGCGGCTATGTCCCATTTGTTGACTACCACCACCAGGCCCTTCTTGTTGCGCTGAATCAGGGAGAAGATGTTGACGTCCTGTGTCTCGATGCCTCGGGTGGCGTCGATGAGCAGGATGCAGACATCAGATGCCTCGATGGCGCGAATGGAGCGGATGACGGAGTAGTATTCTATGTCCTCGTTGACCTTGGTTTTCTTGCGTATGCCGGCGGTGTCGACCAGGTAGAAGTCGAAACCGAATTTGTTGTATCGGGTGTAGATGCTGTCGCGCGTTGTGCCTGCTATGTTGGTGACAATGTGCCGGTCCTCGCCAATGAAGGCGTTGATGAGCGACGACTTGCCGGCGTTGGGGCGGCCGACGATTGCAAATCGGGGCATGTACTCCAGCGTATCGGCGGCGTCGGGGTCTTCCTTGGGCAGGTCTTTAACTACCTCGTCCAGGAGGTCGCCGGTACCGTAGCCGTTGATGGCCGAAACGGGGAAGGGGTCGCCCAGACCCAGCGAGTAGAACTCGGGGACGTTGTAGACCCACTCGTTTGAGTCGACTTTGTTGGCGGTGAGTATGACGGGCTTGCGGCTCTTGCGGAGGATTTCAGCCACGTGGTCGTCAAGGTCGGTGACGCCGTTCATGGCGTCGACCACAAAGAGGATTACATCGGCCTGCTCAATAGCGACGTTGACCTGGCGATTGATCTCACTCTCAAAGATATCCTCGGAATTGACCACCCAACCACCGGTGTCGACAATCGAAAATTCTACGCCATTCCAGTCCACCTTGCCGTACTGGCGGTCGCGGGTGGTTCCGGCGGTGGGGTCGACGATGGCCGTGCGCGTCTGCGTCAGGCGGTTGAACAGTGTTGATTTACCGACGTTGGGTCGGCCTACGATTGCTACCAGCATGTCTGTCAAGTGTTAGTTACGAGTGCAAAGTTAGTGATTTTGTCGGAGTCTGACAAATCACTCTATGTATCCGAAGCTGCGCAGCTTGTTCTCGCGGTTGCGCCAGTTGGGTTCAACCTTGACAAAGAGTTCCAGATAGACGGATTTGCCGAAGAATTTCTCGATGTCCTTGCGGGCCTCGGTGCCGACACGTTTCAGCATGGAGCCGCCCTTGCCTATGAGGATGCCTTTCTGGCTGTCGCGCTCCACATAGATTACGGCCATGATGTGTATGGAGTTGTCTTTTTCCTCGAATTTCTCCACGATAACCTCGGCCGAATAGGGCACTTCCTTATCGTAGTTGAGCAGAATCTTCTCGCGGATGATTTCGGTGACGAAGAAGCGGGCGGGCTTGTCCGTGAGGGCGTCTTTGCCGAAGTATGGCTCGCCCTCGGGCAGCAACTCGACTATTCGTTTCATCAGGTTGGCAATGTTGAAGCCTTCCTTGGCCGATGCGGGGAATATCTCGGCGTTGGGCAGAATTTCATGCCAGCGGTCCACGATGGCCTCCAGCTCCTTCTGGTCCTTGACCAGGTCAATCTTGTTGATAACCAGGAGCACGGGCACTTTTTCCTTGGACACTCGGGCCAGGAAATCGGCGTTCTTGGTGGGGTCCTCAACCACGTCGGTGACGTAGAGCAGGATGTCGGCATCGGTCAGCGCGCCCTCGCTGAATGCCAACATGCTTTCCTGCAGCTTGTATTTGGGAGCCAACACACCGGGAGTATCCGAGAAAACAATCTGGTACTCAGGCGTATTGACAATACCCATGATGCGGTGACGGGTGGTCTGGGCCTTGGAGGTGATGATGGATACGCGTTCGCCCACAAGATCGTTCATGAGGGTCGACTTGCCTACGTTGGGGTTGCCCACTATGTTGACAAATCCCGATTTATGTTTTTGTTCCATATGCGATGTCAGTTATGTTATTATCAGTGTTAAAACAACCGTAGGCCGCAAAAAGTTAGCCTACAGACTTCAAACGGCCACGTTTTGTCCTTCAGGTACCACCGGACGGGGTTTGTGGCGCAGATACATGCGGCCTACCGTAAAATATGTAATGACAGCGGCGGCCAGTGTTCCGGCCACGCAAACGACAAAGGCTCCGACAGTGCCTATACGCGCCACCAGCCCGTACGAGGCCACCAATTGCACTACCGGAAAGTGGCAGAGATATATTTCGTAGGATATATTGTGGCCACGGTCGATGACGGCAGCGAAGTCGCCGGGAATGAGCGAAGCGGTCAGCGTCAGTGCCGAAACAAGGAAGGGAAAAGCGAGGATGAGGAAATAGTAGTTGTTTACAAACAGATAGAGAGGAACATATATGGCCAGGGCAATACTGAAATAGAGGGCTCGGCGGCGCATTAACTTCTCATAGAAGCAGTAAAGCACTATGCCTGAGAAGAAGAACAGGGTCTGTCCGACAAACTGACGTCCCAGAATCTCGTATATACTGCGTTCAGTGGCAATGTAGATCTCAAGAAATATCCATCGGTACAGCAACGAAACGGCTATGACGACCAGAGCGGCCTTGACAAGATTCCAGTTGAAGCGGCGACAGAGCCATACGAACAGCGGCGCACAGAGCGACAGTTGCCATTCGACTTTCATGGTCCACAAGGCGCCGTTGACCGCGCGTTCCTGCAGGCCGGTGAACACGCCCGGGAGGTCGGGATGCAGGAAGTTAAGGAAAGAGAGATTGGCTGCTAAATATTTCCAGAAACCTGAGGATGTAAAATAGTCAGCCGCAGGCAGTTCAGAAACAACCACAAGGCCGATAGCAGCCATCAGCACTACGAAAAAGTAAGACGGCAGTATGCGCCATGCGCGGCGAATGATAAAATTCTTGGCGGAACCTCCCCGCAGCAAACTGCCCAAAAGGACAAATCCGCTCAGTGTGAAGAAACCGCCGACACGGAAGTAGGAGGATACCACCCAGGGCACATGACAGCCACACAAAACATTGAAGTGGGATATGAGCACGCCGAAAGCCAGGATGTAGCGCACCGTGCCCATATTATTATCCCTGTCAATGCGATGATAATATGATCGGAACATGGCGGCTGCGGACGTGGCTGTGTGCGGTGCGGGATCAGAGTGAATTGAGGCGGGCCAGCTGCTCCAGGACCTCGCCGCCGGTCATGCGGCGGCGCATGCGCAGGTTGGTGGCGAAATCGCGGGCTATGGTCATGACGCCGGGATGGGCGAACAGGCGGCGGTAGTAGCGCGAATGTTTGTCGTAGAGCATTTCGGCCTCGTCATGTTCCAGCGAGCAGTATTCGCAGCCCTCGTCGATGAGCATGCGGTGCAGCTCCTCGACAATCTCGTCGGCTATATCGGCAGTCTTGGCGGCGCGGCGGCACAGCAGGTTGCCCAAAGCCATGGCCGAGAAGATACGGTACTGTTTGAGCAGCTCGTTCCAGGCTATCTTGGCCGAGAAACGGGGATTGGAGATGAAGAAGAGCTCGTTGGCAAGGTCGAACGACTCCTCGTCGGGCTCGAGCGACACGGCTGAGAGCATTTCCTCGGCGTCGCAGGCCACAAGGGATATGGCCATGCCGGCGATGCCGAATGATTTGTCAGTCTCGTCAGTATACTTAATATGCTGATTCATTTCAATTTATCACTACAATTTTAGTAACGGCGCCGGATGAGGCGGTATCTGAACTCTGTGAGGCGAACACCATGTAAACGCCTGAGCGGACGCGCTGGCCGGCAGAGTTGCAGCCGTCCCACACGTACATGCCGCCTTCCGAGCGGCCCTGGGCTATGACATTGCCCTGCGCATCGGCTATCTTCACCAGCGAGTTGTCCATCAGGCCCTCGATGGTAATCCAACCGGTATAGTCGGGACGGACGGGATTGGGATAGGCTATGACGTCGGAATAGTCGTCGGCCGCGGGGGATGCAGTGCTGTTGTATATGTACATGCCTGAAGGCGTGCCTACCAGTACTTCATTGCCCGTGGGATTGCAAGCTACGGTCATGACATCGTTGCTGATCAGCGGCGAATTGTCCATGGTGTGATGTTCCAGAATCTCGCCGCCGTCAGCGCTCACCAGATAGAGACCGGAATTTTTGGTGGCAATCCACTTGCGGTCCGAGGCATCGACGGCAATCCACTGGATGGTCTCGGCAGACAGGAGATAGTCGGCAAACTCGGTACCGTCGTTGCGGGCCACTTTGGGGCGACGCACGCTCAGCTTTCCGGTGTCGCTTTGGTCAAAATCAGTAAGGACAAAGATGCCCTCGTCGGTACCTATCCATATGTGGCCCTTGCGGTCCTCGACCATAGCGGTGCGGCGCGTGGTCATGAACGAGAGGCCGTCCTGGTCGGTAAAGGTAGTGTATACGTTGCAGACGTCGTCTGAAGTCGATGTCGAGTTCTTGGTGTCGTAAATAATGACCGGGCCCTTGTGTTCGCCGTCGAACCACACAAACTTGCCGGGGGCGAGTATGGTGGAGAAGCACATGAGCATGTTCTTATGGCCGTCGCGGTTTGAGGGCAGTTTGGCCACGAGCCAATCCGAAGCTTTTACCGATGTGGGCTCCTTGCGCACCTTGTCCATGGCTGCCTTGGGCAGAACTTTGAGAAAACGTCCGTTTTTGGCGCCTTCATAGTTGCCTACCCACAAATTGCCCTGGAGGTCGAATTTCACTTCAATAACTGCTGTACAGTAGGCTGTGGTAAGAGGGGAGGTGGAAGCGTTGATATCGTTGTATGCGTAGATAACCTTGTTATCCTTCACAACGAGCAGACCGTCCATTGTATTGGCATAATATATTAAGGAGGGATCCACCGGGTCCTGAACAAAGTTGCAGGGACCGCCGTAGTATAGACCAGTATTGAACTTATTGTTCAGATACTTTACATTGGCATTGTAGCCCGGGCTGCCAATGGGGTGAAGCGAAGTAAACTCACCTGTCTCCCAGTCATAGTATTCCAGTATGGAAGGTGTTTCGAAACTGTTGGATGAGGCATGGAAGTATGACGGACCGATGTTGCTTATGATGACGCCGCGGCCGTCGGCCGACGGATTTATGTAACCGGAATCGAACATCATCGAGCCGGGGGCCTTGTAGCGGTCGGCCAGGGTGACGGGTGTCGCGCCGGAAAGGTCATAGTTGGCTATACCGGTGTTGTCGGCCGCCCAGACTGACGCGGCGCCCTTCCATGAGCTTATCAGGTTGTTTTTGAGCCCGTCGGGCAGGCTGACACTCTTCTTATTCTCTTCCTTGTCAAAGAACACCAGGCAGTCCGGGCCCTTGACCATATAGCCGTCGCGGGTGCGGATGATGTCCGGTGTGCCCATCTTGTTCCGGTTGATTATGGCCGTGCTGCCCCAGTTGATTTTGCCGGCGTTGAAATCGAAGTCAATCGAGTAAACCGATGCGTCGCCGGTGCAGACAAAGGCCTTGTTGCCGCCTGTCGGTACGGGATTGGCAACCTTTCCGGCATAGCCGTCGCTGAAGGGCATGTCGGTGAACACGTCCAGGCTGTTGTGGCGCACGTTCAGGGGCGCAACCTTGAAGGTGTTCTGTTCCTGGATGGCCAGATGACCGCCCACGGCCATGATGCTCTTGAGCGGCTTGTTGTATATGCCGGACTCGACTACCACGTGAGCGTTGTCGTCATAGATGACCATACCGAAGTCGGTGGCTAAGTAGATGCGGCCCGCGGCGAAGCTGACGCTGTTGATTTTGCGCGAGTCGACATAAATCGAGGCGTTCATAATCTCGGGCATGTTGACAATGCGGCCGTCATCATACAGAAGGTCGATGTTGCCTGATTCATAGGCTACAAGCAGGTACTTGCCGTCCGGGTTATAATATATATCGGTGATGTCCGATGCCGACAGGGTGGTGCCGGGGGTGTAGTAGACGGTCGAATTGTCCTCCTTATCGTATGAGTAGAGGGTCTGGTTGACTATCTTTGTGCTTGGGCTCTTGGATATGTAGTAGACGCGGGCGGGGGTGTCGACTATTTTGGTATAGGTCAGGCCGGTCATAGGCAGGGCACGCCATGAGCCGGGGGCGTTCTGAGCCGTGCCGCACACCGAGGCGAGCGACAGCAACAGAGCTATATAAAGTTTTTTAATCATTAATATTGTATTTCGAGGAAAGATAATCTATAAGGCGGCGGACGGCGCGTCCGCGGTGGCTGACGGCGTTCTTCTCGGCCGCGGTGGCCTCGGCAAAGGTCTTGTCCCAGCCGTCGGGCATGAACACGGGGTCGTAGCCGAATCCGTCGGCGCCGGATGGCTGACGGGTGATGTGCCCGTCCACGCGGCCTTCAAAGGTGCGCATTTGAGGGCCTTCAGTCAGCGCAATGACGGTGCGGAAGCGTGCCGTGCGGCGGTCAGTGTCGGCCAGGTTGCGCAGCAGCAGGGCCATGTTGGCTTTGGAGTCGTGGCCCTCGCCGCCGGCATAGCGGGCGGAGTAGACACCGGGAGCGCCGCCCAGGGTGTCGACTTCCAGACCGGTATCGTCGGCAAAGCAATCGTAACCGTAGCGGTCGCGCACCCAGCGGGCCTTGATGGCGGCGTTGCCTTCAAGCGTATCGGCTGTCTCGGGGATGTCGTCATGGCAGCCTATGTCGGCGAGCGACAATATCTCCATGCCGGGCCCGGCTATCTGACGGACCTCGGCCAGCTTGTGGGCGTTGTTGGTGGCGAATACTATTTTCATTGCTTTTCTATAACGTGAAAATGCTGCAATTATTATAAAATCATAATGCACAATTCATAATGCATAATTCATAATTATAAGGCTAAGCGCATTTTAATTATGAATTACGCATTGTGCATTATGAATTAAGAAATTACCACGTTGACAATCTTGCGGGGCACGACGATGACCTTGCGGATGGTCTTGCCCTCAAGCCAGCGGGCGGCCTCGGGTGTCTCCAGGGCTATGCGCTGCACGCTGTCGGCGTCAAGGTCGGCGTCGACGCTGATGTTGAAGCGGGCCTTGCCGTTGAACGATACGGCGTAGTTGACCGTCGTTTCCTTCAGATAATCCTCATTGAATTCGGGCCAGCGGGCATCGCATATGGTGGTGTCGTGACCGATGGCCGAGTGCCACAGCTCCTCGGCCACGTGGGGCGCGAAGGGTGCCAACAGAATCAGCAGCGGCTCCAGCACGCGGCGCGAGCGGCATTGCTGACGGCCGAGCTCGTTGACGCATATCATGAAGGCTGCCACCGAGGTGTTGTATGAGAAGGCCTCGATGTCGGCGGTGACTTTCTTGATGAGGGTGTGCAGGGTCTTGAGGTTCTCCGGGGTAGGCTCGGAATCATCAACCAACAGGGTGTCGCCCTTGTAGAAGAGGTTCCAGAGTTTCTTGATGAAGCGGTTCACGCCGTCGATGCCGTTGGTATCCCAGGGCTTGGACTGCTCCAGCGGGCCCAGGAACATCTCGTACAGGCGCAGGGTGTCGGCGCCGTAGCGTTCCACGATATCGTCGGGATTGACTACGTTGAAACGCGACTTGGACATCTTCTCCACGGCCCAGCCGCATACGTATTTGCCGTCCTCCAGGATGAACTCGGCGTCGGCAAAATCGGGACGCCAGCGGCGGAAAGCCTCGGTGTCGAGTATGTCGTTGCTTACAAGGCTGATGTCCACCAGTATGGGGCTGACCTCATATTTGTCCTTCAGGCCGTGGCTGACAAAGGTGTTTGTGCCGGCCACGCGATAGGCGTAGCTGCTGCGGCCCTGAATCATGCCCTGGTTGACCAACTTGCGGAAGGGTTCGTCCTCGCACACCAGACCCAGGTCATAGAGGAACTTGTTCCAGAAACGGCTGTAGATGAGGTGGCCGGTGGCGTGTTCGGTACCGCCGATGTAGAGGTCGACCTGACGCCAGTAGTTGTTGGCCTCGGGCGACACAAGGGCGTCGTTGTTGTGCGGGTCCATGTAGCGCAGATAGTAGGCGCTGGAGCCTGCAAAACCGGGCATGGTGTTGAGTTCAAGAGGATACCCTTCGGGGGTATGCCAGTCCTTGGCGCGGCCCAGCGGGGGCTCGCCGGTCTCGGTGGGACGGTATTGGTCGATGCGCGGAAGCTGCAGGGGCAGGCTCTCAACGGGCAGCATGTGGGGTATGCCGTCCTTATAATATACGGGGAAGGGTTCGCCCCAGTAGCGCTGGCGGCTGAAGATGGCATCGCGCAGACGATAGTTGACCTTAACGCGGCCTATGCCGGCGCTCTTGATGTATTCCTTGGTGCGGGCGATGGCGTCCTTCACCTCCAGGCCGTCGAGCGACAGGCCGGGGCCGCTGCTGTTGATCATGCGGCCTTCCTTGGCGTCGAAGGACGATTCGCTGACGTCGGCACCCTCAATCAGGGGTATGACTGGCAGGTTGAAGGCGCGCGCAAAGGCATAGTCGCGGCTATCGTGGGCGGGCACAGCCATGATGGCGCCGGTGCCGTAGCCGGCCAGCACATAATCGCTCACCCAGATGGGAATTTCGCGACCCGTGAGCGGGTTTACGGCATATGAGCCGGTGAAGACGCCCGTCATGGTCTTGTCTATCATGCGCTCGCGCTCGGTCTTGTGGCGGACGGCGGCCAGATAGTCGTCCACGGCCTGACGCTGTTCGGGCGTGGTGACCTTCTGCACATAGGCGCTCTCAGGTGCCAGTACCATGAAGGTGACACCAAAAACGGTATCGGCGCGGGTGGTGAAAATTTCCAGGTCGACGTCGCTGCCTGCCACCTTGAAGTGCATCTCGGCACCCTCGCTGCGGCCAATCCAGTTGCGCTGCGTCTCCTTGAGCGAGTCGGTCCACTCCAGACGGTCCAGACCGTCGAGCAGGCGCTGTGCGTATGCCGACACGCGCAGGCACCACTGGTACATGAGTTTCTGTTCCACGGGGTAACCGCCGCGCACGGACAGACCCTCGCTCACCTCGTCATTGGCCAGCACGGTGCCCAGTTCGGGACACCAGTTCACCATGGTATTGCCCAGGTAGGCCAGACGGTAGTTCATCAGCACGTCGCTCTTTTCCTTCTCGGTCATGGCGTTCCAGTCAGCGGCGGTAAGGGAGAGTTCCTTGGTGCCGGCGGCATGGAGGCCTTCGGTGCCTTCCTTTTCAAGGTGCGCAATGAGGTCGGCGATGGGGCGAGCCTTCTGAGCCTCGGTGTCGAAGTAGTGGTTGAACATCTCGATGAAGGCCCACTGCGTCCACTTGTAGTACTCGGGGTCGCAGGTACGGATTTCGCGGTCCCAGTCGTAGCAGAAACCGATCTTATCGAGCTGCGAGCGGTAGCGGGCAATGTTGACCTCGGTAGTCACCTGCGGATGCTGGCCAGTCTGGATGGCATACTGCTCGGCGGGCAGACCGTAGGCGTCGTAGCCCATGGGGTGCAGCACATTGAAACCCTGCAGACGTTTGTAACGCGAATAAATGTCGGAGGCTATGTATCCCAGCGGATGACCCACGTGCAGACCGGCGCCCGAGGGGTAGGGAAACATGTCCAAAACATAATATTTGGGACGCGAAGGGTCCACGGCGGCCGCATAAGTGCGGTCCTGCTTCCAGCGCTGTTGCCAGCGGCTCTCTATTTCTTTATGATTGTATTCCATTGCTTATATAATAATGTGCAAAGGTACGAAAAAAATCGGAAATTAAAGGCGACAATCACCTCACAGCAATCATCATTTTTATAGGCTGTCTTTAAACACCCTCTTGCGTCAAACTGTGTATTATAATTTGCCATTTTCCTTTCTTTGTCGCTCCTTTACGACAAAGAAATATGCCTTTTGCCTCAAGCTGCTTGCGCAGGTAACGTACCTGATCAACAGTAATATTTAACTCCGATGACAGTTGCCGAAGCGTTGTTGAAGGTTTAAGTATTATTATTAAACAAGCTCTAAATGTTCTTACCTCGCGGGCATTGCTTGGCTGCTTGGTTTGCGTCAGCTCAGGGAGAGCATGCGGTCGATGGGGCGGCGGGCACGCTCGGCCAGGGCAGGGTCGATGGTGATTTCGGGGGTTTCGTCGCGCAGACATTCGTAGAGTTTGCGCAGGGTGTTGAGTTTCATATAGGAGCAGTCGTTGCATGCGCAGGTACTGTCGTCGGGCGGGGCGGGGATGAATGTCTTGTCGGGGCAGTCCTTGCGCATCTGGTGGAGGATGCCGCTCTCGGTGGCCACGATGAATTCCTTGGCATCGGAGCTGCGGGCATAGTCAAGCAGGGCGGCGGTGGAGCCTACACAGTCGGCCGCGAGGGTCAGGGGGCGGGGGCACTCGGGGTGTACCAGCACTTTTGCTCCGGGGTGTTCCTTTTTCAGTTCCAGGATGCGGGGAAGCGAGAACTGCTGGTGCACATGGCATGCGCCATCCCAGAGCACCATCTGCCGTCCGGTCTGTGCGTTGATATATCCGCCCAAGTTGCGGTCGGGACCGAAGATTATCTTGGCGTCGGCGGGCAGACGGTCAATTATTTTGCGGGCATTGCCTGAGGTGACCAGTACGTCGGTGAGAGCCTTGACGCCGACGGAGGTGTTGACGTAGGACACCACGATATGGTCGGGGTGTTGGCGGATGAATTCCTCGAATGCGTCGGCGGGGCAGCTGTCGGCCAACGAGCAGCCGGCATTGGCGTCGGGAACCAGCACCTTCTTGTCGGGGCAGAGCAGCTTGGCAGTCTCGCCCATGAAGTGAACGCCGCAGAGCACAATTATGCGGGCGTCCTTAAGGGTGGCGGCGTAGCGGGCCAGGGCCAGCGAGTCGCCTATATGATCGGCAATGTCCTGGATGGGTCCGCGCTGATAATAATGAGCCAGGATGACGGCTCCTTTTTCGCGTTTGAGACGTTCTATTTCCTGTTTGAGTTCTTCGTCGCTCAGGCACTTTTCAACATCCATTTTATTATTATTTTAAATTTTAGAATGAAAAAATTTTTAAGCCAATAAAACCAAACAATAATAATGGGGTGTAGAAACGGACAATAACTTTCGGGCCGAAAATTTGGATATTTGAGTTATTGATTTCCGCAGCAGGGTTACTGACACGTTATCAACCCCCGTATTGTTTTATTATCAGCATGGTTTAAACTTTATCAACAGTATGTCAATAATGTGCAAAGTTAATATTTTTTTGGCGAAAATGCGGTATAAAAGTGTATAAAAAGGGTGTTATTGAGTCAGAAAATCTGTCGAAAAACGACCTCTCGGGGGTCTTGCCTCAGGGCCTCCGATGGTTGCCGACCCTGCTTTCGACACCTTATTGACAGGGTTTTCTACACAGTTATTAACACGGTTTGCGGGGCTGCCGGCGCATCCGCTACGTATCATGTACCACAGATTTTTCATATGGATTTTTCATTTTTTTAAGGCATATTTTGTTTGTTTATATGTAAATGTTTATCTTTGCGATTAAAAGAAGGAAACATAGACCTAATAGAATGGCAAACGAATCTCTTTCGGCGGCCAAAGCCGCCAAAAACGATGAATTTTACACCCAATACTATGATATTGAGCGTGAAATCAACGCCTACCTTGAATACAATCCTGATGTATTCCAAGGCAAGACCGTGCTTTTGCCTTGCGACGACCCGGAATGGAGCAACTTCACACTATATTTCGCTCAACATTTTCAGACCCTCGGCCTGAAGAAGTTGATTTCCACCTCATACGCACCCGAGAGCAAGAAATACAAAACTCAATGGTTGCCATCGTTGTTTGAACAGGACGCACCACAATTCGACCCCTCTAAAACATCCGTTCGTGGCAAAATCTTTGTGCTTGACCATGATGTAACGGGCGATGGTGTGATAGATTTTCACGACCTTGAATGGCAATATCTTGAGGGCGATGGCGACTTCCGTAGCCCCGAAGTCACCGCCCTGCGCGACGAAGCCGACATCATCGTCACCAATCCGCCTTTCTCCTTATTCCGCGAGTTCCTTGCTTGGATTGTTGAGGCTGATAAACAATTTGTGATAATAGGCAATATGAATGCGCTTACTTACAAGGAAGTATTTCCTTTAATAAAAGAGAATAAAATTTGGCTTGGAAACGGCTTTCATAATGGCAATGCTTATTTTCGTCCAATTGGAGATAGAGAATATGCTGCGGGTGTAAAAGATGATACTACAGGATTAGTTAAATTCAGAAATTGCTGTTGGTTTACAAACATCGATCATGGCCGTCGCCACCAACCGTTATCACTTATGACAATGGAACAAAATATCATGTACTCCAAACATAAGGATATACGTGGCAAAGGCTACCAACACTACGATAATTACGATGCAATAGAGGTGCCTTATACTGATGCAATCCCCTCTGACTACGATGGTGCTATGGGCGTTCCCATAACATTCCTTGACAAGTATTGCCCTGAGCAATTTGAAATATTAGGGATAACAGATAGAGGAAATGAATGGAATATTAAAACAAAAGAATACACCGTTAACGATACGCCCAAATATGCAGACTTAAATCGAAGAGGTGCAATTATTATTGACGGTGAATTATATTCAACATACGCACGCCTGCTTATTAAACGTGTTTTGTAGATACCGGATAATCACTCGTGCGTATACCTGGGTGTAATATCTTCCTTCAACTATATAATATGTTTCATTTTCAGGCATTTCATTATGCCACAAAACTGCCCCATCATTAAGTTTGGTAACACGACTCTCTTTCCCGCTACTGCTGACTTGGATTTGCTCCGGGTAAACCTTGTTTGCTCCTCCAAACCAAGTTTTTGTTATCCCTAATATTTCAACTAAACTACTAAAAATTATGAAAACAAAACTACATACAGAATGGACGATAGCCGATATTTGCGACGGCTTTGTTTATAACGAGCTTGAGGCCAAAGGTCTGTTCGGCATGGGTGGACTACTGACCATTCAACCCGAATATCAGCGCAACTACATCTACGCCGACGGCAAGCGCGATGTGGCCGTAATCGACTCTGTGCTCAAAGGCTATCCGTTGGGCGTTATCTATTTCGTCCG
>CANQZK010000055.1 GCA_947628285.1 uncultured Muribaculaceae bacterium
CCGGCGCCCGGCAACGCGATAGCAAGCCGAGCGCCCCCACCCCGCTTCACCTTACGACAAACCGCCTGACGGCAATACCCGACAGCAGCCGTTCCGCACAAAGAGCGCCAGGGGAGCGGAAGCGCGAACGCTGGGCGGTGTGCAAACGTGGGGGTGGGGCAACGGGCGTATAAAGCAAACGAGGGCGCGGGCCCTCGTTTGGTGTTTGTGTTAGCGGTAGAGGATGTAGGTGGTCAGGGGAGCGACGGTGCCTTGGATGGTGCCTTTGCTGACTTTGAATTCTTGGCCGCTGACGGCGTCGGTGTATTGGCCGTCGGGCAGTGAGGTGGGCATTTTGAGTTTGACGGAGGTGTCGCTGAAGTTGATGAGGGCGGCACCGGCGTCGCCACGGCATACCTGGACTACGCGGTCGTCAGCGCCGGTGGTGATGGTTTCGGGCTGTCCGTGCATGGCGGTGCGGAATTTGTTGGCGGCGACAATCTGAGGATGCTTGAATTCGTCGTTGCCGCGGGCGCCGACTCGGTTGTTGCCCCAGTAGTTGGCGCGGGTGCTGCCGGCGGGACGGCTGTAGAAGAGGGGGCGTCCGTGCTGGCGTGCGGTGAGGAATACGAATGCGGCGCGGATCTGGTCGTCGGTAAGGTCGGCTGACTCGTGTTCGTTGCAGTAGGTGTCGTGGCTTTCAACCCATGTCACCAGGCGGGAGGGGTCGACGGGGTGGTTCCAGTCGGTGAGCAGTGTGGCGGGGAGGCGGCCCTGACGGAGGGCGTCGCGCAGCGAGTGGCCGTAGGCGCTTGCGGTGAGGTCCATGTACTCGGCATATTCGGTTTCCTTGACGTTCTTGTCCTGGAGCACTTCACCATATATATATAGGCTGTCTGGCATGAGGAGCGAGAGACCCTTGGCGGCTTCGCGACCGGTGGCGACGGGCCAGAAGTTGTTGCGGGTCGAGCGGGGGTCGAGGGGATCGGAGGGCAGACCTATGTGCTTGGCGGTGTCGTAGCGAAAGCCGCGGGCGCCGAGGTTGATGAGGTCATTGACGTACTGGAGGTAGTAGTACTGGAAGTCGGGGTTCTCGGTGTTGACGTCGGGGAGGCCGCCCATCTCGCCGGTGGTACATTCCAGACGGTCGTTCCACTGTGTGATGGGTGTGAATCCGCGCTCGTGGTAAAGGTTCTGATGGCCGCCGACGGCGTTGTCAAGGTCGGGCAGCACGGCGGTGTGGTCGACGGCGGTATGGTTGGGCAGCACGTCGACGATGACTTTTACACCATATTTATATGCGCTGTCGCACATGGCTTTGAAGTCGTCGCGGGTGCCGAGCATGTAGTTGCCGATTTTCCAGTCGGTGGGCTGGTAGTAGTAGTACCACTTGCCGGAGACGGAGTCGCCGGGCTGGCTGTAGAGGGCCATACCGCCGCCTTCGCCCACGTAGCAGGTCTGCACGGGCGATGTCTGGACGTAGGTATAGCCGGCCTCGGCTATGTCCTTGAGGTTGGCGGCTATGGTGTCAAGGCTCCAGGTCCATGCGTGGAGGATGACTTCATCCTCTGTGGGTGCAGCGGGCGCGGCGGTCTGAGCGGCAGCCGGCAGTACCGTAAGGCCCAGCAGGGCCGGCAGTGCAAGGCGTGTGATTTTCATGTCGTAGTTATGCTTTGAATCTGATAAGTAAATAATTTATACAAAATTACGAAAAATATTCCATATTTGCCCGCACGGATGCAAAAAATTATGCGGATTTTGGTTAATTTTGCATCGATTAAGTTTCCGATTCTATGAAACGACTGTCTCGACCGATAATATTGCTGATAGCGACGGTGCTTGCGCTGGCGCTGGGCTCGTGCGGCTCCAAGCGTCACACGGTGCGCGGCGACCGTGCCTCGGCCATTCGCGTCGATGTCGAGGCCACGGGCGAGGCCCGCGATGTCATAGCCTACGCCCGCACCTGGCTGGGCACGCCCTACCGCTACGGCGGCAGCGACCGCTCCGGCGTGGACTGCTCGGGCCTGACGTGCGATGTCTTTCTGCGCGCCGCCGGGCTGAAGCTGCCCCGCTCCAGCCGCGAGCAATACGCTTACGGCAAGCACATTGACCGCGGCAAGGCTGAGCCGGGCGACCTCATATTCTTTGCCGGGCGCAACGGCCGCGGGACAATCAATCATGTGGGGCTGTACATCGGCGGCGGCAAGATGATTCACGCATCGTCGTCGCGCGGCGTGATGATAAGCGACATTGACTCAGGCTATTGGGGCGAACGCTATTGCGGTTCGGGCCGCGTCCTGGCCGGCAACGGCTCCAAAGGCAAACGCCGCCGCAAGGCTGACGATGCCGTGCCCGTCCCGCTGCCCGGACAGCCGCTGGAGCCGGCGATAAGCCTTGACCGCCTGTGCGAGCTGACCGATACGGCCACCGCCGCCCCGGCTGTTACCCCGGCGCCTGTCCCTGAACCGACTCCGGAACAGACTCCGAAGCCGACGCCAACGCCGACGCCCAATCCGGCGCCACAGCCGGCCGATGACCCGGAAGTCATGCCCGGCTGGCTGGACGACTGACTCTATGACGCCTTGACGTCCGTCGCAGGCGCCGCGGGAGCTGCCGCGACAGTCTCAATCGCCATGCTGCCACCATAGTATATAGCCAGCCCGAAGTCAGGCGCAACCACGGTAAGATGCTCTATGATAGTGCTCTGGATGGCCTCGTAGGCGTTCCAGTCCGTCGTGTCCGTGAAGCAGTAGAAATTGATGGGGATACCGTTGTTGGTGGGCGGCATCAGCTGCACCAGCACTTGCATGGTGTTGTTGAGCAGGGGCGACGTGAGCAGATACTGCGTAGCATAGGCGCGGTACAGGCCAAGATTGGTCTCCAACGAGCCGTTGAGGGGACGGATGCCGCCGTCGGCCACCACCTTGCCGGGCGCGCGGCGCGAAGCATCGACAAACGGCTGCAGTTCCGGGTGCAGGCGCAAAGCGCGGCCAAGCATATCCGGCGTCAGGCGGCCGATGCTGTCCATGTCGATTGTCAGCGTGGGGTTCATGCGACGGGCGCCGGCCTCCTTCATGCCGCGCCAGTTCTGGAACGAGCCCGACACCAGCGTATAGGGCGGCACGGTGACAAAGGTATTGTCGAAATTCTGAATCTTCACGGCCGTGAGCGAAACGTCGGTGACCACACCGTTGGCCGGCGTGCCCGGCACCACAATCCAGTCGCCCACGTGCAGCATATCGTTCTGCGACATCTGAATTCCGGCCACGAACCCCAGGATGCTGTCCTTGAAAATCAGCATCAAGGCCGCCGCGAAGGCGCCCAGGCCGGTCAGCAGCATGGCGGGCGACTTGTCCAGCAGCACCGATACGGTGATGATGACAATCACCATCCACATTATGCCGCGGCCCACATTCAGGATGCCCTTCAACGGCAGGTTCTTGGTATTTTCGTGCTTGTCATAGCGGTAATATATGAACGCCATCACCGCCGCCAGGCCGATGCCCAGCGCCACTAAGGCGTAAGCGCCCACGATGCGCTCCAGTATGTCCAGCATACGGTTGCCGCGGTTGAATGCTATGGGCAGCAGGCCCAGCAGCACCAGCGGCGGGATGAAGTGAGCGCAATGGCTTATGACGTGCTTTTCAAGCAGGTCACGGCCAAACTCGCTGGGGCGCATGCTCACCAGCTTGCGCACCAACCACACCACAATCCATTTCACGGCCCAGCCGATGAACAGCGAGAGCACCGTCACCATTGCCACGTAGACAATATCCTGGAGCGTCTCGTTGTGGCCGATGCCTAAAAAAGAGAAAATGCGGTGTATCACATCGAGCAGGAAGGTGCCGATGGCGTGCGAAGGTATTAGTTGCAGTTTTTCCATAGAGATAGCGATTTAAGTATGTGTTCGAAATTATTTATCGTATTGAATTATGAAGTATGTGGATGAAATTTTGAATTCGGCTGATGGCGCTATGGAGTTCCATAGTAACAGAAGCCGGGTTCGAAAGTTCGCCGCAGAATTTATGAGGCGATACAATAAATAATTCCGAACACATACTTATTACATTAATTATAACTATATGGGCGCTGAATCGTTCACTACAGAGTATAAGTTTAAATTTTGCAACCATAAATTTATGTATACGAAAAATAATTTATGTTAATTTAGAATATTTTTGAATATTTTCTTATACATTTGCAAGAACAAAAGCAACATTATAATAAGTGAATCATAGGTTAGAGATGCAATTGCTCGCGAGAGTGGTTGCATTTTTGCTTTTAGAGGGGGCTGACGCCGGCGTTATAGGGCCTATAGGGCTTATAGGGCATATAGCGGTCCCGCAGGCCTATTGGCCCTATAGGCCCTATACCTCCGCCGCTCCCGTAGTGTTAAAAAACTCTAATAAATCAACAATTTAGATTATTTTCAGTATTTTTGGCCATTAATCATATAATTTCACTCAAAATCTAACCATATGCACAGATTAGCAATCCCGGCAACGGCCCTGTTCATGGGTCTGGTTTTGGGCGCTTGTTCGTCAGGCTCCGACTCTGTTGAGTACGTTGCCGTAAAGATGGACGGCAACTCCATGTGGAGCGTCATCAAGGCCGCAGACGGTACAGTTGTCCTCAGGGACGAGTTCAAGAACGCCCCCTTCTCCTTCTCGGGCAGCACCTTCATCGTGGAAAACTCCGACGGCGAGTACGATGTCTATGACATCAACAACGTCAAGGCTCCCCTCAACAAGGAATCCTTCGTTGACATAAACGGCTATAACAACGGCGCATACGCTATGGCCGTGCTCAAGAACAGCCCCATCACCATCATCAACCGCGACGGCGAGGAAGTGGCCACCCTGCCCAAGAACATCAAGTACGCCTACCTGTTCGGAGACGGTCTGGCACCTGTGGAAACGACCGACGGCAAATGCGGCTACGTAGATACCAAGGGCGAAGTAGTCATCCCCACCAAATACGACGGCGCCACGATATTCAACGACGGCGTAGCCATGGTGGCCCTCAAGGACGGCGACAAAGAAGACGCCAAGATGAAAGTCAACGTCATTGACAAGAGCGGCGAAGTGCTCTACTCCTTCAGCCAGGACAAGTATGACCGTTTCAGCATGTTCAGCCACGGCTACTTTGTGGTGCGCATCGACGACGACGCCGTTGTCCTGGACCGCAAGGGCGAGAAAGTCTGCAAGTTAGGCAAATGGACAAGCCACTACGCCGAAGGCACCTGGACCGACGGCAAACTCTTCCTGTACTACGACGGCGACAACTACGGCATAAAAAACGCCGAGGGCGAGACCGTGGTACGCGCCAAGTATGACAACCTCGGTTTCGTCCGCGGCGTCATCGAAGCCGAGAAGGACGATAAATACGGCACACTCACCCCCGAAGGCGAGGAACAGCTGGCATTTGACTTCTCAGCCTTGTGGCCTCTGGGCGGCGACCGCTTCCTGGCCAAGGACGGCAACTCATCCACACTGATCGGCATCGACGGAAAGGAAATCAGCAAGGACTCATTTGACGATATCAACCTGCGCGAGCACAACGGCGAGCGCGTGCGCAGCCAGTACTTCGACGCCGACGGCTTTGCCGCAGCCATCACCGACCACCTCTCGGCCACATCGGCCTACGGCATCAGCAAGGGCGCCACGCTGAACAACTTCCGCAGCGACGTACCCTCCACCGCCGGCTGGGACCAGGGTCACAAGAGCAGCCTGAACACCGAGCGCGATGACGTTGACCTCACCGTCATATTCGAGAAGAACCTGGCCCGCGACGAAGGCCCCTACTACGCATATGACTGGCAGTACAACTGGAATGCACCCGTGGCCGTCATAACCTGGAAAGCCTTCCTGACCGAATACGGCACCGGCGCCGAAGAGACCTTCAGCAAGGCATTCGACCAGAAAATCGGCGCTATGGGCTTTGAGCGCGTAGGCAACTCCCCGCTGTACAAGAACGCCTCCAAGGGCACAGCAATAGCCTACGGTTACGAGGACGGCCAGATCTTCATAGCCTACTTCTTCAACACCCAATACGTCTCATCGGAACTCAACGACACCTTCAAGCGTGTCGACCGCAAGGGCAACTCCGTCGACCTCGACTCCCTACCTGACGAGGAAGTCGTAGTTGAGGAAGTGGTCGTCGTAGACGACTCCTGCGTTGTTGACTCCTGCGCATAATCTCCTCCCCTCACATCACATATCGAAAAACGGGAACGCCACGCCGGCGCTCCCGTTTTTTGTGTCTGTTCTGCAATAGGTTGGGCCGCAAAAGGGACCCCTATAAAAGGCGAAAAGTGCACTACTTCACAGCAGCACACCTCCCTCATAACCAAAATTCAAGTTTTGCTATTTGCTTTCTTTAGTTTGCATAGTGGCACAAAGTTACGACTAAGTGCACCGATTGGCAAATTTTAAATGTTAAAAAATGCTATAAACCCGTTTTAAGGCTCGTTTCAGCGCTCGAATTGCAGCGTCGTGCCCTCGGGAGTGACGTCGAGCGACACCCAGCACGATTCGATGAACGGCACATTGTGGTCCACATGGCCCACCGGCGCGCCGAAGGCTATCGGATAATTGTACGGCGCCAACACCTCGGCAAGCATCGACTCCATGTCGCGGTGGTTGTCGTCGGGCTTATAGTCGGTGAACTGTCCGATTATCAGACCTTTGAGCTTGGGCAGGATGCCGCTGAGCCGCAGCTGGTACATGATGCGCTCAATCTTGTAGATAGGCTCGGACACATCCTCGATGAACAACACCGTGCCCGGGCGGATGATGTCGAAGGGCGTATTGATAAGGTCGGCTATCACGGCCAGATTGCCGCCCATGAGCAGGCCCTCGGCATGGCCCTCATGATTGTAGGGCGACGGGCCCCAGGTATAGCGGGGGAACTCGCCGGTCAGGATTCCGAACAGGGCGGCGTTGTCGGCGTTGTCCGGCCCCAGCGCGATGGCCTTGGCCATGGAGGCGTGCACCGAGGCGATGTTGCGCGACGCCATCAGCGAGTGCAGCGCCGAGATATCGGAGAAACCCACCACCCACTTGGGGTCGTCAGTCAGCGGCAGCGCGGCCAGGCTGTCCAGATTGTGCACCACGCCGTAACCGCCGCGGGCACAAATGATTGCGCGCACCTCGGGGTCGGTGAAGGCCGCGCGCATGTCGGCAAGGCGCTCGGCGTGCGTGCCGCTGAAATGGCCGAATTTCCCGAAGGTGTGCGGGTAAATCTCCACATTGTAACCCAGCCCGCGCAGCACGGTGGCGGCCGAGTCGACCGGTCCGCGGGCAATGGGCCCGGCCGGTGCCAGGATGGCTATCTTGTCGCCCGGGCGCAGAGGCTCCGGGAAGATGATGTCTTTTGATTTCTGAGCAGGAGTGAACATATAGATTATAAACATGATTAGGACTACCGTCAGGAACAGCAGGTCAAAGGCGCGGCGGGGCGTCAGGCCGGCCGGCAGAGCGGCTCCCTTGATGATTTTGTGTCGTTTGGATGCAGGGCGTCGTGGGGTCATAATGTATGGTTAAAGAAATGCCAGATGGTGATGGCGGCCGATACGGCCACGTTGAGCGAATGTTTGGTGCCGCGCTGCGGAATCTCCAGGCACACGTCGGCGCTGTCCACTACGGCCTGGTCCACGCCGTTGACCTCATGGCCGGCCACGAAGGCGTAGCGGCGGCCGGGCTCGGGCACGAAGTCCTCAAGCGCCACGGACCCCTCGACCTGCTCCAGGCAGCATATCACGCAGCCCTCGGCCCGCAGAGCTTCGATGGCGCGGGCGGTGGTGTCGAAGTAGCGCCAGGCCACAGTCTCCTCGGCGCCTAAGGCGGTCTTGTGAATCTCGGCCGACGGCGGCGTCTGCGATATGCCACACAGCACCAGCTCGGATACGGCAAAGGCGTCGCAGGTGCGGAATATCGAGCCTATATTGTTGAGTGAGCGCACGTTGTCAAGCACAACGGTCAGCGGCATCTTGGGTGCCGTGCGGAACTGCTCGGCACTGAGGCGGTGCATGTCCCAGACAGTCTTCTTACGGTTGCTCATAGGGTCAGAGTTTATGGATTATTGTCAGGCCGTCGCGCACGGGAATGATAACCTTCTCCACGCGGCGGTCGGCGGCCAGCATGCGGTTGAACTCGTCGATGCCGCGCGTTTGGGCGTCGGCGTGCTCGGGGTTGTCAAGCACCTTACCGCCCCACAACGTATTGTCTACCAGGATGTAACCGCCCGGACGCACCAGCGGCAGCACCATCTCGTAATAGCGCGTGTAGAGGCGCTTGTTGGCGTCGATGAAGACAAGGTCCCAGGGCTCGGCAGTGATGCGGGGCACCACGTCCAGGGCGTTGCCGATGTGCAGGGTGATGTCGGCGCCTCGGGGCGATTGGTCGAAGAGCTCGCGCAGCTCGTCCTCGGCCTCGTCATCAATCTCGACGGTATGCAGGCGGGCGCCGGCGGGCATTCCCTCAGCCAGGCACAGGGTGGAGTATCCGCTGAAGGTGCCGAGTTCCAGCAGCCGGCGGGCGCCGCACATGCCGGCAAGCATCTTGAGCAGGCGGCCCTGCAGGGGCTCGCAGCACATGTGCGGATACAGGCGGGTCAGGTAGGTATGTCGGTACAGACGTGCCAGTTGTTCGGGCTGGCGGTCCGAGTGCTCGGTGGCGTATTCTTCAAGTGTCACTGTTCCAGGATTAAAAGGCTTATAATACCGGCGTCGCTCAGCAGCATCAGCACCACCAGAATCCATGCCAGCAGGGGCCGGTCACGGTAGGTGACGCCGGCGCAGATGCCGGACAGGACTATGTATACGGGATAGAGCCGTGCCAGGAAGCGCAGTGTATCGTCGGCGCCGGTCATATCGGTCAGGCCCAGCGCGGCGAACATGGGCACGGCGGCCAGCACTACCACCACCCAGAACCACCACGGCGCCGGCCGGCGGGGCGGCGTCATCGGGCACCTCCCTTCGCGGCGGCCTTCTCGTCAAGGTAGGCCTGCACAGTCAGGTCAATGCCGCGCTCCAGCGGGAACTGCGGGTCGAACCCGAAGTCGCGCCGCGCGTCGCTGATGTCGCACGACCAGTTGCGCTGCTTCATTATCTTATACTTGTCGCGGTTGAGCGTCGACGTCTTCATGCGCGCCAGGCTCCACTTCTCTATGCACCACGATGCGGCATAGACCGCCCACAGGGGCAGCTTCACGGGTATGACGAACCGCCGTCCCAGCCGCTTGGACACCATGCTGCGGAACTCCTTCTGCGTATAGGCGCGGTCCTCGCTGATGATGTACTTGCGGCGCACCGTGGCCGGCGATTCCAGCGCCTGGAACATGGCCCGCACCAGATCGTCCACGTAGATGAACGTCAGCAACTGGCGCCGGTACCCCACCCCGAAGTCAAAGTGCGAGTCTATGCACTTGATCATCATCAGATAATCCTTCTCGTGGGGGCCGTAGACGCCCGTGGGGCGGAAAATCACCCAGGGGAAGTCAGGCAGCGTCTCCAGGTAAGTCTCGGTCTTGATTTTTGACAGGCCGTAGCGCGTGTTGGGGTCCGGCACGGTGCGGGATGTTATGGGCGTGTAGTCCTTCTCGTCGGCCGGGCCGACGGCGCTCAGCGAGCTCATGTACAGGAACTTTTCGGGCACCATGTCCAGATCGATGAGCGTCTGCACAAAGGTGCGCGGGTACATGAAATTGATGAGGTTGAAATCCCGGAAATTGGCGCACTTCGTGGCGCCGAGGTTCCAGATTATGTAGTCCCAGCGGCCCTCGGGCGGAGCGCAGGCGCGCAGCGTCTCGGCCACAGACTCGGGGTTGTCGTAGTCGAACACCGTGAAGTTGAGCCGCTTGTCCGTCAGATAGCGCCGCGAGGTAGTCTCGCGCACGCCCGCCCAGGTGCGGTATCCGCGCCGCAGCGCCTCCTCGGCTATGAAGCCGCCGATGAAGCCGCCCGCGCCGATTATGAGTATCGATTTGGATGTATTGTTCATTTTAGTCCTTTCAGTGAAAAGTCAAGGATAGCCTTGTTGTATGTCTTCATAGTTTCGCAGGCAAAGGCGTCCGGCGTGAACCGCGCCGCGTGGCGCTTGCCTTTGTTGGCCAGCCGCGTGTGGAACGACGGCTCGTCGAGCAGCTTGAGCGCCGCTTGGACATATCCGCGCACATCGTCAGGGTCGACGTAGACCGCCCCCTCGCCGCCGGCCTCCTCCAGGCACGAGCCCGTGCAGGCTATCGAGGGCGTGCCCGTGCTGGCCGCCTCTAGCAGCGGCAGCCCGAAGCCCTCGTAGCGCGACGTATAGCTGGCGAACACAGACAGCGCGTACAGCGCCGGCAGGTCGTCAAAGGGCACATTCTGCAGGCGCACCACTCTGTCGCCCAGGCCCTCGGCAGCTATGCAGCGCTCAATCTCGGCAATGTAGTCGGCCCGGCCGCCGCCCACCAGCACCAGCCGCACATCCGGCGGCAGAGCGCTCAGCGCCTTGACGGCCAACAGCTGGTTCTTGCGCCACTGCAGCGTGCCCACGCTCAGGATGTAGCGTTGCGGCAGCGAGTAGCGGCTGCGGCAGCGCTCGCGGTCCTCATAGGTCACCGGGCGGCTGAATATCGGGTCGCAGCCCTGGCGGATAACATCAATCTTGTCCGGGTCGATGCCCCAGAGCTCCATCATATCCCGGCGGGTCCGCTCGCTGATGGCTATCACGCGGGTAGCCAGTCGCGCCGAGCGGCCATACTTCCACTCGTACAGCCGGCGGTCGGGCGCAGAATAATCCTGCGGGAACTTGCGCCATATCAGGTCATGCACCGTCACCACTGTGGCGCACGGCGCCATCCCGGCCGACAGCGGAATCTCATTGCTCAGGCCGTGATAGAGGTCCAGCCCCAACTCGGCCATCTGCGACGTCATGGCCACCGACCGCCACCACCAAGGCAGCCCCCGGCCGATAGCCGTAGCCGGCGTGACCACGCGCACATTCTCGCGCATCAGCAGCGGCTCCAGGCGCGGATTCTCGCGCATTCGCGGCGCCATCAGCACATACTCGTTGTCAGGATACATCGCCGACATCGTGCCGACAACCACACGGCTGTAATTGCCCAGCCCGGTCATATTCTGCACGGCCCGCTTGCCGTCATAGCCGATAACTATACCTTTCGTCATGGCACAAAGATACGAATTTTGCCCGAGAACAACGAAAAATCCTCAGGATTAATCCCGATTCATCATGATTAATCCTGATTAAACCTGATTAATCCCGGCCATTCCCGGTTAATCCGCCAAAAAATTTCCCCGTCCGTGAGGGATTATTGATTTTTGTGCGTATCTTTGTGCAAACGAAAAAAATTGAAACACATCATGGAAAACAGAACCAAATACCGCCGCGTGCTGCTCAAACTCAGCGGCGAATCGCTCATGGGCGCCCAGGGATACGGCATTGACCGCGACCGCCTCGACGCCTACGCATCGCAGATCAAGGAAATCGTCTCGGCCGGCGTCGAGGTGGCAATCGTCATCGGCGGCGGCAACATCTTCCGCGGACTCAGCGGCGCCGCCAAAGGCTTTGACCGCGTGATGGGCGACCAGATGGGCATGCTGGCCACCGTCATCAACTCGCTGGCCCTGTGCTCGGCCCTCAACGGCATCGGCCAGGCCGCACGCGTTTTCACCGCCATAAACATGTTCCCCATCGGCGAGCAGTACAGCAAGTGGAAAGCCATCGACGCCATGGGACGCGGCGACGTCTCCATCATCGCCGGCGGCACGGGCAACCCCTTCTTCACCACCGACACCGGCTCGGCCCTGCGCGCCGTCGAGGTCGAAGCCGACGTAATGCTCAAGGGCACACGCGTGGACGGCATATACACCGCCGACCCCGAGAAGGACCCCACCGCCACAAAATTCACCGAAATCACCTACGACGAAGTCTACAACCGCGGCCTGCGCGTGATGGACCTCACCGCCACCGCCCTGTGCAAGGAAAACCACATGCCCATCGTGGTATTCGATATGGACACCCCCGGCAACCTGGCCAAGGTCATCGCCGGCGAGCCCATCGGCACACTCGTTTATTGAAATTCCCATACTAAAATCCAAACAACCAAACATATGACAGACCCTAAGACCTACCTCGGCCCCGCCGAAGAAAAAATGGAAATGGCCGTTGCCTTCCTTGACGAAACCCTCTCGCGCATCCGCGCCGGCAAAGCCAACCCCAAAATCCTCGACGCAGTACGCGTCAACTACTACGGCTCCATGGCACCCATCAGCAACGTGGCCAACGTAGCCGTGCCCGACGCACGCACCATCACCATCACCCCCTGGGAGAAAGCCATGTTCAAGGAAATCGAGAAAGCCATCCTCAACTCCGAAGTAGGCATCACCCCGGAAAACAACGGCGAAGTTATCCGCCTGAGCATCCCGCCGCTGACCGAGGAACGCCGCAAACAGCTCGTCAAGCAGTCCAAGGCCGAGGCCGAGCAGGCCAAAGTATCGGTGCGCAACGCCCGCCGCGACGCCATCGAAGGCCTCAAGAAAGCCATCAAGCAGGGCATGCCCGAGGACGTTGAAAAAGACGCCGAAGCCAAGGCCCAGAAGCTGCATGACCGCTACATGAAGCAGATCGACGACATCTTCGCCGCCAAAGAAAAAGAAATCCTGACCGTCTGACCTCTGACCGTCTGACCTCTGACTTCAAACCTCAGCCCCCCCGCATGAAAAGCCTCCTATCAGCCCTGCTGCTGACGGTCTGCGCCACTACCGGCGCGTCCGCCCAGCAGGCCCTGTGGGGCGGTCCCGCCGTTGTATCGCCCCGTCTTAACCCCGACCGCACCGTCACATTCACACTCAACGCCCCGGCGGCGCGTGAAGTCATCGTCACCGGCGATTTCCTGCCCGAGCGCCCCGTACAGACTCCGGCCGGAACATTCTCGGCCCCCGGCACAGCCACACTGGTCCGCAACGCCGACAGCCTGTGGCAGTTCACCACTCCTGAGCCGCTCGCCCCGGAGCTCTACAGCTACTCATTCATAGTGGACGGCCTGCGCGTCAACGACCCCGCCAACGTACACCGCCTGCGCGACGTCAACACCGTCAGCGACATATTCATCATCCCGGACAGCGCCGACCTTTACAGCGTCCACGACGTCCCCCACGGCACCGTCGCCAAAGTCTGGTACCACAGCGACACCGCCGGCGCTGACCGCCGCCTGACCGTCTACACACCCGCCGGATACAACGACGAACCCGGACGCCGCTACCCCGTGCTGTACCTGCTCCACGGCATGGGCGGCGACGAAAACGCATGGCCCGAGCTGGGACGCGCCACACAGATTTTGGACAACCTCATAGCCCGCGGACAGGCCGAGCCCATGATTGTGGTGATGCCCAACGGCAACATA
>CANQZK010000056.1 GCA_947628285.1 uncultured Muribaculaceae bacterium
GCTGTCCTACTACCGCACGGTGTCCTCGTTTGCGAGAAAGGGCAAAAACGATTCCCGCGCCCTCATCGAGCAGGTGCAGGTGCCTCCCGTGGGCGGCCGCTACCGCGTGTTCATCATCGATGAGGTGCATATGCTCTCCAACGCCGCCTTCAACGCCTTCCTGAAGACGCTTGAGGAGCCGCCCTCCTACGTCATCTTCATCCTGGCCACCACGGAGAAGCACAAGATCATCCCCACCATCCTGTCGCGCTGCCAGATATACGATTTCAGCCGAATCACCATAGCCGATACCGTCAGCCATCTGCAATACGTTGCCGCTCAGGAGGGTATCGAGGCCGAGCCCTCGGCCCTGCACGTGATAGCCCGCCAGGCCGACGGCGCCATGCGCGACGCCCTGTCCATCTTTGACCAGGTGGCCGCCGGGCAGCAGGGGCACATCACCTACGCCGGCACGCTGGAGAACCTCAACGTGCTGGACGCCTCCTACTACGCCCGCCTGTTGGAGGCCTTCAAGGCCGGCGACGTGCCCGCAGCGCTGCTGACCTTCCATGAGATTCGCCGCAAGGGATTCGACCCGCAGTTCTTCATCAACGGCCTGGGCGAGTACATCCGCGATCTGATGATGGCCTACGTGCCCTCGACAATGGCCCTGATCGACGCCCCCGACGATGTGCGCCAGTCCCTGGCCAAGCTTGCCAAGGAATTCAAGCCCGACTGGCTCTACGCCGCCATCGGCCTGTGCAACGACGCCGACCTCAACTACCGCCAGGCCACCAACAAGGAACTGTTGGTGGAGCTGACACTGATACGTATAGCCCAACTTCTGAGCCCCTCGCCCGTTAAAAGTGGTCTGGGCGAGGGGCCTCTGAAGCCGCTTCAGAAGACAACAGCGCCGGCGGCGGCGACGACCACTCCCGCCCCGGCACCCGCCGCCCCTGCGGCACCTACGCCCGCGCCCAAGACAGCGGCACCTGCACCTGCGCCAACACCTGCTCCGCCGGCTGCGGCTCCTGCGCCGGCCCGGCGTGCGGCTCCGGCTGCGCCTGCGGCAGGCCAGGGCGGACACCGTCCCACCCTGCGCATGGGCAGCATGTCAATATCCGGACGCATGACCGCCGAGCCACAGGCCCTCTATGCGCCCCGCACGGCCCAGTATACCGAGGCCAACGTGGCCGGCGCATGGAGCGCCTACATAGCCGAGCATCCCGCCGACCGCCTGCTTACAAGCGCCATGGCCAACGCCGTGCCCGCGCGGTTCGCCGCCGACCACTACGTGGCCACCGTCCACAATCAGGTGGAGGAACACATGATGCGCGATGTCCTGGACGCACTGACGGCCTACATCCGCGACAAAATCCACAACGACAATTTCCTGCTTGAAATCCGGCTGGAGGAGGGCGAGCTGCCCCCCGAGTTCTGGAACGAGCGCCAGGTGCTGGAGAGCATGCTGCGCAAGCATCCGGCCGTCGAGAACCTCATCAACGACCTCAAGCTCACCCTGCTGTAAAAATAAGGAGTAAAAAAATAGTGGCGGCCCGCCCGGGAATGGGGGACCGCCATAGTTTTTTCAGTTTAACACGTAGCCGGGCATCGATGGCATGATGCCGGGAGTGTAAGCCCGGGCAAACTGGCGCAGGAACGCCACTGTCAGCCGGCCGGGCGACGAAGCGCGACGGCTTCGTGAGGGGATGGCTCGTAAGCCAAGGGTCGGAGTAGAATTTTTCTTCATAGGCATATAGCTTTTGGGTTTTTCACGGACCGAGAAGTCGGTTATACCTGATAAACGCAAAAAACTGCAATATATTGCTCAACCGGCAATGCTTTTTTACAACAAACCGCGCGCCGGCGCAGAAGGTGCCGGGCACGCGGTTTGTCATGAGGTGAAGCGGGGTGCGTTTACTTGGCGTGCTGACGTTTCCAGTTGAGCCACCAGGCCTTGCAGGCGCCGCAGAAGAAGGGCACGGCACCGAACAGGATGAAGATGACATCGCCCGGCATGCGCAGCCAGCCGGTGGTGCTCATCACCTCGCCGGTGACGAAGTCCATTGAGCGGGCGTGCCAGTAGCCGTTGTGGATAACGTCCCACAGCTGGATGAAGCCCGAGGGCAGCAGGCTCAGGGCAATCATCATGGCCAGGCCGATGTTTAAGCCCCAGAACGAGCATTTGATCCACGGGCGCACCTTGGCCCACTGAGCGTCGTCAAGATTCTTGCGCAGGGCGTAGACGCACATGCCCAGCGAGAGGAAGCCGAACACACCGAACAGGGCCGCGTGGCCGTGGTTGGGCGTCAGGTAGGTGCCTATCTCAAAGTAGCTGACGATGGGCATGTTGATGAGGAAGCCGAACACGCCGGCGCCGATGAAGTTCCAGAAGCCCACGGCCATGAAGAAGTTGAACACCCACTTGTGCTGCTCGGCCACGCCCTCGCCGCCGCCCAGGCGCGATGTGCGGTAGAAGCGCCAGCCCTCAAGGCACAGCAGTACCAGAGGCACTACCTCCATTGCCGAGAAGCAGGACGAAACAGCCATGTTGAACGTGCTCTGGCCCTCGAAGTACCAGTGGTGGCCGGTGCCGATGATGCCGCCCATGAAGGTCAGGATGGCCTCGAGCAGGATAATCTTGATGGCGCGGCTGCGGGCCACGATGCCCATCTCCACGAATACCATGGCTACCATGGTAGTGGCGAATACCTCGAAGAAGCCTTCAACCCACAGGTGAATCATCCAGAAGCGCCAGGTGTCCACCACGGTGTAGTTGGTCATATTGTCAAAGAATATGGCGGGGATGTAGAACACGGGCACGCAGATGGCGAAGATGAGGAACAGCCACGCCAGGAAGCGCTTGCCGGGCACCTTGAGCGCCGGCAGGGTGTTGCGGATAATCACGTAGGCCCATACCAGGAAGCCGACAATCATCAGCAGCTGGAAGCCGCGTCCCATCTCTATATATTCCCAGCCCTGGCTGCCCAGCCAGAAGGAGCCGTCGGCATTGCCCCACCAGCCCGACAGGCCGGCCCATTCAGCCAGCAGCGAGCCGAAGATGACAAACCCGAAGACGCCGAACAGGAAGTAGGTGAGCTTGACAAGCCCCTTCCATTCCTTGCCGCCGAAGATGCGCGAGATGATCAGGCCGCCCACCACAAAGCCCGTGGCCACCCACAGGATGGCGAGCTGGATGTGCCATGTGCGCACCAGCTGGCTGGGGAAGATGGCCGAGAGGTCCAGACCGTAGAACGAGCCGGGATCGGCGCGGTAGTGCGCCACGGCGCCGCCCACCAGGGTCTGTCCCAACAGCAGCAGGCCCACCACAACAACAAACTTGATGAGCCCGCGCAGCGAGGCCGATTGTGCGCCGTCGGCCGTCATCATCGGGAAGGCGGGCTGATCGGCCTGCCAGTCGGCTTCCTTGTTGCGGCCCACAAAGTACATGCAGGCGCCGATGCCGATGAGCAGGAACAGCAGCGAGGCCACGCTCCAGACGGTAAGGTCGTCCGTCGGGCCCTGACCGATTTCAGGCTCGTAGGGGAAGTTGTTGGTGTAGGAATAGTCCTCGCCGGGACGGTTGGCCGAGCAGGCCCAGGCCGACCATGCAAAGAACGCGCTCAGTTGGTGCAGCTCCGTGGGGTCGCTGATGAGGTTGTGCTGCAGGCCGCCGTTATTGAGCGGATTGCTGAAATATTCCTTCCAGTACTCCGGCGCGCCGGCAAAGACGGATGCCTGAGCCTGGTCCAGGCGGAGGACGCCCGTAGATTCGTCATAGCGGTTGGTCTTGGCCAGGGCGTTGATTTCGTCCAGGCTCAGGTCGGGGTTGAGGCGGCGTGTCTCCACAGCCACCTGATGGAGATAATCGGCCGAGAAGTCCGGGCCCAGATAGGCTCCGTGGCCCCATACGGTGCCGTTGTCGTGCAGGCCGTAGCGCAGGAACAGCGCCTGGCCCCAGCGCACATCGTCGCCGGTGAACAGAGTTTTGCCGGAAAGGTCTGTGACGGTTTCCGGTACGGGCGGTTTGTCGGCGTAAGCCTTGCATGTGACCGTAATCAGAACGGCAAAACCGTAGATTAGAACGAACGCCAATGCCAGAATCCACCACCGGGAAATCAGGGGCGACGAATAGTCGCGCTCAAATTGCAGGTCGGGCTTTTTCATTTGGTAGAAGTTTTTAGAGTTGATTTTTATGGTTTGTTTTTATAGTTTGTCTTTATTTGCGTCCTTAAACATATTTTATGAACAATACAACTCTGCGGAATGTTTGATAATAGACTGTTAACTTCAGCATAAACTGAAATTTTTCATTAATCAATACTCCCCATATTATGAAAGTAGGCTTCTTCGTACCATGCTACATTGATGCGATCCATCCTAAAGCAGCAATCTCCACCTATGAGCTGCTCAAGAAATTAGGGCTCGATGTCGAGTTCATCGAACGGGGCGCCTGTTGCGCCCTGCCCGAGCTGGACATGGGATTTCTCAAACACGCATGTACTCTTGAGAAGGGTATCGCGCCGCTGGTAGTCGACAAGGGTTACGACTATGTAGTGGTGCCGTCGGGCATCTGCACCGACCAGTTCCGCTCGCACTTCGACGGCGTCGAACAGACCCCCGAGGTGGTACAGTTCCGCAAAACCGTGATGGACCCCGTGGAGTTCCTTCACGATGTCCTCAAAATCACCGAGCTTCCGGGCAAACCCTCCTTCCCCCACCGCGTGGCGCTGCACAACGGCTGCCACTCGCTGCGGTATCTGTTGGAGGCGCGCCCCTCGGAACTCATGATCAAGCCCTTTGACAAGTGCGCCGACCTGCTGCGGCTGGTCGACGGCCTGGAAGTGGGCTACGCCACCCGCCGCGACGAGTGCTGCGGTTTCGGCGGCACCTACGCCATCTGGGACGCCTCCTGCTCCGGTCAGCAGGGACGCGACAAGGTGAGCGACTATGACCGCAACGGGTTCAAGTATGTCACCTCGCAGGACATGTCGTGCATGATTCATCAGCAGACTGTGGCCCGCAAGATTGGCCTTGACCTCAAGATGTTTTATATCACTGAACTTTTAAACGGAGACGCACAACCATGAGACAAGTCAATCAAGTAAAACTCGGCGAAGAGTTTATAAAGTCGCGCGCCCACCGCGAGATGCACGACCGCTGCCTGTGGGCCGCCCGTATGCGTCGCGACGCCGTTGCCGCAAGTATCCCCGAATGGGAGGAGATGCGTGAGCTCGCGTCCGAAATCAAGCTGCACACCCTGTCCAACCTGGACTTCTACCTGGAACAGTTCACCGCCAACGCCGAGGCCAACGGCATACACGTCCACTGGGCCCGCAACGCCGATGAACACAACGCCATAATCCTGGAAATCTTCAAGAGCCACGGCGTCAAGGTGGTGACCAAAGGCAAATCCATGACCATGGACGAATGTGGCATGCGCGAGTTCATGGCCAAGCACGGAATTGAAATCAACGAGGCCGACCTGGGCGAGCGCATCCAGCAGCTGGACAACCAGCGCCCGTCGCACATCGTCATGCCCGCCATCCACAAGCTGCGCAGCGACGTGGCCGACCTGTTTGCCCGCAAACTTGGCTCCGACCGCGATATCGATGACCCGCACTACCTCAACAGCGTCATGCGCGCCGACATGCGCAAGCGCTATTGTCAGGTGGACGCAGGCATGTCGGGCGTCAACTTCGGCATAGCCGAGACCGGCGGCATAGTGGTGTGCACCAACGAGGGCAACGCCGACATCAGCGCCAACCTGCCCCCGCTCTACGTGGCCACAATGGGCCTGGAGAAGCTCATCCCGCGCCAGAGCGACCTGCCTCTGTTCATCCGCCTGCTATCACGCAGCGCCCTGGGCCTGGACATGACCCAGTACACATCGCACTACCATCATCCGCGCCAGGGGCAGGAGATGCACCTCATCATCCTGGACAACGGCCGGAGCGAGCGCCTTTCGTCGCCTGACTACTGGCCCGTGCTCAAGTGCATCCGCTGCGGTGCCTGCATGAACACCTGCCCCGTGTTCCGCCGCACCTCCGGCATCAGCTACGACGCCATCTACATGGGCCCCATCGGCATTGTTCTGGAACCCAGCTACGACCTCTACAAGTACGCCCGTCTGCCCTACTCGTGCACCCACTGCGGCTCATGCGGCGACGTCTGCCCCGTCAAGGTGCCCATCCCCGAACTGGTGTTCTATTGGCGCTCGGTGGTGGTGGATCACAATGACGAGCTGTTCACCCACAACGCGGAGGAAACCCTGGCCGAGCCCATCCTGGAAAGCGCCGGCAATCTGGCCAAGGCCGAGAAGGTGGGCCTGTGGGCCCTGCGCCACATCCCCAAATCCATAGCCGAATCCGGACTCAACCCCTGGGCCGAGGCTCATGACGACCCCGAACCGCCCGAGGAGACTTTCCGTCAGTACTATAACCGCGTCATCAAGCCCGAATCCGACAAAGACACCCCAAAAGAACAATCATGAACCAGCAAGAAGCAAAAACCGAGATATTGGCGCGTATCAGGGCCGGCAAACCCGCCCTGCACCCGCTGCCCGATGTGCCCATGTATCCCTATCCGGGCAACCCCACGGAGGAGTTCATCCGGCACCTGCTCAATTTTGACGGCCGCGCCGTGCGTTTCAAGAATCGTCAGGACGCCATCGCCTGGCTCAAGACACAGCCTGAGATGGATATGGCCAAAATGAAGGTCTATTCCGCCGCGACGGACGTGGAGGGCAACTTCGGCGAGGACCAACTGACCGACCTCCACAACGCCCACCTCATCGACACCTGTGTGGCCGAGGGCGAACTCGGCGTGGGCGAGATGGGCTCGATCTGGGTCACGGACCGAAGCCTCCGTCACGCGGCCTGCGCCCTGCTGTCGCGCCGCCTGTTCCTGTTCCTGGACAGCAACGACATTGTGGGCGGCCTGCACGAGACTTACGCCCGCATCAAGCTGCGCGACAACCAGTACGGCTCATTCTACACCGGCCCGTCGGCCACGGCCGACATCGAGGCCGTGCACATAACCGGCGCCCAGGGTCCGCTGTCGCTCACGGCCATGGTATATAATGTGCCGGACGCGCCTGAGCCGCCACAGCTGCAAGTCAACCCCAACGCCGACCATTCGGTGTGGCAGTAACCCAACAACAAGAGCCGCGGATGACGCGGCTCTTGTTGTTGGTAGGTTTTGATGTGACGTATGTGACGTATGTTATTTATGTGGAGTAAGTATTTTATTTTAGCTTGCGCAGGACTTTTAGGGTGTCGCCGGTGAGGTCTATTTCCCAGAGGGTGGGGCGGCGGATGTAACGGCCGTTGGCGTCCTCGGTGTGGCTGTGGGCGGATATGAGGGTGCGTCCGTCAAAGTCGGTGAATATCATGCCGTGGCCGTGGTTGGGCGGCAGGATGGGCTCGGGGTTCTGCACCCAGGGGCCGTCCAGGGTGCCGCTCTCTGAGTAGGCCACGCCCATGGTATAATCGTTGAACACCCAGGAGGTCCATATCATACCCAGACGGCCTGTGCCGGTGCGGAACAGCCAGGGGCCGTCGGTGACGCGGTTGAAGAACACGCCGCCGTCGCGCCGCTCGCGGCTCCACGGGGCGTCCGATGCGCGGAACAGCAACTGAGGCTCGCCGGCGGCGCCGCTCAGGTCGGGCAGCAGCTCTACCTTCTCCATGGTGCCGTTGTCGTTGGCCAGCCACTCGCCGCAGAACACCATGTAGGGCTTGCCGTCGGTATCCACCCAGAAGGTGCCGTCCAGCGTGGGACGGTCGGCGGGACAGTAGTCGGCGGTGTCCACGGGGCGGAAGGGCCCGTCGGGACGGTCGGAGACGAGCGCGTGCGATGCTCGGCGCGGAATGGCGCCGTTGCGCGTGCGGTCAATGATGGTTGAATCATTGGTGAAGGTGGCGAAGTAGTAGTACTTGTCGCCGTATTTATGAATTTCGGCGGCCTAGATGGCGGGGTGGGGCCCCATCCATGACTGCGGGTCGGGCTGCGCTACGGTGTAGGGGCCGTCCCAGGTATTGAGGTCGCGGCTTTTCCAGAGTTTGCCGCCCGTACCGGTCATGTAATAGAGGCCCGAGGCCTTGTCGGCCAGGATGCAGGGGTCGCTGAGGATTATGGAGTCGCGCGGCACGTCTGTGCGGGGCGAGGCGAGCATACCGACGGCCGTAACGACCGCCGGCAGCAGGGCGATGAGTCTTTTAAGGATTTTCATGGTATAGATGTAAGGTGGTGTTATTCAGCGGCCTGATGGGCGGGGCGCAGCAGGTCGTTTACGGTCTTGACGGGGTTGAATGTCTCCAGGGGAACTTCGACGAAGACGGTGTTCCAGTTGCTCATGGCGCCGTTCCACAGGCCGGGCAGCTCCAGGGCCTTGAGGTCGCGGCCACCCAGGGATTTCGACGAGATGAAGCCGGTCTGGCGGTCGACGTATTCGGGCAGGTTGAACTTGTTGCCGTCAATGTCGCGGATGTAGCACACAAGGTCTACGGGGTTGAAGTGCGTAGCCTGACGGAGCATGGCCGTGGCGGCGGGGTCGGCGGGGTTGATCTGGGTTGATTCCAGAATCTGGGGCGAAACGGAGCCGTCAAAGTTGCGGGCGATGAAGGGTCCGCCGCCGGGCTCGCCGTCGTTGCGCACCATTCCGCACACGCGCAGGGGGCGGTTGAACTTGCCGGCCAGATAGTCGGCCAACTCGGCCACGGGCAGGCTGTCGAACAGGGGCGAGTCGGTGCCCAGGGCGTCGCGCATGAAGGCTACCATGGCGCGCAGGTCCTCGGGCGAGTAGTCGCCGTCGCGCAGCATGCGCAGGTAGTGCTCAATCTTGTCGTGTGCCAACAGGAGCAGACCGCCCAGGGCCTGTTTGTAGCGGATGGTGGCCTGGCGGTGCTCGTCGGGCACAATGTTGTCTATGTTCTTGATGAACACCACGGTGGCGTCAAGGTCGTTGAGGTTGGCGATGAGCGCGCCGTGGCCGCCGGGACGGAACACCAGCCGGCCCTGGTCGTCGCGGAAGGGCTCGCCGCTCTCGGTGCCCGCCAGGGTGTCGGTCGACGGTTTCTGTTCCGACAGGGTGATGTGGTATTTGACCCCGAAACGGCGTTCCATATCGGGCAGGGAGCGTTTGATTTTGTCCTCGAACAGTGCGCGGTGGTTGGCCGACACGGTGAAGTGCAGCTCCACGCGGCCCTGCGATGCGGCAGTCTGTGCGCCCTCGGCCAGGTGCTCCTCCAGCGGGGTGCGGGTTGAGCCGTCGGCGTAGCGGTGGAAGGTGAGCATGCCCTTGGGCAGGCCGCCGTAGTTCATGCCATCGGGGGCGATTATGGCGCGGATGACGTCCTTCTGGCGGCCGGCGGCGATGAGTGCGGCAGCGTCGGCGCCGTACAGACGGCGGGCGGTCTCGTCCAGCTCGGCGCGGAAGGGCAGACGGTCCAGGGCTGCCAACAGGCGCTCGACGGCCGAGCCCGCGGCGGGCAGGGCGTCCGGGCCGTTGACGTAGGCGAACAGCTCCTTGAACATGCGCGAGGCGGCGCCCGATGCGGGCACGAATTTGCTCACCTGTCCGCCGTTGCTCAGGTATTGCTGCCAGCGCACTACGGCTTCCTGTTCGGTTTCGGGGGTGAGGGCTATGATGCCGTGGCCTACGGTGGCCGAGCCGGCAAGTTCCAGGTATGGGAATCCGGTGGTGAATCGTTTCAGTTGGTCTTCGGCCTGCTCGGGGGTTATGCCGCGCTCGGCCAGTTGACGAAGGTCATTTTCGTTGAACATTGTACTTGTCAGTTATTGGAAATTTTTACTTTTTGGCGTCGATTTCGCGCAGGAGCTCCTCGACGGCGCGCTGCAGCTGCTGATCGGTGCCGGTTACGATGACGGCGGGGTCGTTGGCCACCTTGAAGTCCGGCTCAAGCTGTTGGTTTTCAAGGAACGAGCCGTCCGCCAGGCGATAGCCGATGACGGGGATGCCGTAGATGAGCGAGGGGTCCTGCATTCCCACCCAGTTGACGGATGTCATGGTGCCGGGCACGGGCATGCCCACGGTCTTGCCCAGGCCCTGATGGCTGTATACCCAGGGTGTGCCGTGGGCGTTTGAGTAGCAGGCCTCGCACATGACCATGATTGAGGGTTTGTTCCAGCGGCGCGAGGGCATGTCGCAGCTTTCCTGGCCGCGCACCTCCTGGGTGAAGTATTTCTTGCCGGAGAAGAGCACCTCGATGTCCTCGTGCATGCGGCCGCCGCCGTTCCAGCGGATGTCTATCACTATGCCCTCGCGGTCGTTGTACTTGCCTAATACATCGGCATATACGGGGCGGAAGGCGTCGTCGTTCATCTGGCGGATGTGCACGTAGCCCAGGCGGCCGCCGGACAGCGAGTCGACGTCATGTGCGCGGGCGCGCACCCAGCGGTCGTACATGAGGTCGGACATAGTACCGGTGCTTATGGGCTTGATTACCACATCGTTGGTGGCGCCGGCGGCGTTGCGGAACGACAGCAGTGTGCGGCGTCCGGCGCGGTCGGTCAGCAGAATGGCGGGGTCGTTGGCGTGGTCGATGGTGCGGCCGTCGATGGCGGTGAGGATGTCGCCGGGGCGCACGTTGACGTCGGCGCGGTCCAGCGGTCCGCCGGCCACAACCTCGGCCACGCGCAGGCCGGGTCCGGTGTAGGCCATGTCATAGAGCAGGCCGGCTGAGGCGGTGCGGTCGGCCTGCGGGCCGGACGGGTGCGAGTAGCGGCCGCCGGTGTGGCTCACGTTGATCTCGCCCAGCAGCTCGCTGAGCATCTCGGCATAGTCGTAATTATTGTTGATGTGTGGCAGGAAGCGGCGGTAGGCGGCTGTCATGGCGGGCCAGTCCACGCCGTGCATGTCCTTGACGTAGAAGCGCTCGGCCACCTCGCGCGCCATGTTGTCGTACATGGCCTCGCGCTCGGCCGCGTAGTCGACGGGCATCGTGGCCGAGTAGGTTATGCCGGTCAGCTTGCCGCTCTTGGGGTCGAGTTTCTTCATGCTGCTGCCCAACAGGAACATGGTCTTGCCGTCCGCGGAAATGTCGAACGACATGCCGGCGGGTACGTCGGTGACCAACTTGTGCTCCTCCTCGCGGGGCGAGTACTTCCACAGCTGGTTGCCGTCGGCGGTCTCGGTGGTGTAGTAGAGTGTCTCGCCGTCGGCGGTGAGCATGGCGCCGGTGAGCGATGTCGACATGGGCGTAAGGCGCACCGTGCGGCGCTCAATGCCGCCCAGGTCTACGGTGGCGGGGCCTTTGTAATCCTTCTTCTTATCCTTCTCGTCCTTGCCCGGGCCTTCCTCATACAGGGCCAGGTCCTCCTTGCTCATGTTCCAGCGGTCATAGGCCTCGGGGTTGAGGAACACCAATATGACGTCCATCTGCGAGCCCCAGGAGGCGTGGTTGCGCATGCCGTAGCGCTCGGAGGCGAACATCACGGCGTCGCCGCCCAGCACCCACATGGGCGACTCGTCAAAGTAGCCAGTGTTCGTGAGGTTGGTCATCCGGCCGGTCTCCACGTTGATGATGGCAATGTCCGTGAAGGGGTCGTGCTTGCGGTCCACTACGTCGAGGGCTATCCATTTGCTGTCCGGGCTCCAGCTGTAGTTGAAGCGGCCGTTGCGGTGCAGCCAGGTCTTGCCGTCGGTCAGCTCGGTCACCTTGCCGGTCAACACGTCCTTGACAGCCAGGATGTTGCGGTCCAGAATGAAGGCCAACTTGCCGCCGTCGGGCGACATCTGCGGCTTGGTGCGTTCATGCTCGTCGGCGGGGAAGACGGGCTGCTCGTCGATGAGCGTGGCGTGGGCAAAGTCAAGTTCGCCCTGCTCGCCGCGCGGCATGGTGGCCTTGTATATGTTGGAGCGGCCGTCGCGCTCGGAGCTGTAGTAGAGAGCCTGCGACGAGGGGTCCCAGCTCACGTCGCCCTCGGCCTGCGGCGTGTCGGAAATCTGCTTGGTGGCGGGGTATTCCACTGAGGTCACGAACACGTTGCCGCGCCAGATGAAGACCACGCTCTTGCCGTCGGGCGATGCCACGGCCTCACGTGCGCCCGAGCGTACGCTCAGCTTGGCGGTCTCCGGCGTGAAGTCGGCCGGCAGGGTCACGGCGAGTTTCTGCGGGGCGGCGCCCTCGGTCATGGTGTATATCTCGCCGTCGTAGGTGAAGGCCAAGCGGGCGTCGGCTGAGCGCGAGAGGAAACGTACCGGATGGGTGGCGAAATCGGTCAGCGCCACGGCGTGCTGCGGATCGGCCACGGTGGCGCGGTATACGTTGACGGGCTTGCCGTCGCGCTCGCTCAGGAACAGGAACGAGGCATCGCCGTCGGCCACGGGATTGGTGTCCTCGCCGCCGCGGTCGGTCAGATTGGTGTGCCGGCCCGTCACGGTGTTGTACAGCCAGATATCGCGGGTGACGGACGATGTATGGTGCTTGCGCCACTGACTCTCAAAGCCCTTCACATCCTGGTACAGGAACGACTTGCCGTCCGGCATGAAGCTCAGCGACTGCACCGGCGTGCCCACAAGCTGGGTTGGAGCGCCGCCCGTCAGGGGCACGGAGTAGAGCTGGGTGAGGCGTCCCGAGGGGAAGGCCGCGCTCGTGGCCGGAGCCTGGATGCCGGCCGAGTAGAGCACCGCGCTGCCGTCCGGCGCGAAGGCTTCAGGCGTCTCCGAGGCCGAATTGAACGTCAGCCGGCGCGGAGTGCCGCCGTCAACGCTGATGGCGTAGACATCGAAATTGCCGTTGCGGTCCGAGGCATAGGCAATGGTGCGCGAGTCCGGGCTCCAGCGCGGTTCGCACTCATAATCGGGCGTGGCCGTGAGCTGGCGGGCTTGTCCGCCGGCGGTGGGAACGATGAAAATATCGCCACGATAGCAGAAGGCGATGTTGCGGCCGTCGGGGGCAATCTGCACGTCACGCAGCCACAGGGGCGCATCGGCGGCCATAGCGGCCACGGGTGCCATAAAAGCGAGGGTCAGTAAGGCTTTTTTCATTGCAAGTCAGGTTTTGACTGCAAAAATAGCTAAAAAACCGCAAAAAGCTACACATTGGGGCCAATTAAGTAGGCTTTGGAAAAATAGTTTATATTATATTCGCAGCCATAGGCCGACAAGATTCGGCTTTATGAAGAAGGAGCGTAGCTGTAGCTACGTGACTGATGAATAAAGTTGAAGATTGCGGCATAGGGCAAGAAGATGATATAAACTATTTTCAATGACTACTTACTACTGGTGCGATAAAATCGCGTTGGTTTAGAAATCATCAAATAAAGAGAGATCTTTGACATTTTGATTTGAAT
>CANQZK010000057.1 GCA_947628285.1 uncultured Muribaculaceae bacterium
AGGTGTATAATGATTGGCGGAGTCACGGATGTACAGCTCTGACGTCTCGACGGGGCCTTGCGTGCGCCCGAACTCCCACATGATGCGCATGGCAGGGCGGTCGGCGCGGGTGTGCACCATGCACTTGCGGCGCACGTACATGCGCACCAACATGGTCTCGAATTCAAAATCATCGGGATTCTCGGCCGTGGTGATGACGGATAGTGTGCCCTGCGGCGCAAGCGCATTAGCGGCCCAACGGACGAGCGATTCCGGCGCGAGCGTGGCCGAATGGCGTGCACGGGCGCGCTGCTCGGACGGTGCCTGCTCGCCGGTGCGGAAGAAGGGCGGATTGCTCACTATGGCGTCGTAGGGTCCGGTCAGGGTGTCGAATGAGGCGTTGACGGTGCGGATACGGTCGGGCCAGGGCGATGCGGCTATGTTGTCGGCGGCATCGGCCGCGGCTCCGGGGTCAATCTCCACGGCATCGACAGTCACATCGGCGTACCGCTGGGCCATCATCAGCGCTATCAGGCCGCAGCCCGCGCCAATGTCGGCCACGCGCCGTGCGCCCGGTGCGAGCCGCGCCCATGCACCGAGAAGCACGCCGTCGGTACCGATTTTCATACCGCAGCGTGCGTCGGACAATTCAAACTGTTTGAAACTGAATGTCGGTGTCATCAAATAAAAAACGGGTGCTGAGGGTTAAAGTCGGCACCCGGATATTTTTATGAGGGGTTATATGGAGGCGGAGTTGCGTCTGAGCTCGCGGAGCTTTCCGGGGCCTCGGGCTTTTCGGGATTCTCGGGATTCTCGGGCTCCTCAAGCTTCTCAGGGTCGGCGGGTTTCTCGGCACTTTCGGAGTTCTCGCTCAGCAACTTGGGGTTGTCAGCCAAAATCTCGTCGGTGCGGCTGCGCCACGGACGCGGGCCGAATATCTCCTCGACGTCCTTGGTGAAAATCACCTCGCGCGTGATGAGCACATCGGTGAGCTTGCCGTGACCCTCGGCATACTTGCGCAGAATCTCCTTGGCACGTTCATACTGTTCGGATATGATGCGCGACACCTCGGCGTCGATTATGCGGGCGCGTTCGTCCGAATAGGGCTTGGTGAAACCGTAGTCCTGACCGGTGGAGTCGTAATAGCTCAGGTTGGGCAGCTTGTCGCTCATGCCGTAGTACACCACCATGGCGTAGGCCTGTTTGGTGACGCGTTCAAGGTCATTTGCGGCGCCGGTGGATATGCGGCCCAGGAACACCTCCTCGGCTGCACGGCCGCCCAGGGTGGCGCAGATTTCGTCGAGGATTACCTGCGAGGGCGTGATCTGGCGCTCCTCCGGCAGATACCAGGCGGCGCCCAGAGCCTTGCCGCGCGGCACAATGGTGACCTTGACCAGCGGGTTGGCATACTGCAGGTGCCAGGACACGGTGGCGTGGCCGGCCTCATGCACGGCTATGGAGCGCTTCTCCTCGTCGGTGGTTATCTTGTTGCGCTTCTCCAGACCGCCGATGATGCGGTCGACGGCAGCCGAGAAGTCCTCGGCGGTGACGGCCGGACGGTTGTTGCGGGCGGCAATCAGCGCGGCCTCGTTGCAGACGTTGGCAAAGTCGGCGCCGGAGAAGCCGGGCGTCTGGCGGGCCAGCAGTTCGATATCGAGCGAGCCTTCCACCTTGATGTCGCGCAGATGCACCTTGAAGATGGCAATGCGATCGGGCAGGTCGGGCAGGTCCACGTATATCTGACGGTCGAAACGTCCGGCACGCATCAGGGCCTTATCCAGGATGTCGGCGCGGTTGGTCGCAGCCAAGATGATGACGCCGCTGTTTGAGCCGAATCCGTCCATCTCGGTGAGCAGCTGGTTGAGGGTGTTCTCGCGTTCGTCGTTCGAGCCCATGTTGGCGTTGCGGCCACGTGCGCGGCCCACGGCGTCGATTTCGTCGATGAACACGATGCAGGGAGCTTTCTCCTTGGCCTGGCGGAACAGGTCGCGGACACGCGATGCGCCCACACCCACGAACATCTCGACGAAGTCCGAACCGGACATGGAGAAGAACGGAACATTGGCCTCGCCGGCCACGGCCTTGGCCAGCAGGGTTTTGCCCGTGCCGGGAGGGCCTACCAACAGAGCGCCCTTGGGAATCTTGGCGCCCAGGTCAGTGTATCGTTTGGCGTTCTTGAGGAATTCCACAATCTCCTCGATTTCGGTCTTGGCCTCGGACAGACCGGCCACGTCGCGGAACGTCACCTTGTTGGCGTTGTTCTTGTCAAAGAGCATGGCCTTGGACTTGCCCACGGAGAAGACACCGCCGGCACCACCGCCTCCGCTGCCTCCGCTCATGCGGCGCATAATCCATATCCAGGCCACGATGAGAATCACTATCGGAGCAATGGACCACAGGAACGAGCCGAACATACCGCTGCGTTCATACTTGACATCGCCGGTGAAAGCGCCCGTGGAGCGCCACTGGTCTATCTTGGAGTCGAATTTGTCGGCTGAGGGGATGTCGGTGAGCACTTTGGCCACCACCTGCGTTTGGCCTATCCGTTTGCCGAACAGCGCGTGAGCAAGCGAGTCGGTCAGGAAACCTTCGGCTTCGCGCTTGTCAGTGTACACCACAATTTTGTTGATGCCGTGGTCCTTAACCACGTAGCGCTCAAAATCGGAGTAGCTGACCTTTTCACTTACCGAATTGTCGTCCAGGTAATACAGACCGCCCAGAAAGAGAAACACTATGGCGTACATCCACCATAGATTAATCTTGAAGGGCGTTTTCTTCTTTTGGGTCATATGTGATGAGTTTTTATTTCAGTTATGGTAAGAGGGACCGTCATATGGGGATGTCAGTCAAGTTCGGGGTAATCGGTTATGGCGGCGTCGTTCCAAAGCTCCTCAAGGTTGTAGCGCTGACGGGCTTCGGGCAGGAAGATGTGCACCCACACGTCGCCGTAGTCCATGACAATCCACTCGGCATTGCGGCGGCCGTCCTCGTTGTACGGTTTCAGACCGGCGTCGTCCAGCAGGCGTTCCTCCAGATGGTCGGCAATGGCGCCCACCTGCGTTACGGAGTTGCCCTCGGCTATGATGAACGCACGCGCCGATGCGCCGGGCACACTTTCCAGGTCGACAAGTGTGATGGCGTGGCCCTTGCGGTCGCGGATGGCATCAATGATCAGCTGACGGGAGTCGGATTTATCTATCATTTTTGAGGTTTTTTTTTGAAGTGACAAATATACGAATAAATGATGAATCTGAGGTTTATAATATATAACAAAAAAGTAGACGAAATGTTAATTGTTATTCCGCCGGGGCTGCAGTGCCGGTATTCTTGCGGGAATTGAGCACGTTGATGTCGCCGGAGAGCGAGTAGTCCTTGCCGTCGGCGCCGCGGGCCTTGATGACGTAGAAGTATACACCTGAGGGCACGGGCTTGCCGTTGACCATTCCGTCCCAGCCCTCGGCGGGGTTGTCAAACTCGGCCAGGCGCTTGCCCCACCGGTTGAAAATCTCACAGCGGAAGGTGACGATGGAGCGGAACGATACCTTCCACATGTCGCCGCCCTCACGCGCAGGCGCGAAGGCGTTGGGGCAGTCCAGGCGCGACTCGCCTATCGACACGGCATAGGCCTCGCCGGTGTAGAGGCATGAGCCGTTGGCGTTGTCGGCGGTAAAGCGCACGTAGGTAGTACCCGCCTCGGTGAAGGTGTATGTGAATTCCAACTGGTCTGTGGTGTAGAATACGTCCACAAAGTCAGTAGTCGTGGCCATCTCCCAGCGGCGGTAGATGGCGGCATCGGTAACGGCGGCCGAGAAGTCAATCTCGACGGGAGCCGAGCCGCCCAGGCTGCCCTCGGCACCTTCCGGCGCCTGCTCGTTATCTGCCGTCTCGCCGTTCTGTACGGCGGTGGTGCGTGCATCCACGGCTGTGGTGACATAGGTATCCGACACGATGGCCGACGGGCGGTCCCACTCGGAGGAGAAACGTCCGGGCTCAAGCGTGAACTGCGTGTCGCAGTATGGCGCGGGGACTGAAATCGAGCCGTCGACATCCTCAAATGTCTGCGTCATCTGCTTCTGCACGAACTGATTCTCCGCCTGGTCGTATTCCAGCGAGTTGTAGGTCAGTTTTATCTGACGGTCAATGTGCTGCGGACGGCCGTTGATGCTGTAACACACCAGCGGGGCGGCGGTGCCGGTGACGCTGACCACGGCGCGGCCGCAGTCGGATGCTTGTGCATCCACGTTCAGGGCGGTGACGTCAAAGGGGTGTGCGGCATAGTCGCATATCCAGAAGTAGAGCGGGGCGCGGCCTTCCTCGTTGATGCAGAAGCCCATATCGGTGCCCGCTGCGGAGGCGGGCACGATGTATACGCCGTTCTCCACGGTCAGACCCGGGGCGGGCTCGGCAAAGGCGGCGCCCAGCGAGCTGAAGCGCTCCCATGTCACTGCGGCGCCGGGCCGCTGCGGAGTGTACATCATGCGCAGAGCCGATGCATCGCGCGCCACGTAGGCCGTGTTGTAGCCCATCGACGCCGGCATGGATACTGCCTGCACCGCCGAGCCTTCAAACGTAAGCCCGTCAGCGGCCGACAGCGCTGCCGGGACGCAAAGCGGTATCAATATGGAGATGTAAGTGCGGATATTCATTATCTGATTTTATCGGGATGTTTGGCTATATAATCTTTCCACGAGCCGGACCGGGCCACAACGGGCTTGCCGCTCTCATAGAAGTGACACAGCGCGGCGGCCAGCGCATCGGTGGCGTCGAGTTCGTGGGGCAGGCGGCTCTCGGCTATGCCCAATATGTGTTTGAGCATGGACTGCACCTGCTCCTTTGAGGCGGCGCCGTTTCCGGTGATGGCCTGCTTGATTTTGCGGGGCTCATACTCGCACACGGGGATGTCGCGGCTCAGCGCGGCGGCCATGGCCACACCCTGGGCGCGTCCTAATTTGAGCATGGACTGTACGTTCTTGCCGTAGAAGGGCGCCTCAATGGCCAACTCGTCGGGCAGGAAGCGCTCACACAGATCGCGCGTGTAGTCAAAGATGCGTTTCAGGCGCAGATAGTGTGTCTCGGTGCGGACCATCTTGAGCGAGCCAAGGTCAATCAGGCACGCCTTCCTGGCCATAACGCCCAGGATTCCGAAGCCCATGACGTTTGTGCCCGGGTCTATGCCCAGGATGATGCGCTCGTAGCGTTCCAGTCCGGCAGCACGCTCCGCGCTCATTCTATGACCTCAAGCAGGGTTGGGAAATAGACCACGCGCTCGGGCCAGCGTTTGAGCATGGCATCGAACAGCGCGCAGCCGCGGTCGGCATACCAGTCGTCGATGTTGGCGGCATCGTCGGTGCGCAGATGCAGCGCCAAGTTGGCCGTGCCCGGTTCAAGGGTGTGCCCTACCCTGAGCAGCTCGGCCGATCCGAAGTATTCGCCGTCGGCCGTCACTGAGCGCGGGATGAATTCCTCGCGGAGCCAGGATATGATTTCCGGCTCCAGCTCTTTTTCCAGTGTGAAGGTTATATTGTATATGTGCATTCTTACTTTTTGTGGTTTTTGAGTTTGCGGCCCAGCGCGCGGAACACGAAACCGCCGTGGCGCATCAGCGTGGGCCAGAATCCGTAGTAAAACGACATGATTTTGAAGCGCTCGACAAGCGACTTGCGGCGGTTGGCTGTGGTCATGCCCTCGGACAGATAATCTATCAACGTGGCCTTAGCGTAAATATTGCGTTTGGAGTGCTGCAAGCAGCGGATACACCAGTCATAGTCGGCCGAGAAACGATATTTCATATCGTAGAGCGGGGTCAGGCGCCGCAACACCACAAAGGCCTGATGGCACACCAGCATACCGCGGGCAAAGTCCTCGTACTTCAGCTCCTCCGGGGCTGTGAGGTGTCGGGAACCGACGTAGCGGCCTTCATCGTCCACCAGGTCGGTCTGGCCGTACACCAGCCCGGGATAGTCGTTGCACATGATTATGTCGGCGAGCAGGCTCAGCGTTTGGGGCGAATGGAATTTATCGCCGGCGTTGAGAAAAATCAGATAGTCGCCGCGGGCCATGCCGAGGCCCTTGTTCATGGCATCGTACAGGCCCAGGTCAGGCTCGGACAGGGTGCGTCGGCGCTCGCCGGCTGCGGCTTCGGCGACAATCTCCATCGTGTTGTCAGTGGATTTGCCGTCGATGACAATGTGCTCATAGAGCGGGCATGTCTGCGCGGCCACGCTGTCCAAGGTCCGGCCGACAGTCTGGCCGGCGTTATACGTCACTGTTATGATTGAGAAAAGCGGTGCTGAAGGCATAGGCTCAGAGTGTGCAACGGGCTATTTCGTTTTCAAGGCATTCGCCGGCACGCTCGGAGTCGCGTCCGCAGTGCAGGGTGACGCCTATCTGTCTGTTGTTTAGATTCGATTTGAACGACTGGCGCAGGCCGGGCATGGCGGCGGCGGACACGATTTCGGCCACGACGGTCTCATCGGTTCCGGCCGTCTCGGTGATGCGCGCCGGGGTGGATGTCAGATGCGCCGATTCAATCTCACGCACGGGCGTGATACGGCGCCACAGGTTGCCGCGGGTGTCTGACAGGACGGTCATCAGGCCGTTGTCTGGCATGACTATTGAAGCGAATATCAGCGGCACCTCGTGGTAGTAGCTTATGGGGCGGTTCTCGTTCTTCTCCATTATCTCGGCCAGGGGCACCTTGAGCACGCGCTGCTCCTCGAACAGCATCAGCAGGTAGCCCTGGCGCACCTCCTCGTCGGTGAGCACCATGGCCAGGCGGCAGTCCGACTCGGTGTCGCGGTACTGGTCGTCGCGGTTCAGCAGCATGGTGTCGTCGTTGAGCAGATAGAGGTAGGCCACCGGGGTGACGAATCCGTCCTGGTAGTTGTGCAGCACGTTGGGGCGCCAGCGCGAAGTCTGCAGGCGGTGTTCGGTGACGGGCGCGGATGCCTCGTGTACGGTCTCGGCCGCAGGGGCGGGCCGGACGGGATCGGGCTCGGAGTCGGCGGTTTCCTCAGGCGTCACGGCTGCGGGCTCGGCGGCTGTATATTCGTCTTCATGGCGGCGGCGAGCTAACTCATCGCGCTCGCGGATGAAGTCCTCGGCCTCGTCCTCGGTCAGCACCACTGACGACGAGCTGCGGCGCACGTATATGCGGCCGTCAAGTTTCATGGGTTTGAGGCTCTGGCTTACGGCCACGATGATGACGTCCTTCGATGCGTCCTCATCGACGCTTATCTGCACCTTGCCGGCATCCAGGTTGCCCCAGGTGGCGCGGACCAGGTTTTCGAGGAACACGCACATGTTGTCGGCCGTCTTGATTTCATAATAATGGTTGCCGATGCGGCCCTTGCGATTCTTGTAGTACTCGAAGTCCTCAAACAGGCCGGCCTCGCAGCGGGTCTGGTCGTTGACGCCTATGTAGAGCGTGCCGCCGTCGGAGTTGAGGAAGGAGGCTATGATGCGCAGGATGACGTGCTGCTGGCGTTCGGGGTCGGCCTCGTCCTTCTCGTTCTTGTTGCGGCGGGCCGGATAGACGATACTCGACTTGAACTCGACAAACTGATTCTCGCGGCCATAGGCCTTGAGGTTGGTGCGTTCAAAGTTGACACCTAACAGAGCTGCGATTCGGCTCTTGAGGCCCTTGGCCACGGAGGCGTCAACCACCTCGCCGCCGGGCAGCATGTTGTAGGACAGCACCAGGCGGGCCAGCGTGTCCTCAAGGTTGTTGCGCGAGTGGTTGATGGTTTCCCACAGTTCGTTGTTCATTTCGGTCTTGCCCAGCCATGAAACGATTTCAAGGCGGTGGAAGATGATTTCGAGTTGCGGATATCCGGCTATGAGCGGGCGGAATTGCTCAAGCTCGTCGGCGTCGATGCGGCTGTTGCGCGCGTAGAACTGGTGCAGGCGCAACATGGATGCGTGGGCGTTGAGACGGCGGGCCATATCGTGGTCGCCGATGGCCAGCGAGAGCAGACGCGCATACAGCAGATAGTCGTAGGCAGTGATGATTTCCTTGCACGCTAAGGCCTTAAAACGGAAAATGCGCACAATTTCGGCAACTTCCTCGTGGGTCAGGTCCTCGTCCTCGTCGCAGAATTCGGTATCGCCGTCGCAGTCGTCGTCAAAGGGCTGCAGGCCCAGCGAGACGAGCAGTGTCTCAAACGCGCCAATCTTGTCCACGCGGGTATTCTCCTCGGCATAGCCCTGGATGCGGGCCAGACGGTGGGCGGCGCTGTGCAGGTTTATGGGCTGAATCACCACCACATCGCCGCGGCGGTAAACCTGTGTCTTGTCGTCGCGCTGCAGGTACATGCCGTAGCCTGTCTCGGTGATGCAACTGTATTCGTAACCGTTGTCGTTGGCTATGACTGCATGGTAGTACTCGTCGTAATGCAGTACATCGTCGGCATGTGAATCGGCTTCCTCCAAAAGCGAGAAGTTGTATGTGCCGTCGGGGTTGACGGACTCGACGGTTGCGTTGAAGACGTGCGGCGCGCCTTTGGGGTCTATGAAGGCGTTGTAGAGCAGGATGCGGTTGCGGTCCAGGTCTGTCTGCGACAGACGGTAGCCCACAATCTCGCTGCGTTTGATGTAACCGGAGCCTTCGGTGTAGGCAGGATCGACGATATTGCAGCGCCATACGGGGTCATCGCCGCCGGAGACTTCGTTGGGTTCGATGGTGATGTATACATAATCGCCCACGTCGGCCTTCACCACAATCCGTTCAGTACCGACGGCGGACTGGATGCGGTTCTCAAAAAGCGAGTTCTCGATGTCGGCCCACAGGCGGCGGTGGGCGTCAATCTGGCGTATGTTGCTGCCGTTGAGCGCCGAGACGTTGTTCAGACATACCTGGGGCGACATAAGCGGCCAGGGCATCATGGACGTGGGTATGACGCGCGAGTCGCTGTCCTCGTCGGTACGCGATATGCTTATGCCGTCGGCGCTGACCGTAATCTTGACGGGGCCGCACACCAGTGTGTGACGCTCGCGCAGCCGGCGCAGCTCGGCCGGGGCGGGCACCATGGCGCGGGTGGCCAGCATCAGGGGTTGCTTGATGTTGTCGTAAACGTAATCAAGCGGCAAGGGCTGCCCCATGAGGGCCAGGAGCGACTTGTCCAGCAGCTCGTCCGAGCCGGCCGGACGCAGCAGCGAGTTGTAGCGGAAGAACAGGCAGCGGTTGCGGCGGTAGTCGGGATCCTTCTCGTTCTTGCCGCCGATGAGCGTGCGCAGGGCCAGGGCGGTGATGATTTTTTCCAGGCGGTCATTGTCGGCCTGAGTCTCGGCCTGCGGCAGGCGGTCAATCTCGTGACCGGCCTGGCGGATGTAGATTTCAAACTGGTTGACAAAGGCGCTGCGGAAGGGCTCGGCTGTCCATGTGTGCAGGTTCCAGCCCATGATGGTCTCGAAGATGCGGCCAAGATAGCGGTCAATCAGCTCGGGCACCGTGCGCAGGATGAGCATCAGCATGGAGAGCTGGCGGCCTGGGTGATACAGATAGCCGCTCTGCCCCAATTTCTGCATCAGGTTCTCAACAAACTGCAACTCGCAGCCCTCGGTCAGCACCTCCAGGGCTTTGCGGCAGGGGTCCAGGCCCTCGACTATGCCGGTGAGCTGGCGCTGGACGGTCTCGCGCTGGCGCTCGGACAGGTTCTTCAGGAACCGCGAGCCTTCGAGCAGGTACAGGCCTATGTTGCGGACTGTCTCGAACAGCAGATGCAGGCGGGCGCCGTGGCGACGAATGTCTGTGGCCACGAACCATTCCGAGAGGTTGCGCGACGTCTCCTGCAGAGCCGTCAGCACCCAGGTGGCATTGCCGCCGCGCATCTCCTGTATGATATCGCCCATGCAGGCCGCAACGGGCGCCGACTGAAGCCAGACGTGGGCCAGGCGGCGGTCCACGCCTACCTTTTCCAGCAGCTCGTCAAGGCTTATGAAGGGCAGACGCATCTCGCTGTCGGTCCGCTCAATCACATAATGGTCGGCTGTCAGTCTTTTGAATCGGCAGCGCACCCGCTGGCCGGGCACGAGCATCGAGGCCTGTTCGCGTAATTTGAAGCGTATGCCGTAATTGTCCTCGACGGTGACAAATGTGTTATCCGGCCTTGTGTCGCGGACTGTGAAATCGAATTCGCGTCCCTGCCATGCGCCGGTACCGTAGAAACGATGAACATACTGCGGCAGGTAATGTCCCAGCATGGGGACGTTGTTGTCAATGTATCTTACACGGCATACAATGGTGTCGGGCAACGGCTCGGCACGCTGAAATTTAAGCTTGGTGAGCCGCATCTCCGGCCCGCCTCCGCCGCGGCCGGTAAGTCTGAAAAAATCCTCGTCGGGCCTTGCCGTCTTGACAACGTCGAACTCATAAGTCTGTCCCGGAATGTAATTCATAATGAGATTGAATGTTTTATGTTACTGAAAAATGGGCCGGTTGGCCGATATTTGTGCAAATTTAGGAATTTTCCCACACTCATATATTAAAAAATTGTATAATTTTAGTTACTTTTGCATGTGTCACCACACTCTTCTAACTTTTGGCCCTTTAATGACGTTATAAATTAAAACTCCTCACCTATGAAAGGCCTCGATACGACATTCTTCAATCTATCTACTCAAAAGCGTCCGTTGAGTAACGGTGACCTTCTGCTGGCCGAACCTTTCCTCAACGAAGCTTGGTTCCGCCGCGCCGTCATCTCGCTCATTGACACCGACCGGAATTCCGGCTCGACGGGCGTTGTGCTCAACAACCCCATGAACTACAAGCTGCCCGAGGTGCTTGACGGGGTCAACTCCGATGTCGATGTCCCGGTTTTCTGCGGCGGTCCGCTCAGCCACGACCGTCTGTACTTCCTGCACACGCTCGGCCCGGAAATAATTCCCGACGGACGCCTGTACGCCCCCGGTCTTTATATCGGCGGCGATTTCGACAGCGCCATCGCTTACGTAAACGAGGGCTATCCCTACCGCGGATGCATAAGGTTCTTCATAGGCTACAGCGGCTGGGAACCCGGTCAGCTGGCCGACGAGATTTCGCGCGACGTATGGGCTCCGGGCACATCGCCCGCCGACCCCGCCCTGCTGCTCACCGCCAGTGGCGATGCCATGTGGCAACAGGTTTTGCGCACACTCGGCCCGCATTACCGCTCATGGCAGCTTATACCGGCCGATTTGCACGCAAACTAATTGTAACTCAGATTGAAGAAGCGGGGCGTCAGTCCAGTGTCTGACTGCCGCCGCCATTGACAAACAGCACCTGGCCGCTGATCCACGCCGACGCGGGCGACGCCAGGAACTGAACGGCCTGAGCGATATCCGACACCTGGCCGTCGGCCACCGCCTGCGCCTTATCCTTGTCAATATCGCTTACCAAACAGAGGCGCCTGCCGATGCCAAAATCTCGCAGCAGCCGCGATCGATGCCGTCGCCGCCGCCAGTGACCACCGCAGCCTTGCCGCTCAGGTCAAATAATTCGTCTACTTTCATAAATCCGGAATATAAAATGAAATCCGGAGCCTGTCACGCCTTCGATAGCATACAACAGACCCCGGATTTTATAACAATTCCGGATGGGAGATGATTCGGTTCCCTACCCCGTCAGCTTGCGCGGCCCACGGCCATTCCGGCCAGACTGCGCACCTTGAAGCCGGTCCAGATCATGACCAGCGACATCAGCGGCGTCAGGTAGTTGAACACGCAGTAAGGCAGATACGTAAGTGTAGACACGCCCAGAACGGTCGACTGCGTAACGCCGCATGAGTTCCACGGAATGAGCACGGAGGTGACCGAAACAGAATCCTCGATGGAGCGGCTGAGCAGACGCATCTCCAGTGCCGAGCGGCGGTACACGTTGCGGAACATATTGCCCGTGATAATCAGTGCCAGATACTGGTCGGCCGTGAAGGCATTGATGCACAGACCCGAGCCCACGGTAGCACCCACCACCGATGTGCGGCGCTTGATGCGCGAGGTGATGGCGCGGGCTATCGAGCCCAACATACCCGTGCCGATGAGCACGCCGCCGAATACCATGGCACTCAGCACCAGGAAGATGGTGGGCAGCATGCCCGTGATGCCGCCGGTGGACAGAAGCGCGTCAAGCATCTCGTCGCCCGAAGCGGAAGCGTTGCCGCTCAGGACAGACGAGCCGACCTCGATAACGGACATACCTAACTGCGGCTGGAAAATCCAGATGCCCGCGGCGCCCATCAGCGCACTGGTCGCAAGAACGGTCAACGTATTGACACGCAGTGCAATGAGCGTAATGGTCAGCGCCGGGATAATCATCACCCACGGGGTAATGTTGTACTGTTCATGCAGCAGATTGATGAACATGGGCGAGTCGCTGCCCACCAACGGGTCGGACCACAGACCGCGCACACCGAACACCAGCAGCGCCAGCGACATGGCCGGGATAGCCGTGATAAGCAGATAGCGGATGTGGTCGAACAGATCGACACCGCACGTGGACGACGCCACCACCGTGGTATCGCTCAGCGGCGAAATCTTATCGCCGAAATAAGCGCCCGATATCACCGCGCCCGCTACCCAGCCGGCGCTGTAGCCCATCAGCGACCCGATGCCCATAAACGCAACGCCTATGGTAGCGATAGTGCTCCACGAACTGCCCGTCAGCACCGAAATCATGGCACACGCCATACAGGCCACCAGCAGGAACAGCCGCGGATTGAGCACCGCCAGGCCGTAATCGACCAGCGTGGGCACCACACCTGAAAGCATCCAGGTGGTGGACAGCGCCGCAATGCACAGCAGCATGGGCACAGCCGGCAGAATCTGACGGACACTGCGCATGAAACCCGTAGTCATGCCGCGGCGGCACACCGAGCGCGCCTTCAGCCCGAGCACAAGCGCGAAAGCCGCCGTCAGCAGCAGAATATAAGGAGAAAACTCGGAAATCCTGTCAGGCCCGAAAAGAGCGATAACAACAACGAGACACAGCAAAAGCAATGCAACCGGAAGGACAGAAATCTTCCATGAAGGTTGGTCGGCATGTGCCGGGAATGAAAACAATCTCATCTATGTGAATAAAAAATCTTAGTTACCTATTTAACGTGAGTTCGGGATAATAAAAACCCTAAAAAAGTTGAATCGGCAGCTTGAAAAAGTTGCCGATTCTTTTGGTA
>CANQZK010000058.1 GCA_947628285.1 uncultured Muribaculaceae bacterium
GTGGGCCCACTGGGAGAACGGCAAGGACTACGGCGAAGCCCGCGTGGCCGTACTGGAGTCAGACAAGCTCACCGGCCCCTACACCTTTGTGCGCACAATGCGCCCCAACGGTCATGACTCGCGCGACCAGACCCTGTTCCTGGACACCGACGGCAAGGCCTACCACTTCTGCTCCACGGACATGAACACCAACATCAACGTGGTGCGCCTGACCGACGACTTCCTGAACGCATCGCCCGATGAAACCAAAATCATGAACGGCCGCCGCCTGGAAGCCACCACCGTGTGCAAGTACGGCGACACCTACTTCGCGACTTTCTCCGAGTGCAAGGGCTGGGACCCCGCCCCGGGCCATTCAGCAACCGCCGTGGGCGATATCCTGGGCACATGGACCGAGGGCGAGAACTTCTGCGTCGACCCCGACGAGAACCGCTCATACGGCTCGCAGGGCGCCTACGTATTCTCCGTGGCCGACATGGGCTATGACCCCAAGTGCTTCATCTTCTACGGCGACCGCTGGATACCCTCCAACGTGGGCGGCTCCACCTACGTATGGCTGCCCATGAGCATCCGCTCAGGCTATCCCACCGTGCGCAACCACACCGACTGGAACCTGGACGAGGTGATGCGCGACATGTATCGCTACAAACGCGCCGCAGCCATCGCCGACGGCGGCGAATATGCCCTGCTGGAGCGCGCTTCGGACCGTCTGCTCTCCCGCGTCGGCCTGGTATCGGGCTTCTGCGTGATGGACGATAACGACGCCAAGAACGTATCATTCGTCTTCGAAAAGACCGCCGACCCCTACGTATGGAAGCTCCGCGACGCCGACAGCGGCAAATACCTGGTGAGCCACGCCGGCTCGATGCGCCTCGAGGCCGCCGGCAACGACAAGAAAGCCCTGTGGCGCTTCGAGCTCCTGCCCGACGGCTACTACCGCATCGTCAACGAGGACAGCAACCTGTGCATCACCCGCACCGGCGCCCGCTACGAGGGCGGCGAAGTGACCCTGGCCAACCGCGACAAGACAGCCGCCCAGGCCTTCGGCGTCTACTTCGACTCCAAGAAGCACAACTACACCGAAGCCGACATGTACTCCAAGGAATACTTCCGAAAAGTAGCCGAGGAGATGGAAAAACAAGGCACCGCCGAGGACAACAAGGTGGTGAGCGAAGCCTTCGCCACCGACGTCCCTTTTGCCATCGGCCATGTCCGGAGCGAACGTTCGCTCACTCCGGTCGTTGACGGCCAAGGTTCAAGCGTGACCATCGCGGATCACAAAGCGGCGGACAATCAGAAACTCTCATTCAAAAAGACCGAGGGCGGCTACAACATTGTCGACGCCCTCGGCAATTACCTTGCCAAAGGCACCAAGGACAACTGGACCATGGTGTGCGGCAGCGACATCGACCCCACCACTGACGAGGCCATCTTCACCGTCGAGACCGTGGGCCATCACATCGTCATCCGCAACAAGGCCAACGGCGGCTACTTGGGCACCAACGGCGGCAGCCACGGCAGCCACGTGTATTGCGACAAGTCCAAGGACAGCGAGCTGTCCATGTGGTATCTGACCTCATTCGACAAGATGCCCGTCGTGCCCGGCAGCGGCACAACATCGGCCGAGGACGCCTTCATCCAAGTATTTGACCGCGCCGACTACATCATGGGCTCCGTGGACACCGACCTGTGCGGCGACGGCGCATTCGACTACTCGCAGACCGCCTTCGACGCACTCAAACGCGCCTATGAGCACGCCCTGACCGTGACATCCGACTATGAGGCCGAGGCGCAGAAGCTGGAGGCAGCTCTGGACGAGTTCGAGAAGAACAAATACGTGGCCCCCGACCCGGACAAGGCCTACTTCCTGGAACACTCCTCCGGCCTGCGCCTGGCTCACGCCGCCGATAACGCCGTGCCCGTCCTGGCCGAGGCCGACGGGGCCCCGGAGACGCGCTTCGCCTTAGTGGACAACGGCGACGGCACATACGGCATCCAGAGCGTCCACTCGGGCGACTTCCTGGCCAAGGACCCCGACAACAGCAACGCCTGGGTCATGGGCTGGACACGCCTTACGGACACCCGCCACACCAAATGGAAGGTGATGATCAACACCATGGGCAACAAGGTGCTCTACAACATGTTTAGCCGCGGCTACATGGGCAGCGACGCCACCGCTGCCGGCTCGCAGCTGTACTGCAACAAGGCCGAGTACGAGAACTACGCCCAGTGGAGCATCAGCGATGCCGGCGTCAACGCCATTGACGGCATCAGCACCGATGCCGAGCTCGCCATTGCCCTGAGCGGCAACACCGTCAGCGTCGACGCCTGCGGCGCCACCCTGACCGTAGTTGACCTCGCCGGCCGCACCGTCGCCAACGTCAGCGCCGACTACCCCTCAGTCACCCTCCCCGCCGGCCTCTACATAGTACACGCCGCCACCGCCACCGCTTCGGCCACCCGCAAGGTAGCCGTAAAATAACCCGGAACAATCTCCGGCACCGGATTTCTTCCCCGAACTTCTGAAAACTTCGTAAAAATTTTGGCCTGTCGCATTCATTTATTAACTTTGTCACTCATAGCGGACCAATCATTTGACAATGACTGACAAAGGTAACGGAATCATAAAATGCGCGCTGCGGTATGCCGGATTGTTCATCGGTATGCTTGTCGCATTCACCGTCCTGTCAACCCTCTCATACTGCATCCCGCAGCAGGCGGTCCACCGCAACGCCCTGGAATCAAGATTGATACTCAACAGCGAAGGGAAATACCCCCGATTCCTGACGCATTTCATTCAGAAAGACAACTTTACGGATAATCTGATGCTGGAGATTGCCGACTATGCCCCGGCCGATTCAGCACCGCAGAACGCCTTCAGAGGCGCGATGCTCAACAATTTCTATTACGACGAAGGGTCCCTCATCGACCTCCGCAACCCCGAGGGCCGCGGCAGCGAGCTGTCACAATACGCCCGCTACTGGCACGGCTACCTCCTGCCGCTCCGCCTCCAGCTCACCTACACTGATATCCGCGGAATCAGACTTACCAATTACGTGCTGATGGCCATCCTCATGGTGGTGGCCGTCAGCCTGTTATGGCGCAGAATATCGGCCGGGGCCGCGTGCATGTTCGCACTGGCGGTCTCGGCCGTCGGCTTTCCGTTAGTGCCCGGATGCATGCAGTTCAGCACCTGCTTCTACATCATGCTTGCGGCCGTCATTGCCGTCATGACATTTCCAAAATTAACACGCAACAATTCAGTGTTTTACATGACCATGTTCGTGACGGGCGGTATCACATCATACATGGATTTCCTGACCACCCCGATTATCACCCTGGGCTTCCCCCTGGCCGTGACGTGCCTGCTCAGGCCCGGCGGGCGCAACATAGCCTTCGCGCTGAAAGCCTCCGTGGCCTGGGGCGCCGGCTACGGCTCCCTCTGGGCCTCCAAATGGGTCATGGCCTCGCTGGCCACCGGCGTCAACGTCCTGACGGACGCCTCGGACAGCATACGCCAGCGCACCTCGGACACCGCCGGCATGTCTGACCTTTTCCTGGCCGTGGCGCCGTACATCTGCGCCGTGGTGGCCTTGGCGCTCATCACGGCCCTGCTGTGCGTCCTCTTCCGCAAAGACAACACCGCCCCGCGGCGATACTCCTACCTGGTGCTCATCGGCTTCTACCCCGTGGCATGGTACCTAGTGCTGCGCAACCACTCGCTGTGGCACTACTGGTTCACATGGCGCGCCCTGTCCCTGTCGCTCTTCTGCTGGGGCCTGTACGCGCTCCGGGTCATCGATTTCAACCGTTTCAAACTCCACCCATGCAAACAGAAAGAATAGCGGTACTCATACCCTGCCTGAACGAGGAACAGACCATCGGCAAGGTGGTCCGCGACTTCAAAGCCCAACTGCCTCAGGCCGAGATATATGTCTACGACAACAATTCGACCGACGGCACCGCCGCAGCAGCAGCAGCAGCCGGCGCCATAGTCCGCACGGAATACCGCCGCGGCAAGGGCAACGTGGTGCGCAGCATGTTTGAGGACGTCGACGCCGACATCTACGTGCTGGTGGACGGCGATGACACCTACCCCGCCGAGGATGTCGGCAAGCTCATTCAGCCCGTCCGCGAAGGCCGCGCCGACATGGTGGCCGGCGACCGCCTGTCGGCATCCTACTTTACTGAAAACAAGCGCCCGATGCACAACAGCGGCAACCGCGTGGTGCGCTGGCTGGTCAACCGCCTCTTTGCCCGCGACCTCAAGGACATCATGACCGGCTACCGCGCCTTCAGCCGCAACCTGGTCAAGAACTTCCCCGTCATGTCCAACGGTTTTGAAATAGAAACCGAAATGACCATCTTCACCCTGGAACACAACTTCAAGGTGGCCGAGCAGCCCGTCAACTACCGCGACCGTCCCCGTGGCAGCCAATCCAAACTCAACACCCTGCGCGACGGCACCCGCGTGCTGCGCACCATCGCCATGCTGTTCCGCGACTACCGGCCCCTGATGTTCTTCACCGTAACAGCCTTGCTGACAGGTCTTGTCGGGCTGGGGCTGTTCATCCCCGTGCTGATAGAATACTGGCACACCGGCCTTGTGCCGCGCTTCCCCACCCTGATAGTAGCCTGCTTCCTGATGCTGGCCGGCATGTTGCTGTTCATCGCCGGCATGATCCTGGACGTCATCAAACGAACAACGACCGCACCTACACCCTCCTCAAACTGCATAAATCATAATCGGGCGGAAAAAATAACCCGGGGTTCGGCTTTTTTTCTTAATTTCGCGTTATAATTGAAAACGCTTATGAAACTTATCGAGAATACCGAGTTCGGCGGCGAGCGGCCGCTGTTCGGCAGCCACGGACTGCATCTGAAAAACGTTACCATCCACGCCGGCGAGTCGGCCCTGAAGCGCTGCTCCGACATCGTGGCGGAGGATTGCGTATTCGAGGGCAAGTACCCCTTCTGGCACGTGGACGGGTTCAAGGTGCGTCGGTGCCTGTTCACGCCCGGCGCACGCGCGGCGCTGTGGTACTCGTCGCATCTGGTGATGGAGGACACTCTGGTCGAGGCGCCCAAGATGTTCCGCGAGATGTCGCATCTGAGCCTGAGCCGCGTTCACATCCCCGACGCGGCCGAGACCCTCTGGCACTGCGACAACGTGACGCTGCGCGATGTGAGCGTGCGCGGCGCCGACTATCTGTTCATGCACTCGCACCACATTGACATCGACCGCTACCGCCAGCAGGGCAACTACTCGTTCCAGTACTGCACGGACGTGGTGATACGCAACGCCCGCATCGACTCAAAGGACGCCTTCTGGAACACGGAGAACGTCACCCTGATTGACTGCGAGCTCACGGGCGAATACCTGGGCTGGCACTCCAAGGGGCTGCACCTGGTGCGTTGCCGCATCTCGGGCACGCAACCGCTGTGCTACTGCCGCGGGCTGGTGATGGAGCATTGCACCATGGCCGACGACTGCGACCTGGCCTTTGAGGAAAGCGACGTCCGCGCCGACATCGAAGGCAACATCACCAGCGTCAAGAATCCCCTGTCGGGCCACATCTGCGCCGGCGGCATCGGCCAGGTCATCCTGGACGGAGCCGTGGAGAGCAACTGCAAGATAGAGGTGCGATGACCTTCGACGCACAATACTTTGACCGCCCCACCCGGCGCCGCGACACAGGCAGCTACAAGTGGGACAGCGTGGCCGCCGATGTCACGCCGCTGTGGGTGGCCGATATGGACTTCCCCACGGCGCCGTGCATCGTGGAGGCGCTGCGCCGCCGCGTCGACACGGGCATCTTCGGCTACACCAAGGTGCGCCGGCAGTTCTACGACGCGGCCATAGACTGGTTCACGCGCCGTCACGGCTGGACATTCAGCGCCGACCAGGTCATCTACACCTCCGGCGTGGTTCCGGCCATATCGGCCATACTGAAGGCCGTCACCCGCCCCGGCGACCGTGTCATTGTCCAGACGCCGGCCTTCAACTGCTTCTTCTCGTCCATCCGCAACAACGGTTGCCTGTTGGCGGCCAATCCGCTGATAATCACGCCCGACGGCTATGATATGGACCTTGCCGACCTGGAGGGCCTGGCCGCCGACCCGCGCACCACGGCCATGATTCTGTGCAATCCGCACAACCCCGGCGGCGCCGTGTGGCCCCCGGAGCGGCTGGCGCAAGTCGACGCCATATGCCGCCGCCACAACGTCTTTGTCATCTCCGACGAGATTCACTGCGAGCTGACCTTCAGCGGCGTTGAATACACGCCCTACGGCCGTCTGGGACTCGACGCACTGGGCAACTGCGCCGTGTGCTTCTCCCCAAGCAAGGCCTTCAACATAGCCGGGCTGCAGATTGCCGACATCGTGGTGACCGACCCGGAGATGCGCCGCCGCATCGACCGCGCCATCAACGACAACGAGGTGTGCGACGTCAACCCCTTCGGCGTCGACGCCCAGATAGCGGCCTACACCGATGGGCGCGAGTGGCTGGACGGCCTGCGCGCCTATCTGGAGGGCAACTACCGCCTGGTGTGCGACGAGTTGCGGCCCCTGGCCCCGGCCGTGCAGGTGCGCCCCATGCAGGCCACATACCTGGCGTGGCTTGACTGCCGCGGCCTGCGCATGAACTCGGAACAGCTTGACCGTCTGTTAGTTGAGCAAGCGCACGTGCATTTGTCGCCCGGCGACGACTTCGGGCCCGGCGGCGACGGCTTCATGCGCCTGAACTTCGCCACCCAGCGTGCCCCGCTGCACCGCGCCCTGACCGCCATCCGCACCGCCCTTGAGCCCCTCGCCGCCAAATAAGCGCCGGCACGCGGTTTGTCGCAAGGTGAAGTCCGAGACCTCGCCCCGCAACTTTTCCGCGTTTTGCATAAAATTTTATAAAAATTGGAATAATTATTGCTCTTTTGCACGGCATTTTGTAACTTTGTTTTTTGAGCATGGAGCAGTTGGTTTACATATTGCCTCGCGGTCTGGCCATAGGCGCGCTAATATCGGCGCCCATGGGCCCTATCGGCATGCTGGTGATTCAACGCACCCTGTCAAAAGACCGATGGCCCGCGCTGTTCACCGGCCTGGGAGCCGCCATGAGCGACCTCATCTACTGCCTGCTGACCGGCTTCGGTCTCAGCTTCATCACCGACTTCATTGAGGAGCAACAGCTGTGGCTGCAGCTCATCGGCGGCGTGGTGCTGGCTATCTTCGGCATCTACCTGTTCCGCAAGAACCCCACACGCTCGCTCAAGTCAGCCGACACGGCTCCGGCCACCAACTACTGGACCGACTTTGTGACCGGCTTCCTGCTGACCTTCTCCAACCCGCTCATCCTGTTCTTCATAGTAGGCCTGTTCGCGCGTTTCTGCTTCATCCTGCCCGACTACGGCATACACCACTACATCTTTGCCTACATCTGCATTCTGGCGGGGGCGCTGCTGTGGTGGTACGGCGTCACATGGCTTGTAAACCGCCTGCGCCGCCGCTTCAATGTCCGCGCCCTCAAGCTGGTCAACCGCATCATAGGCTGCCTGCTGCTGGTGATGGCCCTGGCCGGCATCACAATGGCCGTTTACGACCTCCTACGCTAACACACACCACCCCATGCCCGAAACTCCTACCTGCAAATCCATAACACTGCCCCGCATCGACAGCCTGGACACCCTGACCACGGCCGACGACATCATAGCCTGCCTGGACGACAAAGGCGTGCGCGGCCAGATAGCCTCCGTGGGCTGGCCCGACGCCTTCCCCTACCGTCCCATGGCATCATTCGCCGCGGCCTACTCGGCCCGGGCCATCTATGTGGACTTCCTGGTGCGCTGCAACTACCTGCGCGCCGAGTGCTACACCGACGGCGGCCCCGTCAGCAGCGACTCATGCGTGGAAATTTTCCTGGAGCCCCATCCGGGCGGCGAGTACTGGAACTTTGAATTCAACTGCATAGGCACGGCCAACTGCTCGCACCGCCTGACGCGCCCCAACCCCACCCGCCTGACAGCCGATGAGTTAGCCCGAATCCGCCGCTATCCCTCGTGCGGGCAGCGTCCATTCCGCGAGCTGGAGGGACTGTTCACCTGGAACCTGCTCACCGTCATCCCGCTTGACCTCATGGGTCTGGACGCCGACAATCTGCCCGATAAAATCAGGGGCAACCTGTACAAATGCGCCTCGGCCACGTCGGAGCCGCATTATCTGAGCTGGAATCCCATCTTCACGGATCGCCCCGACTTCCACCGCCCGGAATTCTTCGGCGACATCTACTTCCAAAAAACCTGAATACACAATAAACCGACAAACCTTATAAACCGACCATGCCACGTAAAACACTTGCAACCCTGCTCTGCGCCGCCGCGCTGACCGCCTCGGCATCGACGCCCGTCTGGCTCGAAGCCGACTCGGCCGCCGCAATCGAGGCGCGCACACGGGCCGACTTCCCCTACACTACCGACCAATTCCTTGAAATGGCCCGGCAGAAATATCCCGACTTCACCCGCGACACCCTGGACCGCTACATCGACCTCAAATACGTTGAGACACACCCCTTCGGGCCAGACGGCGAGCTGCACGTGTTCAAGAAAGCCATGGGCAACATGGCCCTGATGTCGCCCTATCTGCATGAAGGCCCCGTGGGCCGCAACAAGGGCGCGTCCAAGGCCCGCATAGCCTACGTTGACTCGGTCATCGCCGCCACCGACGGCACCAACCCCGCCGGAGCCGGCCATCGCGTGACCTACAGCTTCAGCGTCGTGGTGCCTTACGACCCCGCCCTTGCCGGCGACACCCTGCGCCTGTGGCTGCCCCTGCCCATGGAGAGCGCCCGCCAGAGCAACATACACATACTGAGCGCCTCGCCGCAGCAATACATCCTGTCCGACGGCCGCTCGGCCCACAACACCATCTACTTTGAGCAGCCCGCCCCGACCGCCCCGGACAGCCCGGCCCGCTTTGAGTACACCGCCGTGTTCGACACCTACGGACAGTACTTCAGCCCCGACAGCATCCGAGCCCGCATCCGCCCCTACGACAAGACCTCCGAGCTCTACCGCCGCTATACCGCCGTCGAGGAGCCCCACATGGTGCGCATGGACTCGCTGGCACGCGCCATCGTGGGCCCGCTGACCGACCCCTACGAGCAGAGTGAAGCCGTATACCAGTGGATTTCCGACCGTTACCCCTGGGCCGGCGCCCGTGAATACAGCACCATCGAGTGCATACCCGCGTACGTGCTTGAGAGCGGCCACGGCGACTGCGGCCAGGTGTCGCTGCTGTACATCTCGCTGATGCGCTCGCTGGGCGTGCCCGCCCGCTGGGAAAGCGGCTGGATGCTCCACCCCGTGGAAATCAACTACCACGACTGGGCCGAAGTCTACTTTGAAGGCGTGGGCTGGGTGCCCGTCGACGTATCATTCGGACGCTACCCCAACGCGTCCGACCCCCGCGCCCGCAAGTTCTACTCCACCGGCATGGACTCGCACCGCCTGGCCTCCAACCTGGGCGTGTGCGATGCCCTCTACCCGCCCAAACGCTTTGTCCGCTCCGAGACGGTCGATTTCCAGGCCGGTGAGCTTGAATGTTCGCGCGGCAACATCTTCTACCCCGGCTGGCGCAAGAGCTTCCGGGTAATCTCGTCAACCCCCATCACCGATACCCGAAAATGAAAACACGCACACTCCTGCTCACACTTGCCCTGGCCGCCGCCTTTCAGACCCTCAGCGCCGGCGCGCCTGAAATCATAGAATCCGTCCGCACCGAGCTTGCCCCGGACCGCCGCCAGGCCGTTTACGAAGTTGAACTGGCTGCCTACGGCGTGCTGCGCGGCGTCACCTCCGAACAGAGCCTGCACGACGCCACCGTGCAGCGTCTGCGCGCAGCCGGCGTCCGCTTCACCGACTCGCTGCGCGTCTACCCCGCCGACCGCATGGGCCTGGTGCGCATCCCCGTGGCATCCCTGCGCACAGCCGGACGTCACGCCGCCGAGATGGCCACCCAGGCACTGATGGGCACGCCCGTGCGCCTGCTGGAGGGCGACGGCGACTGGTGGCGCGTCCAGGTACCCGACGGCTACATAGCCTGGGTGCCGGAATCATCGGTGGTTGAAAAGTCGCCCGCCGAGTTCGACGCCTGGCGCCGCAACAGTCGCCGCGCCGTGGTGGGCACCTACTGGACCGTTCAGGCCTTCGCCACACCGCAGACCAGCAGCCCCCGCGAGGTTGTGACCGACCTCACCCCCGGCGCCATTGTCGAAGTCGACCCCGCCACCGCCCCCGCTGACGGCCGCACACACATCATTCTGCCCGACGGCCGCACCGCATGGATTGACTCCACAGCCCTGACGCCCATCGACCAATGGGCCGCGCAAGCCGTTGACGCTCAGAAGATTCTCGATGCCGCCTACGCACTTGAAGGCATCTCCTACCTGTGGGGCGGCATGTCGGCCAAGGCCATCGACTGCTCCGGCCTGGTCAAAGCATCATACTTTGCCAACGGCCTGATTCTGAGGCGCGACGCCTCGCAGCAGGCCCTCACCGGACAGCGCCTCGAAGCCGACAAATGGCCCGAATACGAGGCCGGCGACTTGCTGTTCTTCGGCAGCGCCAAGACCGGCCGCATCACCCACGTGGGCATCTACGACCACGACGGCCGCTACGTACACTCGTCAGGCCGCGTCAAGCGCAACAGCCTGGACCCGCAGTCGCCCGACTATCTCTACTCGCCCCTGCACGCCGCCCGCATCATAGGCCATGAGGGCACCGAGGGCATCACCCGCGCGCGCGACCACGGCTGGTACTTCGACACTACACATAAATAATAAACCATGAAAAACCCTTAATACAAAATGATGAACCGCAGAAACTTCCTCAAGACGACAGCCCTCGGACTGGCTTTCGCCGCATCGCCCATATCGTTCTCGGCCTTCGGACAGGCCACCCGCAAATCCGCAGGTCGCCCCGGCCGCCTCAACCTCTCCTTCGAGCCCTACGAACTCAAGCTGCGCCACGCATTCAACCTGGCCCGCAACCAGCGCACCACCACCCCCGGCGTGCAGGTACGCATAGAATTCGACGGCATCACCGGCTACGGCGAGGCCTCCATGCCCCCCTACCTGGGCGAGAACGTTCAGAGCGTGTGCGACTACCTCAACAGCCTGGACCTGGGCCAGTTCGCCGACCCCTTCCGCATCGAGGACATCCATGAATACATGGAGAGCGTCGCCCCCAACAACCGCGCCGCCAAGGCATCGGTCGACATCGCCCTGCACGACCTCACCGGCAAGATCATGGGCCAGCCCTGGTACAAAATCTGGGGCCTCAACCCCGACAAGACTCCCAATACGTCCTACACCATATCATACGACGCCGACCCCGCCGAGATGAAGGCCAAAATCGACGAGACCGAGGGCTTCCGCATTGTCAAAGTCAAGATGGGCGTGGGCCACGACAAGGAGACCGTCGAGGCCCTGCGCCGCCACTCCGACGTGCCCATCTGCGTGGACGCCAACCAGGGCTGGGAGGACAAACACGCCGCCCTGGAGATGTGCAAGTGGCTGGCCGACAAGGGTTGCGTGTTCGTGGAACAGCCCATGCCCAAGGAAATGATAGCCGAAACAGCCTGGCTGCGCGAGCGCTCGCCCCTGCCCCTCATTGCCGACGAATTCCTGCAGCGCCTGCCCGACGTGGCCCGCGCCGCCGAGGCCTATGACGGCATCAACATCAAGCTCATGAAGTCCACCGGCCTGCATGAGGCCCACCAGATGGCCATTCTGGCCCGTGCCATGGGCATGAAGGTGATGTTGGGCTGCATGACCGAGACCTCATGCGCCGTCACCGCCGCCGCACAGCTCTCGCCCATGGTCGACTGGGCTGACCTGGACGGCAACCTACTCATTGCCAACGATATATTCGACGGCATCAAGATCGTCGACGGCAAAGTCACCATCCCCGACCGCCCCGGCATCGGAGTCGAGCTCCTGGGCTGACCCCGTCGGTGCCTCCGACCACGATACTACGTCATCCTGCCGTTAGTCGGCCAGGATGGCGTTTATTTCATCCAGTTCCTCCGGTGTGAAGGCGGGGCTGTCAACGGCCGCGAGATTGGACCGCAGCTGCCGCACCGACGAGGCGCCGATGATGACCGACGTCACGCGGCTGTCCGTCAGAATCCACGCCAGCGCCATCTGGGCCAGCGTCTGCCCCCGTCGGGCTGCCAGTTCGTTGAGCCGGCGGGCGCGGGCAACCTTCTCGTCCGTCACCTGGTCGGGCTTCAGGATGCCCGTGCTCTTGGCCGCGCGGCTGTCGGCCGGCATGCCGTTGAGATAGCGGTCGGTGAGCAGACCCTGCGCCAGAGGCGAGAACACCGTGATGCCGCTGCCAGCCTCGCAGGCCGGGCCGAAGTTGTCGCGGGCCGCCGCGGTATCGAACATCGAATAGCGATACTGGCTCACCAGGCAGGGCACCTTGGCCTCCGCCAGGATGCGGTAGGCCTGCCGCTGCTGCTCCGGCGGATACTTGGAAATGCCCGCATATAGCGCCTTGCCGCCGCGCACAATATCGATGAGCGCCTGCATCGTTTCCTCAACCGGCGTCACACCGTCATAGCGATGGCTGTAGAAGACATCAAAGTACTCCAGGCCCGTGCGACGCAGGCTGGCGTCGCATGAAGCTATGAGATTCTTGCGCGACGAATTGCCCCCGTACACGCCCGGCCACATATCATGTCCCGCCTTGGACGATACGAACAGCTCGTCGCGGTGCGCGGCCAGTTCCGTAGTCAGTACGCGTCCGAAAGTCACCTCCGCGCTGCCCGGCGAGGGGCCGTAATTATTGGCCAGGTCAAAGTGGCAAATGCCGTTATCGAAAGCCGTCAGCAGCATATCGCGAGCCGTCCCGAAATCGTCGACATCGCCGAAATTATGCCATAAACCCAAAGAAATGGCGGGAAGCAAAACCCCGCTATGTCCGCATCGTCTGTATTTCATAACGTGAGTTCGGGATAATAAAAACCCTAAAAAAGTTGAATCGGCAGCTTGAAAAAGTTGCCGATTCTTTTGG
>CANQZK010000059.1 GCA_947628285.1 uncultured Muribaculaceae bacterium
CCCGTCTACCCCCGGCTCGGCCAGCGCCTCCACCAGGGCGGCCCGCAGCGCCGCCCCCGGCGATGGCCCCGACTCGCTGGCACAGCCCTCAATGCAGCTCCCCCACACCATGGACGGCACCTTTGAGCAGGCATTCCCGGAGATTGTCCGTTTTGTGGACACCAACTGGCGCACACGCCCCGACAAACACAGCCGCGCCATAGCCGGCCTGTCAATGGGCGGCTACCACTCCCTGCACATCAGCCGCCAATACCCCGAGATGTTCGACTACATAGGCCTCTTCTCCGCCGCCATCTTCCCCTTTGACGGCGTCAAATCAGAGGTCTACAACGACTTCGAAGGCAAACTGCGCACCCAGTTCCAAGGCAACCCCGCCCTGTACTGGATAGCCATAGGCAGCGACGACTTCCTGTACGAGCCCAACAAACGCTTCCGCGACATCCTCGACACCAACGGCTGGCCCTACACCTATGTCGAGACCTCCGGCGGCCACATCTGGCGCAACTGGCGCACCTACCTCTCCCGTTTCGCCCCACTCCTCTTCCACCCCACCCGCTGAACCGGTAAGTTGCCCTTGGTGCTGACTTAAACTAACCCAATATATATTCTCAAATTTGCGAATTTGGGAAACTTTGATTATCTTTGCATCGTTTTAAATACGCATAAATGTTAGTCATCTTTGAGAAAGAGTATCTCCGAAGTCTGTACGAGGATGGCAAGTGCTCCGATAAGAAGCACCGATACCAGCCGGATATTGTCAGGCGCTATCAAAAGGCGATAAACTTTCTCAAAGCGGTTTCGTCTATCGCGTCGTTGTGGACGATTCGTTCACTTAACTACGAGGTCCTTGACGGAGACAAGGCCGGACTGTTCTCAATAAGAGTAAACGACAAATACCATGTGGAATTCACCGTCACTCTTAACGAAGACAAGCCGATGCTTACAGTATGCAATGTAACAGATTTGTCTAACCATTATAAATGATGCGCTATGGAAGTCAGACATGAAGGCGTCGAGCCCAAAATGATAGCCAATAACCTTAACCCGAGTGTACCCATACATCCGGGCGAGATGGTTAAGGACGAGATTGAATACCGCGGCATAACCCAGAAGGCCTTTGCCGGGGAAATCGGTCTTTCCGCTTCAATTCTTAATGAGGTCCTCAACGGCAAACGCGCCATAAACACCGAATACGCGTTGCTGTTTGAGGCCGCGCTCGGCATCGAGGCAGATTTATGGCTCCGGCTTCAGGCCGAATACAACAAACAGGTGGCCAAATCAGACCCTTCTTTTATGGAGCGTCTGGCCCGAATCAGAAAAGTAGCGGCCTTCCTGTGAGGTTCACCGTTCCGGTTTGCTTTTCGGCGATTTTTAAATTATCTTTGCATAATTTATATAAGAGAGATATGACTTTTTCACAGAAATGCAATGAGATTTTCGACCGCTGTGTCGAGGCTTATCATATTACCGACGATATCGACGCGCCGGTGGCCAACCCCTTTGCCGACGGTACTGTTGAGCATGTGCTGTTTGAGAAGAACCTCATCGACGCCCGCCAGTGGCACATGGAGGATATCATACGCGACCCGGCCATCCGTCCCGAAGCCGCTATCGAGCTCAAACGCCGCATCGACCGCTCCAACCAGGAACGTACCGATATGGTCGAGGAGCTGGACAGCCTGTTCCGCGACAAATACGCCTCGGTGACTGTCCTGCCCGACGCCACCATCAACACCGAGACTCCGGCCTGGGCGCTTGACCGCCTCTCCATCCTGGCCCTGAAGATATACCACATGGCCATCGAGGCCAACCGCACCGACGCCTCGGCCGAGCACCGCGCCCGCTGCGCCGGCAAGCTGGACATCCTGCTGCAGCAGCGCACGGACCTCTCGGGCGCCATCGATACCCTGCTGGACGATATCGCCGCCGGCCGCAAGTACATGAAGGTTTACCGCCAGATGAAGATGTACAACGACGCCGACACCAACCCCGTGCTGTATGGCGCCAAGTAAATTGCCGTCGGCCGACAACACCCGCGGGCTGCTGAGCGTGCTGATAGCGCGCTTCTCGGCCTTCGGCGATGTGGCCATGACCATCCCGGTGGTCTACAGCGCCTGCCGCTGCTACCCGGATGTGCAATTCGTGCTGGTGACGCGCCCGGCCATGACGTCGATGTTCGTCAACGCGCCGCGCAACCTCACCGTCATCGGCGCCGACATCAACGACCGCTATGCCGGGGCCGCCGGCCTGTACCGGCTGGTGGACGAGCTGCACCGCGAGTACCGCTTCGACGCCTTCGTGGACCTGCACGATGTGCTGCGCACCCGCGTGATGGGACTGGTGTGCCGGCTGAAAGGCATCCGTGTGAGCCGTCTCAACAAAGGCCGCTCACACAAACGCGCCCTGACGCGCCGCCGCAACAAAGTCATGCTGCCGCTGACGTCGCAGCGCTCGCGCTACCGCGAGGCCTTCTTCAAGGCCGGCCTGCCCCTGACCGAGCGTTTCGACGGTCTGTTCGGCGGCCGCGCCACGGCCGACCCGGCTCTGTTCGCCAAAATCACCGCCCCCAAACCGGCCGGACGCCGCTGGGTGGGCATCGCGCCCTTTGCGGCCCACACCGGCAAGATTTATCCGCCGGACATGATGATGGAGGTGGTGAACCGTCTGGCCGCCGAGCCTGACACGGACATATTCCTGCTGGGCGGCGGGGGCAAGGAAGCCGAAATCACCGCCTCCTGGGCCGCGCATCACCCCAACGTGCACTCGCTGGCCGGACAGCGCTACGGTTTCGCCGCCGAGTTGGCACTGTTCAACCACTTCGACGCCATGCTCACCATGGACTCGGCCAACATGCACCTGGCCTCGATAGCCGGCACCCCGGTAGTCAGCATATGGGGCGCCACCCATCCCTACTGCGGCTTCAAGGGCTGGCGTCAGAGCGAGGCCGACATGATTCAGCTGCCCATGACATGCCGCCCCTGCTCGGTGTTCGGCAACAAGCCCTGCCACCGAGGCGACTACATGTGCCTGACCGGAATCAAACCCGACGTAATCGTCGAAAAAGTACTTAAAAAATTAAACCGACACGACGACAACGCCTGATGAGCGAAGAATTCGATATACACGACCAAGCCCGGACGCCCGACAGCCCCGAAAACAACGACATCGAGAAGGCCTTGCGCCCCGATGCGTTCAATGATTTCAACGGCCAGGAGAAGATTGTGGAGAACCTGCGCGTGTTCGTGGCCGCCGCCCGCATGCGCGGCGAAGCCCTGGACCACATCCTGCTCTACGGCCCTCCCGGCCTGGGCAAGACCACCCTGGCCGGAATCATCGCCAACGAATTGGGAGTGGGCTTCAAGGTGACATCCGGCCCCGTACTGGACAAACCCGGCGACCTGGCCGGCATCCTCACGTCCCTGGAACCGCACGACGTCCTTTTCATCGACGAGATTCACCGTCTGTCCCGCGTGGTCGAGGAGTACCTCTACTCCGCCATGGAGGACTACCGCATAGACATAATGATTGACAAGGGCCCCGGAGCCCGCTCGGTGCAGATAGGCCTCAACCCGTTCACGCTGGTGGGCGCCACCACCCGCTCCGGCCTGCTCACGTCGCCCCTGCGCGCGCGTTTCGGCATCAACTGCCATCTGGAATACTACGATATCCGCATCCTGCGCCGCATCATACGCCGCAGCGCCGCCCTGCTCAAAGTGCCCATCACCTCCGATGCCGCCGACGAGATTGCCATGCGCTCGCGCGGCACACCCCGTATAGCCAACTCGCTGCTGCGCCGCGTGCGCGACTTCGCCCAGGTCAAGGGCTCCGGTACAATCGACCGCGAGATAGCCCGTTACGCCCTGGAAGCGCTCAACATTGACCGCTACGGCCTGGACGAGGTGGACAACAAGATTCTCAACACCATAATCAACAAATTCCACGGCGGCCCCGTGGGCCTGAGCACCATCGCCACCGCACTGGGCGAGGACCCCGGCACCATCGAGGAAGTCTACGAACCATATCTTATAAAGGAGGGTTTTCTGCGCCGCACCCCGCGCGGACGCCAGGTCACCCCGCTGGCCTGCGAACATCTGGGCTCCAAGCGCGACGGCGTGGACATGGGCCTGTTCGGCTGACAGCCGGACGGGCATTTACGGAAAGATAACGGAAAAACGCGATTTATTCGGCCATCATATACCCCAGACCGCTGCGGTTTACGATGGACGTGCCCAGCTCGCCCAACTTGCGGCGCAGGCGCGATATGTTGGTGTCGACGATGCGCTCGTTTGAGCCGGTGGCATCGCGCCACACTGATTTGAAAATCTCGATGCGCGGAGTATAGGTGTTGGCATTGCGCAGCAGCAGCTCCAGGATGGCGAATTCGGTGTTGGAGAGCACTACGGGCTCGCCGGCGATGGTCACGGACTTCTTCTCGAGGTTGACGTGCATCTGGCGGAACGTAAGTACGCCTGTCGATGCGGGAGCCGTGCCGCGGCCGCGACGGCGCATCACCGCGCGCACGCGGGCTATCATCTCGCGCAGCGAGAAGGGCTTGCGCAGAACATCGTCGGCGCCGGCGTCCAGGGCGTCGATGAGCAGGCGCTCGTTGTCAATTGACGAGCAGTAGATGACTCCGATTGACGGGCCGGCGGGGGTTGACTTTACGTCGCTGATGAATTCCAGACCTTCCTCGCCGCCGTCGGCTATGATGAGGTGAATCTTCTCAAGGTCGGCGAAATCGACATCCTCCGGCGTGTCGCATACCATTACATTATAGCCTTCACTGCGCAGGTTGAGCCGCAGAAGGTCACTGACGCTGACGTCAGCGTCAACCACCATAATATTGCCCAATGATGCCTGTGAAAACATGTAATGAATTATCTTTTTGTGTGCTTTAGTATTTGAACAACACAAATATACGGGACATTTGAGAATTGTGCAATAGTTGTAACCCTTGTTTGTTCATTTTGTCACTGAACTTTAATAAAACACGGCCCGTGCGCCCTCATGCGGGGTGGACGGATCGTGTAAAGGGTTCCGTGCGGCAGAAAAACGTCAGACGGTGGCGCTGTGGCGGCGGAAGCTTGAGCGGATGGTATCCACCACGTTGATGATATAGTCGCCGGTGCGCTCCAGGTCGCTGATGATATCCATGTAGTAGATACCGGCCTGATACTCGTACTTGCCTGAGTTGATGTTGGCGATGTTGGCTGAGCGAAGGGTGTTGCGCATGTTGTTGATTTCGCGTTCCTTGTTGTAGGAGTCGATGAGCGGGCGCTCGCCTATGTTCTCGACGTCCTTCAGCTCGGCTATCATCATGGCCATGGCATCGTCCACGTACTTGTACATGGTGTCGATCTGCTGGTAGATAGACTCGGTGAACTCGGCGCCACTCTCTATCTTGCGGTTCAGAATCTTGCCCACGCCCATGCAGCAGTCGGCTATGCTCTCTATCTCGCTGATGATGCCTAACATGGCGGCGATGCGCAGCTTGCCCTCGTTTGACAGGCGGCCTTCGGCGCATCTGTTCAGATAGCGGGCTATCTCCAGTTCCATGCGGTCGGATATGTCCTCGTACTTCTCAAGCCGCGAATAGAGCTGGGTAAAATCCTCGCTCTTCTCCTTGGTGTGTATCAGCGTATGCGCCATGCCTATCATGCGACCCACGCGCTCGGCGTATACCACCATCTCCTTCTCGGCCTGGGTGATGTTGAGCTCGGAGGCGTTGAGCAGACCGCCGGAGATGAACTTGAGCGTGAAGTCCTCGTCCTCGCGGTGCTTGCTGGGCAGCAGCCAGTCCACAATCTTCACGTAGACATTGGTTAGCCATATCATCACCAGCACGTTCACAATATTGAATGTGGTATGGAATATGGACAGACCGAACGATACACTGCTCTGCATGACTGCCACCTTGCGGATCACGTCGTGGCCGGCGGGCAGCGAGTTGTCAAACAGATGGTCGTATACCTCGGGGTCGGTCTGCTCGATGGTGTTCACAAAACCGTAGAGTGCCTCGGGGTCGCCCTGACCGATAGCTTCGGTGAGCCAGGCATTGAACTCGGCGAAAGGTACAAATATGCAGATGCACCACAGCGTACCCAGGAGGTTGAACAGCAGGTGGCCCATGGCGGTGCGCTTGGCGCCGATATTACCGCTCAGCGAGGCCAACAGCGGGGTGATGGTCGTACCGATGTTCGAGCCTAGAATCACGGCACAGGCAAGGTCGAAGGTAATCCAGCCCTTGGAACACATGATCAGCACAATGGTGAATGTGGCCGCCGACGACTGGATGATGGCCGTGATGACCAGACCCACAAAGGCGAACAGCAGGATGGACGCTATACCCATCGAGGCATACTCGCGCAGGACCTCGAACATACCTGGATTAGCCTGCAAATCAGGCACATGCGTCGATATCAGATTAAGACCCATAAACATGAACGAGAAACCTATCAGGAACTCGCCTATGCTCTTGGCCTTGCTCTTGTTGGTCAGCAGCAGCACCACTGCCAGGCCTATCAGGGGCAGAATGACAACGGAAATGTCGACCTTGAACCCGAAAAGGGCTATGATCCACGCCGTGAACGTCGTACCCACGTTGGCGCCGAATATTACGGCCATTGACTGGGCCAGCGACATAAGGCCGGCGTTAACAAAGCTGACGACCATGACGGTCGATGCGGACGAACTCTGAATCAGGGCGGTGATGGCGCAGCCGGTGAGCAAGCCGGTGAACCGGTTGCGGGTCATGGCCGACAGTATGTTGCGCATACGGTCGCCGGCCGCTTTCTGCAAGCCTTCACTCATTACTTTCATGCCATACAGGAACAAACCGACGGCACCGAGAAGGCCCAGAAAATCAAGAATGCTGTAATTCATTGTGTTTGCGGTGGTTTGGAGTTGCAGGGCAAAGTTACAAAATATTTTCGTAAAATTTAACGGGAATAACCGAGATTTAACATGATAAATCAGGATTAATCAAGATTCCTCAGGCTAAATCAAGATTAATCAGGCTAAATCAAGATTAATCATGTTAAATCCTGATTAAACTTGATTTATCCCCGTTAAGCCCGTTATTGCCCAGCGGGTCAGTCCTGCAGCAGGTCGGGGCGGAGGCGGCGGGTGCGCTCCAGGGCCTGCTGATGCTTCCACTCGGCTATGCGCGCCTCGTGGCCGGACAGCAGGATGTCAGGCACGCGCCAGCCGTTGTACTCGGCCGGACGGGTGTAGATGGGCGGCTCCAGCAGATTGTCCTGGAAGGAGTCGGTCAGGGCGCTCTGCTCGTCGCCGATGGCACCGGGCAGCAGGCGCACTATGGCGTCGGTGATGATGGCCGCCGGCAGCTCGCCGCCGGTCAGCACATAGTCGCCTATGGAAATCTCGCGCGTCACCAGATGCTCGCGGATGCGGTAGTCCACGCCCTTGTAATGCCCGCACAATATGATGATGTTGTCCAGCATGGACAGGCTGTTGGCCATGCGCTGATTGAATGTCTCGCCGTCGGGCGCGGTGAAGATCACCTCGTCGTAGTCGCGCTCGGCCTTGAGGGCGGCTATACAGCGGTCCACCGGCTCGACCTGCATCACCATACCGGCCTCGCCGCCAAAGGGATAATCGTCAACCTTGCGATGCTTGTTGGTGGTGTAATCCCGCAGGTTGTGGACCACAATCTGCGCCAGCCCCTTGTCGACGGCGCGTTTAAGAATCGAACACCCCAGGGGCGACTCAAGCATCTCAGGTAATACGGTTATAATGTCAATGCGCATGTTTATGAAATTTATAATTTAAAATTTGAAATTTGAAATTAACCGCCACGCACCGGCCGGAAATAATTTTCAATTTTCAATTTTACATTAGGTTTCGCCCTATCCACCAGGCTATTACGGCGGCGGCGATGATCCACAGGGCGGGCGTGGACCACAGGTAGCGCCGCAACGGCCGCGGGTTCAGGGCATAAAGCGCCGCCACAGCCAAGGCGGGCAGCAGCGCGGCATTGTAGTGCCACGCCGCGGCGAAACGGCCGTGCAGCAGGGCATGGACGGCACGCTGCGTGCCGCACCCTGGACACTGCCAACCCGTCAGCCTGTAGAACAGGCATTGGGGCGCGGGCGATGTCTCGGGGTCGCACACGGCCAGCCATACCACCGCGGCAGCAGCCACGGCGATGGCCGCAACGGTTATAACGCGCCGAAGAACAGCCAAATGAGCGTCAACGGCAGGCCCAGAACGGCCAGAACAACAGAGAGTATGACGAGCCACTCAGTGGTCCGCGACATGCTCTGCGCCCCGGCATAGTCGCCGGAGTTGTAGCGTGAATTAGTGATTGCACCGGTTACGATGGCGGCGATGGACAGCGGCGTACAGCACAGGATGGTCAGAATGATGGACCACACCAGGTAGGTGCTGGGGCGCGGAGGCGCCTGCACGGGCTGGCCGGGACCATAGGCCTGCTGGCCGGCGTAGTACTGACCGTAGGGCTGCTGCGGGCCGTAACCCGGCTGAGGGCCATACCCCGGCTGCGGACCGTAGGCCTGGCCGGGACCGGAACCCGGCTGCGGGCCGTAGCCCGGCTGCGGGCCGGAACCGGGACCGCCGCCCGGATTTTGGCCGGCGAACAAATGCGCCGTGGCCGGTGCGGTCGATGCCGTCATCCATTCGGACAGGCCGTCGTACCACACCGGCGTATCCGGTCCGATGGGCAGTTGCGTCAGCTGGTTCAGGTCATACGGACCCTGCTGTATGCCGTTAAGATAAATCCAGATTTTCATTAATTATATAAGGTTCAGAAAAATTTAGTCTCTTGACCCAGGATGTCGGACAGAAGGTTGTTGGCCAGACGCGAGGCACCGAGACGGAACCACTCGTTTGACAGCCACTCCTCGCCCAGAACCTCCTTGACCAGGGTGTAATACTTGACAGCCTCCTCAGTTGTCGACACACCGCCGGCGGCCTTGAAGCCAACCTTGATGCCGGTGGCCTGCCAATACTCCTTGATGCATTGGCACATAACGTAGGCGGCCTCAAGCGACGCACCGGGAAATTCCTTGCCGGTGGAGGTCTTGAGGAAGTCGGCGCCGGAGTACAGTGCCAGAATCGAGGCGGCGCGGATGCGCTCGGCTGTCTTCAGGGCGCCCGTCTCCAGGATGACCTTCAGGCGGCCGTCGCGGACTGCCTCCTTCTGCTCGGCAATCTCGTCGCACACGGCCTCATAGTCACCGTCCAGGAAGTTGCCCACGTTGAGCACGATGTCAATCTCGTCGGCACCGCCCTCGACGGCCAGAGCCGTCTCGGCAATCTTCACCTCGGGGAAAGTCTGCGACGACGGGAAACCGCCGCTCACGCAGGCTATATCCACGCTCGATACATCCAGCACCGTGCGCACCACCTGGGCAAAGTTGGGATAGACACAGATGGCGGCCACATTGTTCAGCATGGGGTATTCCTCATCAAAGGCGTTGACGCGCTCGGTGAATGCGGCCACGGACTGAGGCGAGTCGGTTGCCTTCAGCGTGGTGAGGTCTATGGTATTGAACAGGAACTTGTAGACGTCCTGATTATTGTTTTCGGCAAAGTGCTCGTCAAGAATCTTTTTGACGGCGGCAGCCACGGCTGCATCGTCGGTAACGACAGTGCTGCGGGCTATAGCGTCATTGTATTTGTCAGCCATAATAATGTGTTTTAGAAGTTTTCGGGTTAAGATTTCAATTTAGGGTTGTCGGCGTGGCGATGTGCGTCACGCTCGGATTTCTTGCGCAGGTTGCGGCGGAAGGCCTCGGTCAGGTCCACGCCCGTCTGATTGGCTATGGCCATGACCACCCACAGGAGGTCGGCCAACTCATCGCCAAGGTCGTCCTTCTCGCCGGGCTTGAACGACTGGTCGCCGAAGCGCCGGGCCATGATGCGCGCCACCTCGCCCGTTTCCTCGGCCAGCACGGCCATATTGGTCAGGGGCGAGAAGTAGCGGACGCCCACCGTGGTAATCCAGTGGTCGACAATGCGCTGGGCGTCGCTCAGCGTCAGTCCGTTCAGTTGGTCGTCAGCCGTCATATACTATAAGACGCAAAGATACAAAAATTGTTTCAAAAACCTGCGTCCCGACAAAAAAATCGAAAATCGGGCGCAGGCGGGTCAGGGCTCGGGCGGATTGACCACGGGGATGCCGGCACGGGCGGCCAGTTCGAGCAGATAGGCCAGCGAGGCCTCGCGGGTGTCCTCAATCTCGCAGTCCTTGATGGCCTGTTTGAGGTTCTTGGCAAAGTAGCCCACCACGGGGCTCTGCTGCAGGCCGAAGATGTGCATGATTTCGGTGCCGTCCACGGGGTTCTTGCGCATGCGTTCGGCGTCCTTGACGCGGATTTCGGCGAATTTGGTCTCCACGAGGTCAAAGTTGGCCAGGAAGCGCTTCTTCTTGGCCTCGTTCTTGCTGGTGATGTCGGCGCGGGCCAGGAGCATGAGGTCGGGGAGGTCGTCCTCGGCATAGTTCATCAGGCGGCGCACGGCGCTGTCGGTGACCTCGTCCTCAACTAAGGCGATGGGGCGCATGTGCAGCTCGACAAGCTTCTGGACGTACTTCATTTCCGGGCCTAAGGGCAGACGCAGGCGCCTGAAGATGCGGGGCACCATCTTGCCGCCTATGAAGTTGTGGTTGTGGAAGGTCCAGCCCGTGCCGGGTTCGTAGCGCTTGGTGACGGGCTTGGCTATGTCATGCAGCAGGGCGGCCCAGCGCAGCCACTCATTGTCGCTGCGGGAGGCCACGGTGTCAAGCACGGTCAGGGTGTGGTAGAAATTGTCCTTATGTCCGCAGCCGTTGACCACCTCGACGCCGCGCAGGGCGTCCAGTTCGGGCAGGATGTAGCCCAACAGGCCGGTCTGCATCAGCAGTTCCCAGCCGCGCGAGGGGCGGGCGGCAAGCATGATTTTGCTCAGCTCGTCCCTGATGCGCTCGGCGGTGATTATCTTGATGCGCTCGGCGTTGCGGGCGATGGCCTCCAGGGTTTCGGGGTAGATGTCAAAGTCAAGCTGGGTGGCGAAGCGTATGGCACGCATCATGCGCAGGGGGTCGTCGCTGAAGGTGATGTCGGGGTCCAGCGGCGTGCGGATTATGCGGCGTTCTATGTCGCCAAGGCCGTCGTAACGGTCCACCAGGGCACCGAATTCGGCGGGGTGGACGGCTATGGCCATGGCGTTGATAGTGAAGTCGCGGCGTGCCAGGTCGTCGTCCAGGGTGCCGTCCTCCACAATGGGGTTGCGCGATTCGCGGCGGTAGGACTCGCGGCGGGCGCCCACGAATTCGAGCTCCAGCGGCCCGGCGTTGATGCGCGCCGTGCCGTAGGTGCGAAACACGGTCACCTTGGCGTTGCGGTGAATCAGGGGCGCCACGGCATGAGCCAGCTCTATGCCGGAGCCGACGGTGACGAAGTCGATGTCCTTGCAATGCCGGCCTATGATGAGGTCGCGGACAAATCCGCCCACCACATAGCACGGGCGGTCCAGGTTCTCGGCGGCCTGCCCTACCAGCCTGAACACGCGGTCGTTGAGACGATCCTTGAAATTCATAGCGGGGCGGCGGGGGTTAATCGAATTGGACTATATTCTGGGGCGAGAGGGTGAGCAGGCGCGGGCCGTCGGCGGTGACGGCATAGGTGTTCTCGACGCCCACGGCTCCTAGACCGGGAACGACAAACTTGGGCTCGAGGGCTATGGTGTTGCCCTCCTGAATGATGTCGCGCGAGCGCGGCGCCAGCACGGGTCCCTCATTGATTTCTATTCCGACGCCGTGACCCACAAAGCCGGCGTGATAGCGGTGGCCCATGAAGTAGTCGGCAGCGCCGGCGTCTGTGGCCATGCCTAAGGCCAACTCGTAGAGGTCCTTGGCGGCCGTGCCGGGGCGGGCGGCCTCGGATACGGCGCGGCAGATGTCGGCCGAGAGGGTATTGAGCCGCGCGGCCTCGGCCGGGGGCTCGCCCAGGCAGAAACAGCGGGTCATGTCGGTCATATATGCTGTGAAATTGCCGTTGGCGTCCACCATGACGGGGTTATGAGGCTTGATTATGGTGCCGTCGGCGCCCACCGGCAGCGACGGATGCAGGCCGGCGCCCCCCATGGCGAAGTCGTAGGGCGAGGGCACGTCGGCGTTCTCGCCCGTCAGGACGTTGGCCATGAAAATCTCCATATCGGGGCCGCTGACGGGGAATTTGCCCAGACAGCCGTGCAGACGCAGCGAGCGCTCAATCTCTATCTGCAGCTCTATGTCGCTCATGCCCTCGCGGTACAGCTTGGCTATGCCGTTGTAGACCATTGTCTGCTTGATGCCGGACTCGGCCATGAGGTCAATCTGCATGACAGTCTTGACGGAGCGGACGGCGCGCATGGCGGCGGAGGCGTTGACTATCTCCACGCCCTCGCCGAAGGCGGCGCGTATGCGCTCGGCGGCCGACCATGATATCAGGTCCAGCTCCAGGCCCAGACGTGCGGGACGGTGCGACAGGCAGCCGGGCAGCTCCTCAACCTTGCGGATGCGGTGCAGGCCGTCGCCGTGCAGCGTGGAGGGGCGGCGCACAAAGTATTCGGCCGAGCCGTCGGCCCAAACCAGCGCCCATCCGCAGAAGATGCGGCCGGTGACGTAGAAAAGGTTGGCGTGGTCGGATATGAGCACGGCGTCGATGTCCCGGCGCGACAGCTCGTCGGCTATGCGGTGCAGGCGCAGCTGAGATTCCGCGCCCGGTATGACAAGAAGTTCTTCTTCAAACTTAAGTTCCATAATCCTTGATAAAATTTTTAGGGTCTGACCTGTCTGACTTGTCTGACCTGTCTGACTTGTCTGACCTTCTGACCTAATTTATAACCCTTGCCGGGGGCTGCATGTTCAGGGCACCAGCGTTATGCCTATCTGCTCGATATCCTGCAGGGTGTCCAGGCGCATGATGTGCCGCACGCCGATGCGTGACCCGCGCGGCAGGCAGTAGTAGCCCGGCAGGGTGTCGCTGACGCAGAAGCTCACGCCC
>CANQZK010000060.1 GCA_947628285.1 uncultured Muribaculaceae bacterium
ATAGCCAAGCATTTTCACTTGTTATGTGCCGTTTTTTTTATGAACCCAGTCTATAAAGGGACTTTTTCAGTGCCCTCGGACCTCCCCGCCGGCGTTTTTTATACCCATATGAAAAATTTCCCTCAAAATATTTGGTTTATAACGTAAACCATATTAACTTTGCATCCGAAGCAAGAGCGGAATCGCGCGACCGCTCTTTTTTCAGAATCGAATGGTTTATAATATAAACCAAGTACAAACCCTCAATTTCCAACAACAATGGAAGATAAAAAAATCACTGAAAAAGAGAGCCTCGAAGTGATAACTTCGATGATCGCCCGCACCAAACAACGCTACATCGGCGATGGCCGCATCCTGCTTATGTGGGGATACCTGACAGTAGGCCTTTCGGCACTTATATGGGTGCTTATCGCATCCACTCATAATCCGGTATGGAACTGGCTATGGTTCCTGCTCTGGATTATCGGAGGCACATTGACTCCAATAATGGACAAGAAAATGCAACGCGAAAAAGGTGTCAAAAACTATTCTGACATCGTGACATCCCGCATATGGTCTACTGTCGGTTACAGTGCAATTGCCGCTACATTTATCTGCCTCGCATTTTTGCTTGCAGGAGGTAAAGACGCATGGTCAATGATGTTCGCAATCGCGTTGATAATCGTTCCTTTCGCCGAAATTGCATCAGGGATTGTCGTCAAGGAAAAATGTCTGATTATCGGAGGCGCGACAGGTCTGTGTGCAGGCCTGTTCACGTTGGCTTGCATCGCCGGCCATGTTGCGCTGTATACTTCTTGGTTCATGCCCCTGTTTATCATCTCATTCGTGGCAATGATGATAGTACCCGGACACATCCTCAACCATAAAGCACGCAAAAACGCATGAAAGAGCTGAATCCGCTTCTGCACTCGCAACTCCGGCTTGCCGTTATTTCCATTCTGATGAATGTGGAGGAAGCTGATTTCGTCTATCTCAAAGAGAAAACCGAATCGACTGCCGGAAACCTCAGCGTTCAACTTGACAAACTTTCATCAGCAGGCTATATTTCTGTCGAAAAAGGTATGTCGGGAAAGCGCCCCAGAACCACCTGCTCCATCACCACGGAAGGCAGAAAAGCCTTTGAAGAATACGTCGAGGCCCTGAAAACCTACCTCAATCTGTAGCAGCAATCCAACTTCAAGACACATAACAATTGCAGGCCCCGGCGGGACCTGCAATTGTTATGTTTAGTCGTTAAGACAGCATTTGGTAAAGGCCCCGGGCGCGGGCTACTGGCGGTTGCGGGATTTGCGGTCGTCGCGGAAGGTTTTCCAGCTTTTGTTCCAGCTGCGGTGGGCGCGGATGGCGGTGATGCCGGTGAGTTGCTTCAACAGGGAGAAAGCCCGCTCGCCGATATTCTGCACCTTGACGCGGCGGCCTATCAGTCGGCGGTCGGGGGCAAGGTCGGTCCGCACGTCTATGTGGTTTATGGCGTTGACCCGCGCGGCGAGCTCGCGGACCGATGGCGTCAGCTCCGGCGCCTCGGCAGGCACGATTATCTCCAGGTTCTCGGTCTCGAATTTACGGTTCTTCCACTTCTTGGCTTCCTTGACCGTTATATACTCTTTGTCAAGGATGTAGACCTCGCCGAAGGTGCTGACGTAGACGGGCTCGTCCTGACGGTTGAACTTGAACATCTCGCGGCCGCGGCCATCGGATTCAATGGAGAAGGAATAGGCCGAGAGGTCCGTCATGGCGATGGAATCGTCCGCCACGCCGTCGTAGTTATAGCGCACCCGGAAATTCTCGAAATCGAGGTGCTTCTTGAAGAAGGCCGAGAGGTTGGGCACCCACTTGCGGCTGGTTGTGTCGGCCAACACGTTGACATCCACGGTCACGCGGTCGTTGCGGCGCGTCCATATTTCGGTGGGACTGTATTTGCCGAAGACGGTATCGGCGGCGAATTCGGCCCGACGCACCGGTCCGGGCATTGCGGGCGACGGCACAAGGCCTATCCAGTCGGACCACGAGAAGTGGTTGTTGCAACGGCTGCTGACGCTGTCCAGGCCCTGCGCGTTGGTAAATCTGTAGTAGGAGTCGCTCTTGATGACGCGCGGCAGACGCCAGCCCTGAAAGCGTACTTTCGGGTCGGGTGTGAGCATGAAATCCACCATCTTCTCGCGGAACATGAAGACGGTGTCGGTGTATGAACTCAGTGTGGAGTATTCGCGCACGTAGGCTAAGACGTGGAGCACCTTGTGCTGGCGTGTTTCCACCTGAAATTCAGGCAGCTCTGTGGTGGATTCGGTCATGAATACCGTATCGGCGGTCAGGGCGCCGACGGTGCGCTCGTGGAAGCCGAGATAGCGCAGTGTGACGGGGAAATCGTCGGCGGAGATGTATGGCAAACGGCCCCGGTTGTCGGTCATTCCCAGCACGTTGCCGTCGCGGTCAAACACAGCCGCGCTGGGCAGCGGATGCCGCGTCACGGAATCGGCCACGACGGTGCGCCGTGTCTGTGCGGCCGCAGTTGACACCGCAGACAGGCACACTAACAATAGGATAAACAGACGTGCTACCATATTCACAGATTTAGTTCCAGACGCGTAGCCTTGGGCAGGGCAGCCACAATCAGGTCATAGGCCCGGCGCACAAGCTCACGGACTTTCGGCGCGAGTACGTCGGAGTCAAGCTTCAGCGTTATCCAGTGCTTCTTGTTCATGTGCCAGGCGGGGATGATGCCTTCATATTCGTCCTGCAGTGGTGCCACAAGGTCCGGCGCGCATTTGATGTTGCAGAATTTGTTGTCCAGGTCAAGCAGGCAGAACCACTTGCCGCCGACGGTGAAGGTCATCAGATTCTGCGACTTGGGGTCGGTCCACGGAAAATTCTCCCGCGCCCCCGGCAAAGAAAGACAATACTCCCTGAAATCTTCTACATTCATGACTGTAAACTACTTATGTTGTCAGGCGGGCGTATAGGCAAGGATATTGCGCAGCAGACCGCCGTATTTGGTCTGTGTGTCGACAATACGGAAACCGCAGGCGGTGAAATTGTCCTGACTGTGACGGTTGTCCGGCGCAACGGTGGCCAGTATGCGTGCTGCCTTGGCTGTGGGCATCGCGCCTATGGCCCGGTTGATGAACATGCGGTGGAAACCGTAGCCACGCCATGCCGGGTCGACAGCCACGACATCAAAGGTCATTGTATCGGCCGGGTCGGATTTGATGGAAGAAGCCAGATTGCGGTCGCCGGGCCGGCACTTCACAAGAAGATCGAAGGCCACCAGGCGGCCGGCCGATGCGAAGACGCCCTCAAGTATATCCAGGTGCATGGACTCAAGCAGCTCATCGCGCATAAGGGGGAAGAACAGACTCGAATCCGGGAGCGCACGGACCACCTCGTCCTGCAGACGTACCACCGCGCTCATATCTTCAAACTTCAGCGGACGTACCGTAAATGCCTCGCCCTTGCAGGTGTACGTCTGCGGCGCGGCAACCTCACAGGTACTGATATCGTACATGTACAACTTGCGTTTCAGATAATCGACCGGAAAATGGTATTCGTAGCCGGGGATTCGGCGCCCGCAGCCGGTCTCGCTGTTGAAAATCTTCTCGCGGTACTCCAGCCAGGCCGTGTAGAGTTCAAAAATCTGAACGTACGACGAAGATGTGGGCAGTATATAGTTCTCCTGGATGTACGGATTATTCATAAAGATGAAAAAGCGGTAGCCGAACAAGTCGTCAAGGTCCTCAATCTCAGCGATATGATGGCGGTACAGCAGATAAAGATTCTCAAAGAATGTGCAGTACTGGGCCACCTCGACGCCCTTGACATCGCGCCAGATGCGCTCGGTATCGTCAGGATGCACGGCATTTTCTTCAAGAGCCTCATAGACCTTCATCAGGCGGTCCGAATCATGGAAGTAATTGTTGAGGTCAATCAGCATGTCGCTGCAGGTCACATTCTGGCTGTTTTTAAGCTCGATGGCAATGAACATTGTACCTATCAATGTGACAGCCAGCGAAAAGATTCCCACACTGGCTTCCTCGCCGGTCTTAAACCACATAATCAGCATCAGGCACATCAAGCACAGCAACAATGATGCGAAAACGAGCACCATGGACACACGCGAATCGTAACGGATCTGTTTCATAGCAAAAGGCAGTATAGGGTTAGAAATGTAACAATCACCGCAAAAGTATAAAAATCGGACGGAATTAAGCGCCCGCCGCATATGATTTTGAGATAATTTACTGAATTTTCACACTATAAAAGACATTTTACGGAAATCCGACCGGCGGGAAACAAAAACGGACGCTTTCTCACGAGAGCATCCGCTTGCGTTCTAATGACTTAAAACAATTACATAACTAACATAAAACACATTTTGTTTAGGCTATGATGCGCGAGCATCAGCCGATAAATATTAACAATCTATACTAACCCTAAAACTGAAATGATCTTCTGTGTTTCGTGGTGCAAAGTTACAAACATTTCGCCGAAAAGTTTGCATGTTATAGGGTCATTATAAACGGTTTATAATCTGATATTTACATATATCATTGACATACAGCTACTTATAAATGTGTATCAATGAGCAAAATATAAGCCGATATCTAAATGTCCGAGGGGATTTTCATGACGTCCTGCTCAAAGGTGTCGCGGTTTATGGCGCGTCCTTTGGTGCGGTTGCGGTAGGCATAGATGGTATTGAGCGAATAGTTGAGCACCTGGGCTATGCGCGAGCTCTCCTCGATGCCCAGACGCATGAAGGCCAGGATGCGCAGGTCGGTGTTCAGTTTCTCGCCCTCGCGCAGCTCAATCTGAGCGTCGGGACGCAGCAGGGCGTTGACCTTGCTGACAAAGTCGGGGTAGAGGTGCAGGAAGGCGTTATCGAAGGTCTGATAGAATTCCGCACTCTGCTCCTCGATGAACTTGCCGGACTTGGTCAGGCGGAAAAGCTCGTCGACCTTTCCGGCGGCAATCTTGCGGTTGGCAATCTTGCAGAACTGGTTCAGCTTGTCCATGTATATGCTGCACAGGTTCAGGAACTGGCTGATGTAGACTTCCTTGGTGGTGTTGGCGGCGCGGAGCTTCTCCTGCAGACGCTGCATGTTGCGCATCTCGCGGCGCAGCAGGAATATCATGATGACAAGCCCCACCACCAGGAGCGCCATCACGGCCATGATTGTAAAGATGGTGCGCTGCTTGTCGTTGATCTGTTCGGTCTTGGCCCGCTCGATGATGGGCAGCGAGTTCACCGACTCAATCATGCGCATGGGCGCGCCGCACTCAACGGCGTTGGCCAGGGCACGGTTCAGATAGTCATAGGCGCGGTTCACATCGCCCAGGCTGTACAGGTGATTGCCAAGCTCCTGCAGCGAGGCTACCTCGCGCGTGGCGGTGGCGGCATCGGCCAGGGCTGACATAGCTAAATAGTAGGTGTAGCCGTCGGCATCGCCGGCCGACGACGCTATGGCCGACAGATGGTGTGCCGCGCGCGCCCGCAGATTGCTGTCGGCAGGCAGCTCGCGCACCACTTCCTCAAGGATGGCGCGGGCCTTGCCCCGCTCACCCTGATAGAAGTAGTATTCGCCCAGGTTGAACTTGTATTCCTTTGACCCCGCGGGCAGATATTTGAGCAAATTCTCCTGATATTCAAGGGCCCGGCGAAACATGCGGCCTGAGTACTCGGGGTCGCGCGCGCTGAACGCACTGATGTAGCTGTACATCTGGCGACCGGCATCGTAATAGTCGGACTTCATGTCTGCGGGCACGGAATCCTCGGGAATGGAGCTGAATATGTCAATCGCCGTGGCCATGAACCCGCTCAGCGGCAGCAGCATGGACTGGCGCAGACGGAAGGGGAGTTTGCGGCTGACGGCATCGGACTCCAGGCCCAGGCGGATGTAATGCATGGCCGAGTCGTTGTTGAACGAGGTGTAGCGGTCGGCTATGCGCAACAGCAGGCTGTCCGACAGGCCGTTGCGGCGCAGGCTGTCGGTCAGCAGGTCAATCTCGGCCTGCCGGGCATTGATATGGTGGCCCGACAGGGCCAGCGAATCGTCGAGCGACACAAGTATGGCGTCGACCTCGGGCTTGCCGATTTCGATATTCGCGGCGTCGAGCCTCAGCAGACTGACTATCAACGCGATGATTATGCTGTATGCGCGGCCTGACATCATATGAACAGTTTGGTCAGTTGGTCGTTGGGAATTGTCGCAATGATCTTGAGCCCGTCCGGGGTGTAATCCGGCTGAGGCGAACGGAACAGTCGGTCGATGATTGACTCGGTCTCAGGCTCGGTCAGTTGCATGCCGGGGGCGATGGCGGCCGCGCGGGCCAGATTGAGCGCCGCCGGCTCGATGATGGCATCGTCAGGCGCCTGGCCGTTCTCGTCTATGTCCGCGATGATGCGCGTAAGTGTCTCCACAGGCGATATCCGGCTCTGGATGGCAGGCACGCTGATGATAGACCACGTGCCGTCGCCCAGGAACGATATGTCGAATCCCAGCCGGCTCAGCATAGGTTCCACCGTCGACAGGATGGAATTCTGCGCCGGGGTCAGGGTAATCATCTCCGGGAAAATCAGTTTCTGCGAGTTGATGGTGCCGGCGCGCAGCTGCTCCAGAAACTTCTCGAACAGCACGCGGATGTGCGCGCGGCGGCGGTCGATTACCAACAGGCCGTTGCGGGCGCTCACCACCACATATTTGTTGTGCAGAGTCAGGAAGGTGTGCGGGCTGTCGGCACCGTCGTCAATCAGCGCGGGTTGGGCGGAGGCAGGTTCAGGTGCAGCCACCGATAGGGCTGACTGAGCCGGTCCGGCTGCGGCAGCCGGTGCGGCCGATGAGGGAGCGTCCAGCTTGGCCTCGAAGTTGGCATAGAGCTTGTCCCAGTCGCGCGGAACGGCCGAGCGGCCCGTCAGGCGCGACGGCATGGACGCGGCGGGCGTATCCGCCGGGCTCTTGCTCCGCGGGGCCGACAGCGATATATCGTCAAAGGGATTATAAGTCTCGTCCGTGGCGATATCCGGCATGGACTGGGTGCGGTCAGGGATGAACACGGGGATGTCCGGCGACTGGTCGGCGTCAAAGTCGATGGCGCCGGCGGCGTTGACCTTGCCCAGCGCCTGACGCACGGCGGCCGAAAGAATCTGCCAGATAGTCTGCTCGTGCTCAAACTTTATCTCATGCTTCTGCGGATGTATGTTGACATCGATTGTCGACGGGTCCACCTGGAAATCAAGGAAGTAGATAGGCTGCACATCCGGCGATATCAGCTCGGCATAGCAGTTCAGCACGGCCTTGCGGAAGTAAGGATGCTCCATGTTGCGACCGTTGACAAAGAAGAACTGCGGCGGCTTGCGGCGTCGGGCGTGCTGCGGCAGGCCCACAAAACCGGATATCTTCACCACCGGCGTCTCTGTGCCTACGGGGATAATCTGCCCGTCAATGGCCTTGCCGTACAGCGCGGTGATGCGCTGCTTGAGCGTGCCGCGCATAAGCTGATGCACCAGCACGTCGTTGTTGTACAGCATGAACTCGACATCGGGATTGACCAGCGCCAGCTTCTCGAACTCCTGGACAATGCGGGTGAACTCCACCGAATCCTTCTTGAGATACTTGCGGCGCGCCGGCAGGTGGTAGAACAGGTTCTTCACCATTATATCAGTGCCGGGATTGGCCGGGACCGGCTCCAACGACTTGAACTTGCCCTCGGCAAAGCGCACACACGTGCCCAGCTCGTCATCGCGGCGACGCGTGCGCATCTCCACCTGAGCCACAGCCACAATCGAGGCCAGCGCCTCGCCGCGGAAGCCCATTGTGTGCAGCGATGTCAGGTCGTCGGCCAGCTGGATTTTGCTGGTGGCATGCTTGTGGAAGGCCAGGCGGGCATCGCCGGGCGACATACCCTTGCCGTTGTCCGTCACCTGCACCAGCGTGCGCCCTCCATCCTTGACTGACAGCTTGATGAGGGTGGCGCCGGCGTCGACAGAGTTCTCGATAAGCTCCTTGACCACCGACGCAGGCTGCTGAATGACCTCGCCGGCCGCAATCTGATTGGCAACCGACTCCGGCAACACTTTGATAATATCGCAATCCATACGGCAAATTTACGACTTTCATTCCGATTAACCAAAAATATCCCCCGCCCCGAACCTTAATGGTGTAAACAGCATATGGCTAAAAGGCCCCGGAGATGGGGCCTGCAACCATGCAGACAGACCGCTAAAATTTGCGGCCACGTCAGGATTAGGATTGACGTGGCCGCAGGGTATGCCGGCGTGAAGCCGATTGTCGAACTTTATTGTATCCGGGAGTTGGGGCCGAGGATGAGGCGGATTGAATTGTATTCGCCCAGGTCGTAGCCCACGCTGTCTATCGAGGCTGCGGTGAGGTCGATGTCGGCGTTGTTCCTGGTGGGGTAAACCATCAGGCTGTGGATGTCGCTTGAGGGGTCGGTCGTGATTTCCACGTCGTCGGAGTGACAGTTGAGGCGCCCTACCCGACTCATGTAAGCCAACTTTATCCGGTCTGTGTAATAATCCGATTCGCCACTGTCATAGACGTTCAGTGTGTCGATGGTGCAGCTGTCAAACTCTATGTCGTGCACATTGGCCAGGCGGAATGCGCCGGTGCTCAGGCGAGAGAGTTCAAACCGCACGTCGGGACTGTTGACCGATACCAATTGACCCTGAGGCACATAGATACGGGCCAGCGTGCTCATGGTCGAGTCCAGCCGGTTGGCACGTTCGCTCACCTGCAGACGGACTGTCAGCGTGCCGCCGTCCATCTCGAAACTGCCCACGGTATTCCAGGCGTCGTCGAATTCGATGCGGGGCGCGGAGTCCGAGTCGGTCTGCTCCACGTACAGCGTCACGGGGTAGATGGCGTAGTTGCTCTCGGGGTTGTCGGGTGTCTCGTCATAGGTATACATCTTTGAGCCTGTATCGTTGGTTATGTATATGCTGTTGATTCGGGCCGGCGTGAGTGTCTCGATGCGGCCGGAGGCTCCCAGGCTTTTGTGCCCCTCGTGCTTGAAGAACACAATCGGGAACAGAAAGAAGAACAGCAGCGTCAGGCCTAAAAAACCGATTATTATGTATGTTGATTTTTTCATTTGGCTGATTCTAAGTATTTAACATATTCCGATTTGAGAGTATCGGGGTCTATGCCCAGCAGATGCAGGTCAGCGAAAACATCGTTGAGGCGTCCGCGGAACAGTTCGTCGCGGCGGCGGCGGGCCACCGTGGCGCCAGCGCCGGGGCTGACAAAGTAGCCTATGCCACGCTTGTTGTATAAGACGTCGATTGACGCCAGATAGTCATATGAGCGCATCACGGTGTTGGCGTTGACCTCGACCGAGGCGGCGTAATCGCGCACCGACGGCAGGCGCGATTCGTCGGCCAGGCGTCCGGCCAGGATGTCGTCGCATATACGGTCGGCTATCTGCAGATAGATGGCCTTGTCATTATCCTTGAACATGGCCGTCACCATTTAACCACCGATTCGCTCTCGGTCATTCTCTTATACGCCAGCCAGCAGAAGAAGGCGTTGAGCGCCAGGCCAGTGGCTACGACTATCTCCGTTACAAAGTTGTCCAGATTGAAGCGGTCGGCTATGCCCGTATCGGCAAACCAGAAGCGGAAGGCGTTGAACAGAATGACGATGCACAGCACGATGAAACCGAACATGAAGGCGAAGGTCTTGACAAAGGGCGCGTTCTTCCACACCATCGCACCCAGGGCAAAGACGTTGAAGGCCAGCATGGCGCCCAAGTTAATAATCCAGCCTATGTAGGCCTCCTGGTCTATCCCCTCCTTCCAGGTGATGACGAAGCCAAGCGGGCGCACACGTGCCCACGTCATACCGTACAGGCCCTTGGCCAGCAGCACGCGCAGCACATCGGCTATAATCATACTGACATAAAAGCACACAAGCATGCCCGCAAAGTAGATGATGAACCAGGTCAGGAACTTCTCGAAATTCGATGCCGGGGTTGTCAGGACGGAGATGCGGTGGGCCTTGGAATTGAAGGCCGAATACATCTGCGTGCCGGCCATGGCCATAACGACCAGAAAGAGGAACACATTGCTTATCATGACATCGCCCCACATGGGGTCGTTGCCATCGGTCCGGGGGCTGCCGATGTCGCCGATCAGCAGCGGAAACAGGGTGAGCACCGTGCTGCATATCAGCACCATCAGTGCGTAGAGACCCAGCCGGCGGCTGTTCAGCCCCAGGTAGCTTTTGAAATAGGCCCCGAAACGCGGGCCGTCAAAGATTTGATTGTTTGAGATGATTGTAGACATATCAGAGGGTGGCCGGTTTATCGTTGAACTGTGAGTTGAGAAGCTGAGGGTCCTTCAGCGCGAAGTCGAACAGGAGTTCCAGGTTTACGTCCGTGTCCTGTCCGTCCGTATTGGGCAGCACGATGTCGTTGCCGGCCATGGAGGGGATGCCGAACAGTGCGCCTTGCGACGTGTCGGCGTCGGCGCCGCGCACAAACCGCAGATGCGACTGAATCTCGGCCACGGAGCGATTGAACATCACCGTGCTGCTGTTCATAATAATAATGTGGTCCAGCAACTGCTCCACGTCGCGCACCTGGTGGGTGGAAATCATGAAGATGCGGTCGTCGTTCATCGCCCGGGCCACGAAGCGGCGGAAACTGCTTTTGCCGGGAATGTCCAGACCGTTGGTGGGCTCGTCCATCAGCAGCACACGTGTGTTGCACGACATGGCAAAGCACATGAACACCTTCTTCTTCTGGCCCATCGAGAGAGCGTCCAGACGCAGGTTGGCGTCGTCGATTTCAAACATCTCCAGGTGGCCGCGCATCTGCTCCATGCTGAAGCGCGGATACAGCGGCGCGATGCACCGGACAAACTTGTCGAGCGTCACCGGGGGCAACTCGATTTCCTCCAGCACAAAGAAGATGTCCTGTACCGTGGCCGGCAGGCGGCGGCGCGTGTCTATGCCGTCAAAGGTCACCTTGCCTGAGCAGGGCGTGAGCACGCCGGCTATGAGCTGGAGCAAGGTCGACTTGCCGGCGCCGTTGGGGCCCAACAGACCGTACACGCCGCCGGCGTCCAGCTTGAGCGAGAAATCGTCCAACACCCGCGGCGCCCGCATCCGGTAAGCATAAGATAATGAAGAAATATCAAGCATATGAGTGTATGAGTATATTAGTACACCGCAAAGGTAAGCAACGAAGTTAAAGATTCAAAACAAAATTCCAATAATTAATATTATTTAACAGTTAGACACCCCGGAGTAACTATTCAGCGAATCGTGCAGCGAATTGTTTGAACGAGATTCCATGGGAATAATTTTCTGATTATAATAAAATTAGTGGCGATTTTATTTGCATGTGTCAGATAAAATCACTATCTTTGTGTCTGTGAAACAACAGGTTAACGACATAAATTCGGCTTTGGTCGGACTATTATCCGAACTTCAATCGTTGAGAAAAACGGTTGATTCCCTGTATGCCGAAAATCATTCGCTTAACCGCAATGTCGACAGACTGCTGAAAGAGAACCGGGAGTTGCGCAAGCGGCTGGAGAAATATGAGAAGCCGCCCAAAGATCCGGCAACAGCAGTACACCTCCATCGAAAGAGCCGATAAAGTCTGAGATTGAACGGCGCACCAGGTCGCTGAGGAAAAAGTCGGACAAGGCTGTCGGCGGTCAGCCGGGCCATGAGGGAACAACCCGTCAAATGGTGGAGACTCCCGATGAGATAGAAAACATAGCATCGCAGTTCTGTAGTGAATGTGGCAGAGACCTGTCAGATGTCGAAGGGGAACTTGATTATGTCATGCAGGAGATTGACCTTCCGCCGATACAACCGATTTACCGTGAACGCAGGTTTTATAAGAAAGTCTGCGCCTGCGGTTGTTGCAACCGTGATTATGCTCCGCGCAGGAGAGGCGGCAACGCCATCACTTTCGGCAGGAACATCCGGGCTGTTGCAACTTATCTGAGCGTGGTGCAGTATATGCCGTATGAGCGGTTGCAGTCGTTGTTCGAGACGATGTTCAATGTCAGAATCAGTCAGGGAACGCTATCCAATATCGTCCGTGAGATGCTTGACAAGTCCCGTCCGGCGATAGACATTATAGAGCGGCTGATAAAGGAATCCGCCGTAGTCGGTTTTGATGAGTCGGGCTGCTATGTCAACGGCATACTCAACTGGTCGTGGATAGCGCAGACCACATATCTGACGCTTGTGTTCCGTGGCGCGGGACATGGTGCGAAAGTGCTTGAAGAACGTTTTGGCGACTCGCTGAAAAACATGACCGCAGTTACCGACCGCCACAGCGCCTACTTCGCCATAGACTTCCTCGACAACCAGATATGTATGGCCCATCTTTTACGGAATCTCGAATATCTCAACGACATAGACAAGGAGCAGACATGGGCAAAGGAAGTGCAGGAACTTCTGCGTGAGGCAATCCATTTGAGAAACGAAAGACCAACGGAGATAATCCCAAAAGAGAACTGGCTCACCCGGCTTGATGACCTGCTCAAAAAGAATCTCGATAATCTGCGCAAAGAGTTCAATGAGCTGAAACGGGGGATAATAAAATGCCGGGACTACATCTTCAACTTCCTTGAAAATCCGATAATACCCTCGGACAACAACGGTTCGGAGCGAGGGATACGCAAACTCAAGGTCAAACAGAAAATATCAGGCTGCTTCCGATCGGATACCGGTGCTGATGCCTTCCATGCGCTGCACTCCATCGCAGACACGGCCTGGAAGAACGGGCAATCTCCTCTTGATGCTATCCTGGCACTCGTTTAATTAGACGAGGCGACTCTTTATAGCTTTTCCTTTCGCTGAATAGTTACCCCGGATATTGCCGTTTCCAAACATTATTGTTAACTTTGCGTCATACAATAGTTCGTTAAAAAATTAATCATAGACTAAGCGGCATCAGTCGCCAAGCCAAAGAGTTCTTTGACAAGT
>CANQZK010000061.1 GCA_947628285.1 uncultured Muribaculaceae bacterium
TCCTTCCTCACAAGACAAAAATCGACTCAAGATATGCGACCCTGCCGTCAACATTTATTATTAAACAAGCTCTAAATGGAGAGAGCAGGGAAAGCGGGTCCCTGCTCTCAACCGTATGTGGGGGCCTGTCAGGACTTCTTGCCGGTGCGGCAGGATTCGAAGTACAGGTAGGCTATAAGTGCTGCGTAGATGACCAGGCCGAGAATCTGCGGAACGAATTCGTGGCCGTTGGTGGGCACGGGCATACCGCACATGATGGTGATGGCGGCGAATACGCCGAACAGGGCACCGCCGGCAATCATGCCGGACGAGATGAGGGTGCCGCGGTCGGTGCGGGCCTTGCATACGGTGGCGTCCTTTGAGCTGTGGCCTACCAGGTAGGAGATGGCGCCGCCGATCAGCAGCGGAGTGTTGAGCCACAGGGGGATGAACATACCCAGGCAGAAGGCCAGCGCGGGCACGCCCAGCCAGTTGAGTATCAGGGCCAGAATGGCGCCGGTGATGTAGAGAATCCAGGGGGTGGAGCCGCCCATCATCATGGGCTCGAGCAGGCCGGCCATAGCGTTGGCCTGGGGAGCGTCAAGGGCGGTCTTGCCCGAGAAGCCGTAGACCTCGTTGAGCACCAGGATGACGCCGCCCACGGTGGCAGCCGATACCAGGGTGCCCAGGAATTTCCATGACTCCTGAGTCTTGGGTGTGGAGCCCAGCCAATAGCCGATCTTGAGGTCGGTGACAAAGCCGCCGGCCATGGACAGTGCGGTGCAGACCACGCCGCCCACAACCATCGAGGCCACGATGCCGCGGGTGCCGTCCAGACCGATGGCCACGAACACGCCGGAGGCGATGATGAGGGTCATCAGCGTCATGCCGCTGACGGGGTTGCTGCCCACGATGGCGATAGCGTTGGCCGCCACGGTGGTGAACAGGAAGGCTATGACGGTCACGACAATCCATGCAACCAGGGCCTGCCAGAAGGTGTCGATGACGCCGAACCAAAAGAACAGCAGCACGCACACAAGCGCGATGAACACAAAGTATGCGATGTGTTTCATGGAGATATCCGTCTGCCAGCGGATGGTCTTCTGCTGGCCCTGCTGGCCCTTGAGCTCGCGCGAGGCCAAACCTACGGCGCCGGCGATGATGGGCCATGACTTGACGATGCCGATGACACCGGCCATGGCTATGCCGCCGATGCCTATCTTGCGGGCCGTCTCGCTGAATATGTCGGTGGCCGACATGGCGGCGTAGTCGGCCGTCATGCCCAACAGGGGAATGATTACCCACCATACGAATATGGAGCCGGCGAAGATGACGAAGGCGTACTTCAGACCTATGATGTAGCCCAGACCCAGTACGGCCGCGCCGGTGTTGCATGAGAAGACAAATTTGAACTTATCGGCCAGCGCGTTGCCCCATGAATAGGCGGTGGTGGTGACGACGTCGGCCCACAGACCGAAAGTGGCCACCAGATAGTCATATATACCGCCGATGAGCGAGGCAATGACCAGCAATTTGGCCTGGCCGCCGCTGCCGGCCTCGGCCTTGCTGACGCTGCTTGCCAGCACCTGAGTGGTGGCGGTGGCTTCAGGGAAGGGGTATTTGCCGTGCATGTCCTTTACGAAATATTTACGGAAAGGAATGAAGAACAGGATGCCCAGCACGCCGCCTAACAGCGACGACAGGAATATCTGCAGGAAGTTGACGGAGATTTCCGGGTAGGAAGCCTGCAGGATGTACAGCGCGGGTAGGGTGAAGATGGCACCTGCCACAATCACGCCCGAGCAGGCACCGATTGACTGAATGATGACGTTCTGGCCCAGGGGATTCTTCTTCTTGAGCGCGCTTGACATGCCCACGGCTATGATGGCGATGGGGATGGCGGCTTCAAACACCTGGCCCACCTTGAGGCCCAGGTAAGCGGCTGCGGCGCTGAAGATTACGGCCAGGACCAGGCCCATGGTGACGGAGTAGGGGGTCGCCTCGGGATAAACGCGGGCCGGATGCATCAGCGGACGGTATTGCTCGTCGGCGCCAAGCTCGCGGAAGGCGTTTTCAGGCAAATCGACCGGGTCGACTTCGGCAGGCGACAGGTCGGGTTGCGGTGGCAGATTCTCTTTTTTCATTGTTGTGTATGTTGGTTTTTCGTTATTTCATGTTCAGCGGCGGCGTGATGAACGTTTTTTGCGGCCGGATGACTTTCCGCTGTTACCTGCCGAGGGTATCTTCAGCTTCTGGCCGGGACGCAGATTGTCGCCGCTCATGTTGTTGGCTGTCTTGATGTCGTTGACGCTCACACCGTACTTCTTGGCGATTTTGGTCAGGTTTTCGCCGGGTTTGACCGTGTGGATGCGTTTGCTGTTGCGGGCGGGTGCCGCGGGCGTGGTGACTACGGAGCGGTTGTCGCGTACGGGCTCGGCCTGTTCGGCGCGGCTCTGCTGCTGGCGCGATGATGACTCGGTCATGGCCGAGTTGACGCGGCGGTCCTGGGCCGATGTCGCTGTCTGCACGGTGTCGACCGGCGCGGTAACGGTTGCCGGTATGGCGGTGCTGTCGGCGGGCTGCACAGTCATGTTTGCGTCGACGGGTGCGGTAGTCTCGACCGGTGTCGGCTCAATGTAGCGGCGGCGGTAAGTGTTGATTTTCAGGCGCTGACCGCGTTTCACCTTGCGGCCTATGCGGTTGGCCTGCCGTATGGAGGCCTGGGTGACGCCGTATTTGCGCGCGATGGTGGCCAGTGTCTCGCCCCGGCGCACGGTATGGTATTTAACCACCAGTTCCTCAACATATTCGCCGTTGCTGTCCGAGCCCTTGACCGAGCCGTCGGCCGGCTCTACGATGTCGCGGGTGGCGTATTTTGCGGCGTTGTGGTTTACGATGGAGTCCTCGTTGGCCAGGTAGGCATATACCTGCAGCGAGGGCAGCACAAGGGTATAGGGACGTATGTTGCCGGGGATGATGTCTTTGCGGTATTGCGGGTTGAGCACACGCAGTTCCTCGACGGGCATGCCCATTACCTCGCTGATCTGGTCGAAGTGCACGCGGCGCGACACGTGGATGGTGTCCGTTACAATGGGTTTGCGTGCCAGCGCCGGCGATATGTTGTGCTTGTCATAATAGTTCATTATGTAGTTGGCGGCGATGAAGGCGGGCACGTAGCCGCGGGTCTCGGCGGGCAGGAAGGGGTAGATGGCCCAGAAGTCGCGGCGGCCGTCGGCAGGTATGCCGGCGCGTCGCAGGGCCTTGTTGACGTTGCCCGGGCCGCAGTTGTATGATGCTATGGCCAGTGACCAGTCGTTGTAAATTCCGTAGAGTTTCTTCAGGTAGCGGGCGGCGGCGTCGGACGATGCGTAGGGGTCGCGGCGCTGGTCCACGATGGAGTTGACCTCCAGGCCCTCGCCCGTGGCGGTGGGAATCATGAACTGCCACAGGCCGGTGGCGCCGGCGCGCGATACGGCGTCGGGATTGAGCGCCGATTCGATTACGGGCAGATATTTGAGCTCCAGCGGCAGCCCGTAGCGGTCCAGGGCCTGCTCAAAGATGGGCATGTAGTACAGACTCATGCCCAGCATGTTCTCAACCAACTGCTTGCGCCGCTGCGAGTACATGTCTATATAGTTGCGTACCACGGAGTTGAACGGCATCTCGATGACGCAGGGCATGGCCTGCAGGCGTTCTATGATTTCCTGGTCGGTGGCGTTGACGGACTGGCGCGAGTCGGCGTCGCGGTCTATGTCGGCATAGTTGCGCAGATACCAGTTCTCATGCATGGCCTTGACATCTGTTTCAAAGCTTTCAGGGTAGACCACCGGTACGCGCTGCAGCGAATCGCGTATCGACAGGATGGAGCGGGCGCCGGCATGTGGCGCCATGGCCGTCGCGGCCATAAATATGAAGGTCGGAATCAGATATTTTCTCATGGGATTGTATAATGACGGTAGATTCATAGAGAGCGGAAGGGGTGGGGGTTAGAAGTTCACTGCCCAGGCCAGCCCCACGGAGGGGTAGCGCGTGCCGTAGTCGCGCAACAGCGTCGGCGACCAGTCGATGGACAGGTCGGGCGATATGTCGAAGTGGCTCAGCGAGGCGTCCACGTAGGCGTCGACCATGGCCAGGAAGTAGACGGCCACCATGCAGATTATGCACAGGTCGCGGTTGCGCCGGTAGTAGTTCTTGCGCGACTGCAGCACCTTGGTGAGCCAGTTCTTGTCCAGCGAGGACTCAGACGTGGTGGGCGGAAAGAAGTTCATGTATGAATTGGTGGACGGGTCGTTGTCCATGATGTCGCGGTAGGCCTTGGTGTAGTCTGAGAGCATGGAGTTGTTCCATGATGTGGCGTATCCCAGACCCATGTAAGCGCCCACAACTATGGGCAGTTTCCAGTAGCGGCGGTTGTATATCTGGCCCAGGCCGGGAAAGAGGGCCGACATCCATACGGCGCGTGTGGGGTCGGGGTTGAACGCCACGGGGCGTTCCTGCCAGAAATCGTAGGGCGAGCGCACGGGCATCAGGGCCATGACGGAATCGGTGGCCGACATGATGAGCGAATCGGCCACGACGGTCGAGGCCGAGTCAAGGTCCGTCACGGCGACGGGCGTGTCGGCGCGGTGCTCGCGTTTGACCGGCTTGGCACGGCCCTGAGCTGCTGCCGGATATCCGACAGCCACAAGCACAACGGCCACAAGCAGATATTTGAGTATGCGGCTCACGATTGTGACTGCTGCGAGTTAATGTTGTCGAACAGGGCTATGAGGCGTTCCAGCTCGTCGTCGTTGGCGAAGGGGAAGGTGATTTTGCCTTTGCCCGATTTGTCGTATGAGAAGTTCACCGTGGTGCTGAACTTGCCCGACAGGTGCTTCTTGAGGATGTCGAAATCATCTGACGAGTAGCGCGATTTGACCGTTGCGGCGGGTCGGGCCGGAACAGTCTCGCCGCGCTCATAGGCCTTGGCCAGCTCCTCGACGCGACGCACCGACAGGTCGTATTTCAGAATTTCGTTGTAGAGTTTGAGCTGCAGCGAGGGGTCCGAGATGGTGAGCAGTGCGCGGGCATGGCCCATGTCCACGCGCTTGTCGCGCAGGCCAAGCTGGACCTCGGCGGGCAGCTTTAACAGGCGCAGGAAGTTGGCCACTGTGGCGCGCTTCTTGCCGATGCGCTCGCTCAGGCGTTCCTGGGTCAGGTTGTACTGTTCGATGAGCTTGCGGAAGGTTAGCGCCACTTCTATGGCGTTGAGGTCCTCGCGCTGAATGTTCTCGATGAGGGCCATTTCGGTCAGCTCCAGGTCGTTGGCCTCGCGGATGTAAGCGGGCACCGAGGTGAGGCCGGCCATCAGGGCGGCACGGTAGCGGCGCTCGCCGGCTATGATCTGGTAGGAGTCCGGGCCGGTCTTGCGCAGCGACAGTGGCTGGATGATGCCCAGTTCGCGTATGGAGGTGGCCAGTTCCTGCAGGGCCTCCTCGTCGAAGAACGAGCGGGGCTGGTCAGGGTTGACGGATATTTGTGACAGTTGGATGTCGTTGATGGCCGATGAGCCGGCGGCGGGGACGTCGTCCATCGAAATCAGCGAGTCAAGACCGCGTCCCAGGGCGTTGCGTTTCGTACTCATGGTGTTTGTCAGCGGTGCTTTTTGGGGTTATGTTTGGCTATTATTTCCTTGGCCAGCAACTGATGGCTGGTGGCGCCGCGCGAGTCCGGGTCGTAGAGCAGCACGGGCAGGCCGTAGCTGGGAGCCTCGCTCAGGCGGATGTTGCGCGGGATGACGGTATTGAACACCATGTCGGCGAAGTGACCTTTCAGCTCCTCGTAAATCTGGTTGGCCAGACGCAGGCGGGCGTCGTACATGGTCAGCAGGAAGCCCTCGATTTCAAGCGACGGGTTCAGACGCGACTTGATGATGCGTATGGTGTTGAGCAGCTTGCTGATGCCTTCCAGCGCAAAGTATTCGGCCTGCACGGGGATGATAACGGAATCGGCCGCCGTCAGGGCGTTGACGGTGATGAGGCCCAGCGAGGGCGAGCAGTCAATGAGGATATAGTCGTATTTATCGCGTACGGGCGCGAGCAGCGCGGCCAGTGTCTTTTCGCGGTCAGGTTTGTTGATGAGTTCTATTTCGGCGCCGGCCAGGTCGATGCGCGAGCCCACAAGCCACAGGTTCTCGACGCATGTCTGCACCTGCGAGCCGTCCACGGGATATCCGTCCACCAGACACTCGTAGATGGACGATGTCATGTCGCGCGGGTCAATACCGTAGCCCGACGTTGCGTTGGCCTGCGGGTCGGCGTCGATGATGAGCACTTTCTTGCCCTCGACGGCCAGCGAGGCTGCCAGATTGATGGTCGTCGTGGTCTTGCCCACGCCGCCTTTCTGATTGGCTATTGCGATGATTTTACCCATAAAGGTTCGTTTATTTTTTTGCAAAGTAAGCAAAATTTGCCGAAATAGAAAAACATTTGTTCCACGAAAAAGACCGAAATGTCAATAACTTGTCACAATACCGATTTTTTTAGTTAACTTTGCATGCGTTTTTTAACAAAATAAACTGAATTCATGGAGAACCGAAGGCCTCTCATACTCATTTCAAACGACGATAGCGTCGACGCCAAAGGCATCTATACCCTGGCCGATTGCTGCCCTGAAGATGCTGATATTATTATAGTTGCACCGGATACGCAGCAGTCGGGCAAGTCGTCGGCACTGACCGTCGGCGCGCCCCTGCGCATCACCGCTCACCCGGACCACGGCAACGCCCGCGTCTTTTCAGTATCGGGTACGCCGGTCGATTGCGTCAAGCTGGCCCTGCATGCCATTGTTCCACGGAAGCCCGACCTCATTCTGGCCGGTATCAACCACGGTTCCAACTCGGGCTGCAACGTAATCTACTCCGGCACCATGGGTGCCGTGATAGAGGGCTGCAACGAGGGAATCGTGTCCTGCGGATTCTCTATCCTGCAACATTCGCCCGACCCGGACTTCTCCATGTGCGCTCCCTACGTCAGGTCGATGATAGCCCGCTTGCTGGCCGAAGGCCTGCCCGAGGGCGTATGTCTCAACGTCAATATGCCCGCCCGCGTCGCCCCTCAGGGCGTGCGCGTGTGCCGCGCCGCCCGAGGCTACTGGACCGAGGAGTACCGCAAGTACACCGACCCCTCAGGCAACCCCTTCTTCTGGCTCACCGGCCGATTTGTCAACCTTGAGCGCGAGGCCGTGGATACAGATGAATACTGGCTGGACAACAAGTACATAGCCGTCGTGCCCGTGATGGTTGACTATACCGCCCACGGCAGCATCGACGCGCTGGCCGAACGTTTCAACACCGCGGCAGAATGATACTCTTTCCCAACGCAAAAATCAACCTGGGCCTGCGCGTGCTTGGCCGCCGCTCCGACGGCTACCACGACCTCAGCACGGTGATGGTGCCCGTGGGCTGGTGCGATGTCCTGGAGCTTGTCCCCGCGCCGCAGGGGCAGGGCACATCGCTCACCGTCATGGACGACAATGTGGATTGTCCGCCGGAGAAGAGCCTGGTAATGAAAGCCTTCGCCGCCATGGAGACTGCCCTGGGCCGCGAGTTGCCGCCCACCGCCATCTACCTCAAAAAGCTCATCCCCGACCAGGCCGGCATGGGCGGAGGCTCGGCCGACGCCACCTTTACCCTCAAGGGCCTGAACGATCTTTATGAGTTAGACCTGGACGACGAGTCCCTGGCCCGGATAGCCGCCGGAATAGGTGCCGACTGCCCCTTCTTCATCACCAACCGCCCGGCCCTCTGCACCGGCATAGGCACCGTTGAAACCACCGACATCACCGTGAACTGCGCCGGCATGAGCCTGCTGATAGCCAAGCCGTTGGACGCGTCGGTGTCCACCGCGCAGGCCTACGCCGGCATGGAGTGCTGCGGCTACGATGTTGAATCGCCCGCACAAATCACCGCGCGGCCCGTCGCCGAATGGCGCGACCGGCTGATAAACGATTTCGAGCCCGGTGTGTTCCGCCTGTGCCCCTCCGTGGCCGCGCTCAAGCAGCAGATGTACGCCGCCGGCGCCGTCTACGCCTCGATGACCGGCTCAGGCGCCGCCGTATACGGGCTGTACGAAAGTGACATTTTGGCACACCGCGCAGCCGGTGCGCTCGCCGCTTGTGTCAGCAAGGTGCTTCCGATGACGCTCGGTTGAACGTTATCGCCGTAATTTTGTTACTTTATTATAATATGAAGGCCGAAATTTGATTTTGGCAGAGTTTTTGTATTGAGCAATAAAGATAATAATATACACTACCATGGCAGAAAAGAAAAATCATAAGCCTGAAATCAACGAACAGGCTGAAGACGCACCCGAAATACAGGATATACTTGACGATACCGCTTCCGACACTGAAACCGCCGACGTAACTGTCGACGAGGTGGAGGGTATGCAGAAGAAAATCGAGGAACTCACCGCAGCTGTCGAGAACGAGAAGAAGGAATACCTTTTTCTGCGCGCCGAATTCGACAACTACCGCAAGCGCATGCTGCGCGACCGCGAGGAACTGGTGAAGAACGCCGGCGAGAAGACCCTGCGCGGCCTTCTGCCCATTGTCGACGACTTTGAACGCGGTCTGCAGGCCACAAAGGGCGCCGACGACCCCGCCTCCGTGCGCGAGGGCATGGAGCTCATCTACACCAAGCTCCTCAAATACCTGGCCGACAATGGTGTGACCCCGATTGAATCTACCGGCAAGCCTTTCGATCCCGACTTCCATGAGGCAATCGCCACCATCCCCGCTCCGACCGAGGACCTCAAGGGCAAGGTCGTGGATACGACAACCCGCGGCTATATGCTCAATGACAAAGTTCTGCGTCACGCCAAAGTGGCCGTAGGCGAATAACGTATCCCTTCCCAAATCCTTGCCGACATGGATAAGAAACGAGATTATTATGAAGTGCTGGGCGTTAGCAAGACTGCCTCAGCCGACGAGATAAAGAAGGCCTACCGCAAGATGGCCCTGAAGTATCACCCCGACCGTAACCCCGGCGACAAAGAGGCCGAGGACAAGTTCAAGGAGGCCGCCGAGGCCTACGATGTCCTGTCCGACGCCGACAAACGCGCCAAGTACGACCAGTTCGGCCACTCGATGGGCCCGCAGGGATTCCCCGGCGGCGGTGCCGGCGGATTCGGCGGCGGTTTCCACGCCGGCGGATTCACCATGGAGGACATCTTCGCCCAGTTCGGCGACATCTTCGGCGGCCGCTTCAACGGCGGCGGCTTCAGCGGCGCCACCGGCGGCCGTGCCCGTCAGGCACAGCCGCGTCAGCGTCGCGGCTCGGACGTGCGCATACGCCTGAAACTGTCGCTTGAGGAGATTGCCAACGGCGTGACCAAGAACCTGAAGATTCCTACCTTCATGCCCTGCGAGCACTGCAAGGGCACCGGCGCCAAGGACGGCGTGGCCTTCGCCACCTGCCAGACCTGTCACGGCACCGGCACCGTTTACGAGCAGGTGCAGAGCTTCTTCGGCGTAGAGACCGTGCAGAGCACCTGCCCCACCTGCGAGGGCACCGGCAAGGTCATCACCGAGCCTTGCCAGTACTGCCATGGCGAGGGCGTTGTCCGCAAGGACGAACAGGTGTCCTTCACCATCCCCGCCGGCGTATCGGACGGCCAGACCCTGACCCTGCGCGGCCACGGCAATGCCCCGCGCAACGGCGGCCGCCGCGGCGACCTGCTGGTGGTTATCGAGGAGCTCAAGCACCCCGAGCTGATTCGTGACGGCTCGGACGTGATATACAACCTGATGCTGGACCTCCCCACCGCCATTTTGGGCGGCAGTGTGGACGTGCCCATCATCGGCGGCAAAGCCCGTCTGAAAATCGCCCCCGGAACGCAGCCCGGCAAGGTGCTGCGCATGCGCGGCAAGGGTCTGCCCTCAACCGACTACGGCAACACAGGACGCGGCGACGAGCTTATCAACGTGATGGTGTACATGCCTGAGAAACTCTCCGACGCCGAGCGCGCCGCCTTCGAGGGCCTCAAGGACTCACCCAACATGAAACCTTCAGAGGAGGACAAAAACCGCCTCTTCTCGAAATTCAAACATATTTTTGAAAACAACTGATTATGGCAACAGGTAAAATCGGGGTAACAACCGAAAACATCTTCCCCGTAATAAAGAAATTCCTATACAGCGACCACGAAATCTTCCTGCGCGAGCTGGTGTCAAACGCCGTCGACGCATCGCAGAAAATCCGCACCCTCTCCACCTTCGGCGAATTCAAGGGCGAACTCGGCACACTCGATGTCCGCGTGACCCTGGATAAGGAAGCCGGCACACTGACCGTCAGCGACCGCGGCATCGGTATGGACGCCGAGGACATTGACAAATACATCAACCAGATTGCCTTCTCCGGCGCCGAAGAATTCCTGGCCAAGTACAAGGACAACGCCGCCAACATCATCGGCCACTTCGGCCTGGGTTTCTACTCGGCCTTCATGGTGTCAAAGAAGGTTGTCATCAACTCACTGAGCTATAAGGAAGGCGCCGAGCCCGTGCGCTGGAGCTGCGACGGCTCGCCCGAGTTCACCCTTGAGAAGGGCGACCGCACCGACCGCGGCACCGACATCATCCTCTACATCGACGACGACAGCAAGGAATTCCTGGAGCAGGCCCGCATTGACACCCTGCTGCGCAAGTACTGCCGCTTCCTGCCCGTGCCCGTCATCAGCGGCAAGCAGCAGGAATGGAAGGACGGCGCCATGGTGGACACTGACCGCGACAACGTAATCAACTCCACCGAGCCGCAGTGGATGAAAAAACCCTCCGAACTCACCGACGACGATTACCGCGCCTTCTACCACGAACTCTACCCCGGCCAGGACGATCCTCTGTTCTGGATTCACCTCAACGTGGATTACCCCTTCACGCTTACCGGCATACTGTTCTTCCCCAAAATCAAGAACAACTTTGAGGTCACAAAGAACCGCATCCAGCTGTATTGCAACCAGGTATATGTCACCGACAGCGTCGAGGGCGTCGTGCCTGACTTCATGATGCTGTTGCAGGGCGTCATCGACTCGCCCGACATCCCCCTGAACGTATCGCGCTCATACCTGCAGAGCGATACCGCCGTCAAGAAGATATCCACCTACATTACCAAGAAGGTTTCGTCGCGCCTGGAGGACCTGTTCAAGGCCGACCGCAAGGCCTTCGAGGGAAAATGGCCCGACATCCGCATCTTCATCGAATACGGCATGCTCACCGACGAGAAATTCCGCGACGCGGCCATGAAGTTCTGCCTTCTCGAGGACACGGACCACAAATTCTTCACCCTGGACGAATACAAGACCCTTGTAGAGCCCGCCCAGACCGACAAGAACGGCGACATCATCTATCTGTACACCACCGACCCCGTAGGGCAGTACAACTACATCAAGGCCGCCAACGACCGCGGCTACAACGTGCTGCTGATGGACGGCCAGCTGGATACGCACTTCGTAAGCCTGCTGGAACAGAAGTTCGAGAAGACCCGCCTGGTGCGCGTCGATTCCGACGTTGTGGACCGCCTCATCGCCAAGGACAACGAGCGCACAGTCAACCTCACACCCACCCAGCGTAACATCCTCACCACCATGTTCAATTCCCAGACACCCACAGTGGAGAAGGCCATGTTCATGGTATCGTTCGAGGCGCTGGCACCCGAAGACATGCCCATCGTCATCACTCAGGACGAGTACATGCGCCGCATGAAGGATATGGCCGCCCTGCAACCCGGCATGAGCTTCTACGGCGAGATGCCGGACAGCTATACTCTGGTAGTGAACACATCCAATCCGCTCATCGAGAAGCTGCGCGACAGTTCCGACAAGGCCCTGGCCGCGAAAGTCGAGCCGCTGGACCGCACCATCGACTCCAACAACGCCAAAATCGAGGAGCTGCGCAAGGCCGCTCCCGACGGCAAACTCGATGCCGTGGCTCAGAAACAGAGCAACGAGCTTACCGAGCAGAATGAACGTGCCCGCTCGGACCGCGAGCTGATTATCAGCGCATATGCCGGCGAGCAGCCCCTGGTGCGCCAGCTCATCGACCTGGCCCTGCTGGGCAACGGCCTGCTCAAGGGCAAAGACCTGAGCGCCTTCATCGCCCGCTCAGTCAAGCTTCTCTAAGAGCTTACCGAACCAATACAGCCTGCGGCGTGTTTCAATAGCATGAAACACGCCGCAGTACTTTTATCATTATTCCTATGGGCAACGGTTTTGACCGGATGCAGCGACAACAACAATTACGACGAGTTGCCGCGTCCCATAGCGCAGTTCGTCAGCCAGTATTGGCCCAACAGCGACATTGTCAGCTATTCCCAGCCGGCCAAGGATGACTATCAGGTGATTATCAAGAATGGCCCGTCGCTGCACTTCGATGCCGAGTACCAATGGACGTCGGTCGAGGGCAACGGCCTGCCCCTGCCGGAAACCTTCGTGTTCAACTGTATGCCCGCGCCCCTCTACCGCTATCTGGAGTCCACCCAGCAGACCTCGCAGGTGTTCAGCGTCAAGCGCGACGCCCGCTACTACTACCTGGACATGTTCGACAGCGACATCAATTACAGCATCAATTCCCAGACCGTCACCGTGCTGTAGTGGGGGGCAAAACGAGGAATTGTAGGGATGCGATTAATCGCGTCCACGTCGATTATGGTTTAAACTATAAAATCCCACAAATCGACGTAATATTTGAGCGCCGAGACGAAAAAAATCGTCTCGGCGTTTGATTTTT
>CANQZK010000062.1 GCA_947628285.1 uncultured Muribaculaceae bacterium
CGTAGCCCTTCAGGGCTGTGGCCAGCTCGTCATAGAACTTGGTGCTGTCATGGGCCTTGATGTAGGCGGCGGCAGCCTTGAAGCGGCGCGATGCCACGCGGTTGGCGCGGGCCAGGCGGCGGCCGGTCACGTCGGCGGCAAGGCGTGCGTGGCGGCGGTAGATTAACACTACGGCGATGAGGCCGCCCAACAGCACTGCGTAGCATATCCAGTACCACGCCTGCCCGAAGATGGAGCTGTACGCGGCGCTGTACGATGCGGGCTGGCGGTGGATGTGGCGGATATCCTTCATCGAGGTGTCGATGGTGGCCGACGAGTTGTCGGCCGGAGCGGCGGTGCCGCGTGCCACGGTGACGTTGTATACCGGCGTGGACAGCTCATGGTATTTGCCGTCCGAGGGGTCGAAGTATGCAAAGGGCTGGCCTCCGATTTGGAACTTGCCGGTTTCCTGCGGCACGATGGGGTATTCAATGGTGAACGTACCGGTCATGTCGGCGCCTGATATGCGGGCGTCGATGTCGGTCTTGGGCGTGTAGGCGTCAAACCTGCCGGGGAATTCTATTTCGGGGCGGGTCAGGAACTTGATGTTGCCCGTACCGCTTACCGTGTAGACGTACGTCGAGGCCTCGTTGGTGCGCAGCAGCTCGGCGTTGGGCTTGATATCGGTGCTGACCTTGAAGCGGCCCACGGCGCTGGTGAATCCGGCGGGCTTGGGCTCGGGCAGGGCGGTGACATCGAGGGTGGCCGTCTGGCGCGGCGTGGTGATGCGGCGCTCCTCCTCGCGGTAGGTGGTATAGAATCCTAACGACACGGGCACGCGGACTATCACAGGCACGTCATAGCGGCCGGCCGTAATGGTGTGCTTGCCGGGGTTCTGGGCGTAGAGCAGCGAGCGCTTGATTTCGATGGCGTAGTATATCTGCCCGTTCAGGCTCTCGCGGCTGACGCGCTGGCTGGGCTCGAGCTCTTCGGCCAGGAAGCCTTCGAATTCAGGCTGCTCAAGCACGGTGGGAACGTCGAAATTATGTTTTGTGTAAATCTTTATGGATGCGATGACGGCCTCCATCTCATAGACGTGTGTCTTGGAGAAGCTGACACGCACCAGGAAGTCGTTGGGCGATACATTGACCGACGGAGCCTGCGGCTGCTGTCCGTAAGGCGATGCCGAGCCTGACGGCGCGGGCGCCGACGGCTGCGACGGGCGGCTTTCGGGGGGGAGTACCTTGAATGTGGTGCCTCGGGCGGTGAGTTTCTTGCCCTCAACGTTGATTGAAACGGGGGGTACGGTGACGGTGCCCTCCTTGTCGGCTATGTATACGTATGTAATTTCGATGGTCTGCTGCTGGCGTGTGGTACGGCCGTCGCTGACAATCGAGATGGACGTTGACAGGTTGGGGCCGGAGAAGAAACGGCATCCTGCCAATTGCGGCGGCTTGGGAGGATTGGCCTCGGCGTTGGACAGCCGGTAGGTCAGGAAGACGCGCTCGCCCCGGACGGAGTTGCCGACGTCAAGCAGCTCGAATTTCTGGGCCGCGGCGGCTACCGCGGTCAGCATAAACAGCAAAAGTGTCAGTGTCAGTCGGTTAAACCTGTTTCTTGTCATTTTTTTCGAACCGTTTTTACCAGGGTTTGTCAGTTGTGGGGTTGCCTGCGGGACGGGCCGGTTGTTCTTTGGTGTTGCGACGGGTCTCGTTCTCGCGGTTTTGCATCGATTGCAGGATTTGCTCGGCGTTCTGCGTCATGGGCTGCTGTTGCTGCTGCTCCTGTTGCTGTTGTTCCTGCTGTTGCTGTTGCTGCTGTTGTTGCTGTTGCTGCTGCTGCTCCTTTTCCTGCTCCTGCTGGTCCTGATTCTGGTCCTGCTTGTTCTGTTGCTGTTCCTGCTGTTTCTGCATGGCCAGAAGGAGGTTTTGGCGGGCGGCGCGGTTGTCGGGCACCTTGCGCAGCGAGTTCTTGTACATCTCTATGGCGGTGCCGAAGTCGGAGTCGTTGAAAGCCATGTTGCCCAGGTTGTAGAATGCTTTGGCGGCGAGGTCGGCGGTGGCTTCGGCGGTGGCGATGTCCTTGAAGAGCTGAGCGGCGGCCTGACGCGGGTCGTTCTCGGTGCCCTTGTTGTCGTCGGTGGAGAGCTGTACCAGCGTGACGGCCTTGTTGAACTGCGCCACGGCCGATGACGGGTTGAGTGTCAGGGCGTTGTTGTAGCTCTTGAGCGCCTCGTGGAACTTCTGCTCGTTGAACAGCTTGTTGCCTTCCTTGATGAGCAGGCGTTCCTCCTTGGTCAGGCCCGATACGGCGTCCTTCTCGGCTGCGCGGGCGGCCTGGAACCCCGTCAGGACTATGATGAACAGTGATATGTATCTGAACAGTTTCATTTTTGCTTGCGGGTGAAGAAGTTAACGTTTCTGAGCCAGCTGTTCTTGCGGTCCAGCACAAAAACATCGAGAATCAGGAACACAAAGGCTATCCATGCGAAGATGGGGAATTGTTCGGCCGCGGCGGAGTAGGAGATGTGCTTGAATTCCGACTTCTGCAGCGTCTCGAGCTGATCGACCAGGCGGTCCACGGCGTCGTTGGCGGCGCCGTTCACAACCACGCCTTTGCCGGCCTTGGCAATCTCCTCGGCGAGCTTGCTGTTGGTGGCGGTGTTCACTATATTGCCTTCATAATCGCGCATGTACTGACCTTTGGCGCCGGGCAGGGGGATGGGAGCGCCCTTTTCGGTGCCCAGACTCACCACATCCAACTGTATGTCGTTGTCGGCGGCTAATTTGGCGGCTTCGATGGCCTCGCCTTCATGGTCCTCGGCGTCGGTTATGAGCACTATGGCCTTGTGGACGTTCTCGTCCGGTCCGAAACCGTTCATGGACATGCGGATGGCCTCGGCCAGCGACGTGCCCTGATACTGCATCTCGGAGGGGTTGAGCTCGCCCAGATACATCTTGGCGGTGTAGAAGTCGGTGGTCATGGGCAGCTGTGTCTTGGCGTCGCCGGCAAAGACCACCATGCCCACCTTGTTGTTGTCCAGGCGGTCAATCATCTTTTCCAGCACCAGGCGGGCGCGGTCCAGGCGGGATGTCCCCTCGGGGTCGTCGGTGGCGGATGCCAGCATGGAGTTGGATAGGTCAAATGCCAGCATGACCTCGATGCCGGCCACGGTCTTGTCCTGCTGGCGCTCGCCGGCGCGGGGCCGTGCAAGCACTATGATGATGGCCAGCAGGGCTATCATGCGCAGGCAGAACTTGATGGCCGGTTTGTAGCGGGATGCGTCGGGCATCAGGTGGGCTATCACGTCGGGACGGCCGAACCGTGCCAACAGTTTGCGCCGGCGTATGCGGGCCAGCCAATAGATGCCCCACAGGGCAGGTATCAGCCAAAGCAGATATAGCAGATATGGATTTGCGAAATCAAACATGCTCTTAATCTTTAAGGAATCTGACGGAGGAAGAGGTAACGCAGCACCAGTTCAAGGGCGAACAGCCCGAAGGCCAGCCAGGCCCAGAGCATGTAGTCGTCCTCGGTGTGCGAGAAGGTCTTGACGTCCATCTGTGTCTTTTCAAGTTGGTCAATCTCGGCGAACACCTCGTGCAGGGCGCTGTTGCCGGTGGCGCGGAAGTATTTGCCGCCGGTGGCGTCGGCTATGGAGCGCAGGGTGGACTCGTCGATGACCACCTTCTGCGGCGAGTAGACTATGCGGTTGCGTGCGTCGTAGTGCGAGGGGTAGAGGGCTGTGCCGTTTGAGCCCACGCCGATGGCGTAGATCTTGACGCCCATCTCCTTGGCTACGTTGGCGGCCATGAGCGGGGGCACAAGGCCGCGGTTGTTTGAGCCGTCGGTAATCAGGATGAGGCTCTTGCTCTTGGCCAGGCCTTCCTTGAGGCGGTTGAGCGAGGTGGCTATGCCGTCGCCGATGGCGGTACCGTCGGCCAGCATGTTGATATTGACGTCGTCGATGTAGTTGAGCAGGGGGGCGCGGTCAACGGTCATGGGCACGCCGGTGAGGCTCTCGCCGGCAAAGACCACGATGCCTATATTGTCCGACTCGCGGCCCTGGACGAATTTCGACGCCACGCCCTTGGCGGCCTCCAGGCGGTTGGGCTCGAAGTCCTTGGCCAGCATACTGGACGATATGTCCAGCGCTATCATGATGTCGGTGCCCTCGGTGGATGTGGTGCGCCAGTTGTCCTTCTGCTGCGGGCGTGCCAGCACCACTATGATGCAGGCAATGGCCGCCAGGCGCAGCAGGAACAGCACGTGGCGCAGATAAAGCTTCCACGTGCGGGGCACCTTGCTGAACGCCGCGGCGCTCGATACCGACATGGCCGGATGCGACGAACGCAACCGCAGGATGTACCATGCCGTCATGGGTATCAACAGCAGTAAGAGCCAGAGAAAATGCGGATGTGCCAGCTGCATGTCGTTTACTTTTTACGAGATTTGGCGTCGGCCTCGTCGGGCTCGGGTACGGGCTTGGTCTCCTCGACGAAGTTGGTGACGTTGTTGAATGTCTTTATGTTGTCGTCCGGCATGGGGCGCACGCGAGCGAACTTGACAAAGTCGGCAATCTTCAGTATCTGCTTGATGCGCAGATGGTTGTCGCGTGTGTCGGGGAGCCGGCGCAGGGTGTCTACAATCTGGGTCGACGTCATTTCCATGGCGTTGATGCCGTAGCGGCGGTCCAGGTAGCGGCGCAGGATGTCCACCAGTTCGGTGTAGAATTCCTTCTCGTGGCCGGACTCGGCCAGGCGGCGCTGGCGCAGGCTTTCCAGGGCCGACATGGCCTCGGTGTAGGGGTCGACGGGCTTGACGTGCTTGACCAGCAGGGTGCCGTGCTTGCGGTAGACAAGGAACAGGCAGATGGCCAGTGCGGTCAGTGCCAGGCCTATCAGTACCCATATGCTCCAGTCAGGAATGAAGTCGTACCAGCGCGAGGGGGCGTTGACGATGCTCTCCATGGGGTTGATGGTCTCCAGCGAGTCAAGGTCGACGGGGTTGACCTTGAGCGTGAGCACGTCTGACTCGACCGTATCGGCGCCCATGGCGTAGCGGAAGGGGGGCAGGGTGGCCATGCCGGGCGTGAATGCCTGTATGGTTATATTAAATGTGTAGCCGGAGGGCAGGGTGTCGGCTTGCACGCTCACAATGTCGACATCGCCCGTGGTGGTCTGCTCGCGGGGCATGTCCACGGGTTGGCCTTTATGGTCGGGGTCGGTGATGTTGACGGTGATGTTGGCGCGTGAACCCATCTCGAGCACGGTCGAGTCAATGGCGGCCGTGACCTTGACGGGAGCGGCGCCGGCGCCGGCCGGTACTGCGAACGCAGCCAGGACGATGGCTGCTGCGGCTGTGAGTTTGGCGAATTTCATCATTTTTGCGTGCGGTTTTTAAACAGGCCTATCAGAGCCTTTACGTAATCTTCGTCGGTGGCTACCGATACATAGTTGACGCGGGAGGCGTGCAGTTTCTCGCTCATGTCCTGCTGGCGGTCGTACCACCAGCGGTCATAGGCCTTGCGGGTGCGCTTGCTGGAGGTGTCAATCCAGCGGTCGCGGCCTGTCTCCAGGTCATGGACGCGCATCAGGCCCACATCGGGCAGCTGTGCGTCGCGCTTGTCATAAATCTGGATGGCCATGACATCGTGCTTGTTGCGGGCCATGGACAGCGACTGCCGGTAGTCATCGGCGGTGATGAAATCCGATATCAGGAACATGGAGCAGCGCTTGCGCATGGCGTCGGTGAAGAATCGCAGCGCCGTGCTCAGGTTGGTGCCGCGGCTTTCGGGCTCGAAGTCCAGCAACTCGCGGATAATCAGCAGGATGTGCTTGCGGCCCTTCTTGGGCGGGATGAATTTCTCCACCTTGTCCGAGAAGAACAGCGCGCCTATCTTATCGTTGTTCTGCGTGGCCGAGAAAGCCAGCGTGGCCGATATCTCTGCTATCATCTCGCGTTTCTCCACGCCCACGGCGCCGAACTCGCGGCTGCCGGATACGTCGACCAACAGCATGACGGTGAGCTCGCGTTCCTCTTCGAAAACCTTGACGTACGGCTTGTTGTGCCGGGCGGTCACATTCCAGTCTATGTCGCGTATGTCGTCGCCGTACTGGTACTCGCGCACCTCGGAGAACATCATGCCGCGCCCCTTGAAGGCCGAATGATATTCGCCGGCGAAGATGTTTTGCGATAAGCCGCGCGATTTTATTTCGATTTTGCGAACTTTTTTCAGCAGTTCATTAGCGTCCATAGAGTGTGTGTTTAAGGGTGAGTGCGGGTAGGGTTACAGCGCCGCTGTGCCGGCAGAAAGTCAGCCGGCAACGGCGGGCGTGTGGGTCAGGGTACCTGCACCTTGTCCAGAATCTCTGTGATGATTTCGTCGGTTGTGATGTTGTTGGCCTCGGCCTCGTATGTGACGCCGATACGGTGGCGCAGCACGTCGTGGCATACGGCGATGACGTCCTCGGGCACAACGTAGCCGCGCTGGTGCAGGAAGGCGTAGGCGCGGGCGGCACGGGCCAGGCTGATGGACGCACGGGGCGATGCGCCGAAGGCTATGATGCCGGTGAGGTCGTTCAGACCGTAGTCGGCCGGGAAACGGGTGGCGAACACCAGGTCGACGATGTAGCGTTCAATCTTCTCGTCAACGTAGATCTGCTCGACAACGCCCTGGGCCTCGATGATTTCCGAGGGCTTGAGCAGCGGGGTTGTCTCGCGGCGCTCGTTGGATATGTTTTGGCGGATAATCAGCTTCTCCTCGTCCTTTGAGGGATAGCCGATGACGACCTTCATCAGGAAACGGTCCACCTGTGCTTCGGGCAGGGGGTAGGTGCCTTCCTGCTCGATGGGGTTCTGGGTGGCCATCACCAGGAAGGGCTCGTCCAGGGCGAATGTGTTGTCGCCGATAGTCACCTGACGCTCCTGCATGGCTTCAAGCAATGCGCTCTGTACCTTGGCCGGGGCGCGGTTGATTTCGTCGGCCAGTACGAAGTTGGAAAAGATGGGGCCTTTCTTGACCTGGAACGTCTCGTTCTTGACGCTGTACACCATGGTACCGATGACGTCGGCAGGCAGCAGGTCAGGGGTGAACTGGATGCGGCTGTATTTGGCGTCGATGAGCTGGGCCAGTGTCTTTATAGCGAGGGTTTTGGCCAGGCCGGGGACACCTTCCAGAAGGATGTGTCCGTTGGACAGCAGCGCGATGAGCAACGATTCGACAAGATGCTTCTGACCGACGATTGTCCGGTCCATGCCGTGCGTGATGAGATTTACGAAATCGCTCTTCGACGCCACCAGTGCGTTCAAATCGCGAATATTGACAGTTTCGCCCATATTTTAATGTATTTATATGTTGCTTATTCGGTTTTTTGCAATGCAAAATTACAATATAAACAAACAATTTGTTAAAGTGGAATGTTAAAATTATCTATAAAGTGTTTAACGTCTTAAAGTTTAACCATTTTTTAGTTTTAACAATTCTATATCCAAAATATGGTAAAATATTATACCTGCCAGGACGGCTACGTGGAGAGTGATTCATGGAGCCCCAACGGCTGGATTAACGTGGAGTGTCCGGGGCAGGACGATATCCAGTTTCTGCTCTCGGAAGTGGGCGTGCCGGAGTCGTTCCTCGACAGTGTGGCCGACCCGGACGAGCGGCCCCGATTCGAGCGCGAGGGCGACTGGCTGCTAACCATCATACGCATCCCGCTGTGCACGCACCGCTCGCCGCAGGTCTACCGCACCGTGCCCCTGGGCATTATGACCAAGGACGATATCATCGTGACCCTGTGCCACGCGCACTCCGAGATGATTCCGGATTTCATAGCCCACTCCGTCAAGCGCCACATCAAGGTGGATACGCAGCCTGACTTCGTGCTCCGGCTGATTTTCTCCAGCACCTACTGGTATCAGAAATACCTCAAAAACATGAGCGTGACGGTCAATTCGGCCGAGAAGCAGCTGCAGCGCAGCGTGCGCAACGAGGACCTGTTAGGACTGATGGATATGCAGAAGGCGCTGGTCTACTTCAGCACCTCGCTGCGCGGCAACAGCATGCTCACCGAGCGGCTCAACAAGATTTTCATCGACGACTGTGACCCCGAGCTGCTCGAGGACGTGGACATCGAGCTGACTCAGGCCAACAACACAGTGGAAATATACATTCAGATTCTCGGCGGTACCATGGACACCTTCGCCTCGGTCATCTCAAACAACGTCAATGAAATCATGAAGAAACTGACGTGCATATCTATTATAATTATGGTGCCGACGCTCATCGCCAGCTTCTACGGCATGAACGTGGACAACGGCGTATCGTCCGTGCGCCCGGCCTTCTGGCTCATCATAGTGGTATCGTTCAGCCTGGCCGCGCTGATATACTTCTGGCTGCGCAGGGCCAAGTGGCTCTGAGCCCTGGGCTGTCGCAATCACGCGCCTTTGCAGAAATTTTCAGGGAAACAAAAAATCGGATTTTGTTTGTCTTACATTTTTTTATTACCTTTGCACCGCCAATTGTGTAACATCACTTTATTGATTAAGAAATACATAAAACTATGAAGTTTTCTGTCAAGTCGATTGCATTCGCTGCATTTCTGCTGACACTCGCGAGCTGCTCGGCGCCGAAGAAGGTGCCGTACCTCGTTGATGCTGAGGTGATTCCGACTGAAGTTCTGTCTCAAGTCGAGGCCGCTTCCGACCCGGTACTTACCTCGGGCGACCTGCTTAATATCGAGGTCACCGGCCCCAATATGACCGCCGTCGCACCCTTCAACAAGGGTATGTATGTGTCTGAAAACGGCGTTATTTCAAGAATTTCCACCTCGCAGGGTTACAGCACCAACCTCGATGTCTCCACTGACTATTACCTCATCAACAAGGATGGTACCATTGACTTCCCCGTCATAGGTAAAATCCAGGCGGCCGGCAAGACGAAACTTCAACTGGCACAGCTCATTACAGATGAGATTTATCCCCGCTACATCAAAGATCGCCCCAAGGTGGAAATCCGTCTGATGAACTTCCGCGTCGTCGTCACCGGCGCCGTACGCAATCCGGGCCGCTTCTCGTCACTCAACGAGCGCATGAACTTCTTCGAGGCCATTGCCATGGCCGGCGACCTTGACATCAAGGGCGACCGTGAGAACATCCTGCTCTACCGCATGAACGCCGACGGCACCCGTGAGGTCCACAAACTCAACATCCACGACAAAGACTTCCTGCTGTCGCCCTATTTCAACCTGCAGCAGAACGACATCATCTACGTGGCTCCCAACAAATCCATGGCCGCCGGCGCGTGGTCGCTCAGCCCCGCCGTACAGTCGGTATTCACTTTCGTGGGCGGCATCTCCTCGCTGGCATCGCTGGTAATCGGCATCGTTAACCTGACCAAGAAATAATCATGACTGAAACAGGAAATATTATCGAAAAGAAGGTTGACGATAACGAGCTCTTTGATACCACCGGCCTGATACTCGACTATATGTCGCTCTGGAAGTGGTTTGTAATCAGTGTGATTGCAGTCCTTATCGGTGCTTACTTCTTCATCGCCACCATAGTGCCCACCTATGAGGTCAAGGCATCAATCTACCTGAAGTCCAACACGGCCGACGGCGCCAACCCGCTGTCGTTCAACCCGGACAACCCCCTGGTGGCCATGAAATCCTACATCGACGAGACCGAGCTTGAGGTGCTCAAGTCGCGCAACAACGTTATCAACATCGTCGACTCGCTCAAGATGGCCTATTCATACTGGAAAGAAGGCCCCCTGCGCGACGAACCCCTCTATGAGGAGAACACCATCATAGCCTCGCTTGATTCCGTTTCGCTCCGCCACCTGGACAAACCCATTGAAATCGTGGTCAGCAACGGCGACGAGGACGGCAAATACGACATCTCCGCATCCACAACCTTCAAGAACGTGGACGAGGAGAAATCGTTCGAAAACGTGTCGATGCCCTTTGAGTTCGAACTCTCCCAGGGCACTGTCAGGCTGACACGCTCCTCACAATTCCCCAACCTTGAGGGCACCGAGAAAATCTACATCCGCAACCCCCTGATCGTGGCCGGCAACCTGTCGAAGGCGCTCAACATCGAGTTCGCCGTCAAGGCTCCCACCATTGTCCGCATATCCTACTTTACCTCGATGCCCACCGAGGGCGAGGACGTCATCAACACGCTGGTCGACTTCTACAACCGTCAGATCATCGAGGACCAGAACCGTTCCGCCCTGCAAACAGAGTCGTTCATCATCGACCGTCTGGTGAACATCAACGGCGAGCTGCGCGACGTTGAACAGCGCCTGCAGGAATACCGTCAGGCACACAACATCTCCGACCTGGAACAGCAGGTGCGCACCTCCATCGCCACCCAGACAAGCACCGAAGGCCAGTTGGCTGAGGTCGAGGCCCAGATGCGCATCGTCGAGCTGATTGAAGCCGCTGTCGAGAAGGCCGACGTTTATGAGTCGCTCCCCTCGGTATCGTCCGACGTCACCCTCAACGCCATCCTCGAGGCCTACAACAAGAAAGTGGCCCAGCTAAATCGCATGCTTGAGTCGTCAACTCAGGAAAGCCCCCTGGTGAAGACCATGCAGGAGGACCTGCAGCGCGACAAGAAGCGCATCATGCAGAACGTCCTCTCCGTGAAGAGCGGTCTGATAGCACGCCGCAACAACATCGCCGCCATCGAGAACCGCAGCACCGGCCAGCTTGCCGCCCTGCCTCCCGTCGACAAAGGCCTCCAGGAAATCTTCCGCGAACAGCAGGTCAAGGTCAACATCTACACCTTCCTGCTGCATAAACGTGAGGAAATCGCCCTGCAGAAGACTCTGGCCACCCCGTCGGCCCGTCTGATTGACGACCCCATGTCCGAACAGCCCGTATCGCCCCGCCGCCTGCTCATCTACTTCGTGGCACTGCTCCTGGGCCTGGCCATCCCCGCCGTCATCATCTTCCTGCGCCGACTCATCTTCCCCGTGTTCAAAGACCAGGAAGAGTTGCAGCGCCAGACCAACATACCCATCATCGGCGAAATCTCCATCAGCAACGATAAGGACAGCGAGAACGGTATCGTCGTGGGGCAGAACGTCAGCACGCAGAGCGCCGAGCTTTTCCGTCTGCTGCGTAACAACATCGGCTTCACAAAGAACGGCGCCGACAAGAAAGTCATCCTGGTTACATCCTCAATCTCCGGCGAGGGCAAGACCTTTGTCAGCACCAACCTGGCCATGACCTACGCCCTGACCGGCAAGAAGGTGGTCGTTGTAGGTATGGACATCCGCCGTCCCGTGCTGGCCTACCGTTTCAAGCTCACAAACCGCCAGGGTGTCACCACATTCCTGTCCGGCCAGACCAATGACCTCGATTCGCTCATCCATCAGAGCACGCAGAACCCCAACCTCTATATCCTGCCCGCCGGTCCCGTTCCGCCCAACCCCAACGAGTTGCTGCTGAGCGACAACATGGACCGCTTGATGAAGGTCCTGCGCGAGAAGTTCGACTATGTCATCATCGACTCTGCTCCCATCGGTGTCATCTCCGATACCTTCCTGATTGTGCGTCACACCGACATCCAGCTCTACGTAGCCCGCGCCTCCTACTCAACCAAGAGCTGCCTGAAGACGCTCCACCAGGCCGTGAGCGACAACCGTCTGAGCGACCCCTACATCGTGCTCAACGGCGTCAACATGAGCACCGGCTCATACACCTACCGCAAGTACGGCCACTACTACGTGTCGGGCCACACCAAGAACCGCCCCTACGGTTACGGCTACTCGCATGACGACAAGGAAAAGAAGTCGAAAGACAAAGAATAAAACCTTTTATTAACTAAATGCTTTAAGAACATGAAAAAGTATCTCGCCGAGGGTATCGGCACCATGTTTCTGGTAATTCTGGCGTGCGGCTCAGCCGTTCTGGCCGGCCCGTCAATCGGCGTTCTGGGCATCGGTCTGTGCTTCGGCCTCGTTCTCCTCTGCCTCTGCTACGCCATCGGCAACATCTCCGGTTGCCATGTCAACCCTGCCGTTTCGTTCGCCATGCTGCTCTCCGGCCGCATGAACTTCACTGACTTTATCGGCTACGTTGTGGCACAGCTCATCGGTGCCACCATCGGTGCCGGCTTCCTCTACTGCCTCACCGAGATGGGCATCGGCTACAACTACGGCGGCACAACAGCCATCTCCGACAGCTTCCTGGCCACCAACGTTCTCCAGCCCGGCGCCACCCCCATGATGGCCCTGCTCACTGAAGGCCTGCTCACCTTCTTCTTCGTGCTCGTAATCCTCGGCGCTACCGCCGACGGCGCGTTCAAGAAATTCGGCGGCCTGGCCATCGGTCTCGCTCTCGGTCTGGTCAACATCGTAGGTATCCCCGTGGACAACTGCTCGGTCAACCCCGCCCGTTCATTCGGTCCCGCCGTGTTTGATCCCACCGCATGGGGCGACTTCTGGATTATGCTTGTAGGCCCCGCCATCGGCGCAATCATCGCCGTTGTGGCATGGAAAGCCATCGCTCCCGCTCCCGCAAAATAATCGCAGACATTAGCAAAACAAAACGCGCAGCCCCGCCGGGCCGCGCGTTTTGTTTTGCTAATGTTTGGATATGTTAATCTATAAAATCCCAGAATTGGGCGTAATATCCAGGCCGGCGGCTTCGACGAGCTGTCGGTCTTTCTTCATCA
>CANQZK010000063.1 GCA_947628285.1 uncultured Muribaculaceae bacterium
GTACAGCGTTTGAGCGCAAGCGGCTTATCAGGGAGAATCCGATTTCCTTAAGACCGCTTAGGAACGGCAGGTTTGAGCACTTCCAGCCAACCATGGGTGCTATCCGTGTGTTCGGTTCCGGGGGCTTCATGGGATATTGGGGTGTATTCCGCGAAGGCGATATAGGACGGTACTATGCCTTTTACGGCAAGGCGTCCGACTGCTTTCTTGTACGTATGCGCAATGGCGACAAATACGTGCTGGGATGCGAAGAACCCGACAAGATGATTGATTATATCAAAGCGCACACGGGCAATTGACTCAGAACCCTACCCTGATGCCGCCCATGGCGGTGAAGCCGGGCATGGTGTAGCCGCGGTTGATTGTGTAGCGTGCGGCGGTGATGTTCTCCAGGCGCGTGAACACGTCCAGATGGCGCGTGGCACGGCATGTGAGCTTGAGGTTGAGCAGCGCGTAGCTCTGGTGGCGCATGTCATCGGCCACGAACAGATGTGCCACGCCTTTAAGGTCGGCGTCAACGGTCAGAATGCTCCAAGGCGTCCAGTTGACGCCTATGTAGTACTGATGGCGCGGGGCGCCTGTGAGGTCTTTTTTTGATGCGTCCAGGTAGCTGTAGCTTGCCGAAAGGCTGAGGTTCGCCGCCGGACGTGATGCGAGTGTCAGCTCGATGCCGCGGTTGATGAAACGGCCGGTGTTGAGGTTCTTGAAATCGCGCATCTCAATCATGTTGGCGCCCCGGCTGTAATATGCGGTCAGTTGTGCGGTGAGCTGGTGCGAGAATGTCCGGGCGGCCGACAGCTCATAGTTCCACATGCGTTCGTGGCTGAGGTCGGGGTTGGCCGGGCGATACAGGTAAAGCTCGCGGAACGAAGGATTGCGGTAGCCCATGGCGGCATTGCCTTTGAGGGTGAGCAGATTGCCGGGATTGAGGGCGAAGCCGGCCTGCGGAATCCAGCGGGTGCCGAATTTGTCGCTGTTGGCCATCCGCAGGCCCGCGTTGAGCGTCAGCAGGTGTTCGAAGAGTGACTGCGAGGCGGTCACATAGGGCGAGTATTCGGTCACACAGGTGCGGGCAAGCGTGCTCATGGAGCCGGGCTTATGGGCAGTGCCGCCCGATACGGGAATCCGGCCCGAATAGCGGTCAAAGTCGAAACCTGCGGAAAGGCGCCCGCCGTGCGATGTGTGAAAGTTTTCAAGCAGGCTGAAGCCCAGGCGGTCGTCCGTGCTGTGGAAATGCCTTGGGTCGTCAATGAAGTGGTTGCCATAATTGTAATAAAGTCGGGCCAGACCGTCGAAGGCTCCGTGCGTGTGATTCAACGTCACGCCGGCCTCGCCACGGATTATGTTCTGGCGATAGATGTCGGTTGATTCAGGATTATCCAGCGTCGGGTATATCGGATCGTTGCCACGGAAATTCATCAGCGTATAATCGGCCGCGATACGGCAATGGTCAGAGAACTCATATGCCACTTTGGCGTAGCCGTCGGCTTGGCGGAAATCGAAGTTATCCACCTGGCCGTCGGTGCGGTTGTATGACAGCGAGGCCATGGATGAGAAGCGCCCCGCACGCGCCGTGTTGGTCACGGATGTCAGAAGCGTGTTGTATGAGCCGTATTGGGCCGACAGGACGGTGCGCACGCCGTCGTGCCGCGCGTTGCGTGTGATTACGTTGATTGCGCCTGCCAGTGCGTTTGAACCGTACAGCACCGAGCCGGGCCCTCGGAGCACCTCGACGCGCTCCACGTATTCCTTATCGTAGAAATCGGCAATGTGGTGCGAGTATATGCCTGCGAATTGCGGCTGGCCGTCCACCAGCATCAGTACGCCGCTTGCGTGGTCGCCTCCCACGCCGCGCAGCTTGATGTGCCCTGCCCCGCCGTTGCTCACGCCGAAGCCCAGGATGCCGCGCTGAGTCACAAACAGACTCGGGACCATACCGGAAATCACCGAGAGCACCTGTGTGCTTCCGGCGCTTTCCAGCCGGGCGTGGTCCACTACAGATACGGTATAGGGCAGCAGCGCGGCCTGCACCGATGCCGTCGTGCCGGTTACGACCACCTCATGAAGCGTAGTGACCGTATCGGCCGGCTCGGCGGCTGTGGCCGGTCCGGCGGTCAGGAGCGGAAGGACAAGACCGAGTATTGATATTTTTCTCATAAGGACAGTTGAAACGCGGGGAACGTGAATGCGGGGGATGATGGATTCAGACCTGCATGTGGTGCATCATCACGCCGGCAAATGGGCGCTCATCCACCCGACGGAAACCGAGCGAGAGGTACAGGTGTTCGGCGCGGGGATTGTCGGGGTCCACGAGCAGCCCCACGGGCTTGCCCAGTGGCGCGAAGTGCTCGATGGCGGCAGCTATGAGGCGGCCGGCTATTTTGCGTCCGCGGAAGTCCGGGAACACTGCCAGGGTGTCCAGATAGACCTCGTCGTCCGATGTTTCGGGCTCCAGCGAGTCGTCATATTCCAGACCGAGCGTTTCCTTTGCCTGGCGGAAGAAGACCCTTCTGAGCGTAAGCAGCCGTGCGCCGTCATAGCCGATTATCAGTCCGGCTGTGCGGCCCGTGGCGGCATCCTCGGCCACCAGAACGTTCTTGTAGCTGTACTGCGAGTCGGTGCGGCCGGCCAGTTGGCGGAACATGTCGTGAACCAGGGGCACGCGGTCATGTGTTCCGGCAAAGGCTTCGGTTATTTCATCGCCCACGGCCATGATGATGGCGGTGGCTATATCCGCTGCATCGGACGGGCGTCCGGGGCGTATGCGGATGTCGTTATTTTGATTTGTCGAGTTTGATTCCATGAGTTTTAAGATAGTCGGTCGCGGCGTTTATATAATCGTCGGCGGCGTGGGCATGTCCGGCCTCGCGCAACTCGCCCTCGCGAGCCTTTATTTCAAACAGGGCGTTCTGGCGTTCCATTGAGCCCGGATGTGTGTCAAGCACCTTGGCGGCGTCGCGACGTCCGGCCTGAAGAGCCTCCGTCTGTGCAGGGCGGAAATCGCCGCCGGCGCGGGTGCCCCACTCTTCCGAGCATGAGCGCGAGATAATCGCCATTAATATGATTACCAATAAGGCTATGACAGACAGCACGATGGCCATGCGTCCCATGTGAATCTTGCGGCGCTGACGCCGGGCGGAGGGGCGTCGGGTCGTTCTTTTCTTGACCGGTTCAGACATAGGCGTTACAACTGGTTCAGCGCCAGGGCTATTTTGGCACATGCCATGGCGTCGTCCAGAGCGTTATGGTGGTTTTTGAGTGTGATGCCGAAGAAGTCGCACAGGCTGTCGAGCGACTTTGAGGGTAGTGCGAAGCGCGGTATGCGGGCGCGGGCCGTGCGCAGGGTACAGTGCCACTCCTCGGGCGGCTCCAGGCCGTATATGCGGCATGCGCGGGCTATGCATTTCGAGTCGAACGCCGCGTTGTGGGCCACGAGCGGATAACCTTCCAGCCAGTCGGCCCAGCCGGCCCATACGGTGCCGAACGAGGGCGCGTCGAAGGTGTCGTCGTCCGTCAGGCCGTGCACGGCCACACACCGCCGGCTGTAGTAGTTGGGCTCTGGGCAGACCAGCGAGTAGCGCGAGTCGGCCACCACGCCGTCCTTTACCTTGACAGCGCCTATCGAGCATATGCTTGACGGCTCGAAATTGGCGGTCTCGACGTCTATTGCTATGAAGTCATTCATCGTCGTCGGCCTTTAACATGTCCATGATGCGGGTGCGTACTTCCTCCATCAGCCGACGCGGGGTGGATGTGGCGCCGCATATGCCTATTGACTCGACGCCGTCAAACCATTCGGGCTGCAGCTGCGAGGCGTCGGCAATAAGCCGGCTGCGCGGATTGACATCCTTGCAGTGCCCGAACAGTATCTTGCCGTTGCTGCTCTTGGCGCCGGCCACGAATATGATGGCCGTATGGCTGGCAGCGAAACTGCGCAGGTGCCCCACCCGCCCGGCCACGCTGCGGCAGATGGTGTCGTATGTCATCAACCGTGCGCCGGAGGCCAGACGGCGGCGTATCTCCTCGCTTATCTGCGTGAAGCCTTCCACGCTTTTGGTGGTCTGGGAGTACAGGGCCACGTCGCGGTTGAAGTCAATGGCGTCCAGCCCGTCCACGTCCTCCACCACAATGGCGGTGCCGTCGGTCTGGCCCACCAGGCCGTTTACCTCGGCATGACCGTTCTGGCCGTATATGACTATCTGGGGGCGCTGTCCGTCGGGGGCCGAGTCATATGTGGCCTTGATGCGCTGCTGCAGCCTGAGCACTACGGGACAGGTGGCGTCGATTATCTCGATGTTGTTGCGTTGCGCGGTCAGGTAGGTTGACGGCGGCTCGCCGTGGGCGCGCAGCAGCACCTTGACGCCGTGCAGACGCTCCAGGTCGCTGTGCGTGATGGTCTGCAGCCCGCAGGCCTGCAGGCGCTCCACCTCGTTGTTGTTGTGCACGATGTCGCCCAGGCAATAGAGTTTGCCTGAGAGCGCCAGCTCGTCCTCGGCCTTGCGGATGGCCGTCACCACGCCGAAGCAGAACCCGGACTTCTCGTCGATCTCAACCGTCGGCATCATAGCGAGTTGATGGTCCGGTTGAACTGTTCCAGCAGCCAGGCGTCCTGCTCGTCGATGGTCATTTCGGAGTTGTCGAGCGCTATGGCGTCGTCGGCGCGGCGCAGGGGGCTTTCCTTGCGGGTGCGGTCCACCTCGTCGCGGTGCACCACATTGGCCAGCACGTCGGCGTATGATACGGCGTTGCCCTTTTCCATCATCTCGCGGAAGCGGCGCTGGGCGCGTGTCTCGGCCGAAGCATCGACGAAAATTTTCAGCTCGGCGTCCGGGAATACTGTCGTACCTATGTCGCGGCCGTCCATGACGATGCCGCGGGCTGTGCCCAGGGCCTGTTGCTTGGCCACAAGGTCGTGGCGCACGGCGGCGATGGCTGCCACGGGCGATACGATGCTCGAAACGCGCAGCTGGCGGATTTCCGTTTCCACGTCGCGGCCGTTCAGCAGTGTGTGCTGGCTGCCGTCGGGCCGGAATTCAAAGTCGATGGCTATGCGGGGCAATGCGGCCACCAGGGCGGCCTCGTCAACGTCGCCGCTGTCGGATACCATACCATTTTCAAGCGCGTAGAGCGCCACAGCGCGGTACATGGCTCCGGAATCGATGTAGCGGTAGCCTACGGCCGATGCCAGACGGCGGGCCATGGTGCTCTTGCCCGACGATGAGTAGCCGTCTATGGCCACGATTATCCTGGGGAGTTCCTTATGTTGCATAATATAGTGTCAGTTAAGTAATTCGCTGAAATTAAGATTGAGGTTTACCATGAAGGTGGTGCCGCCGGCATGGGGTTGTGCCAGGGCCAGGCCAAGGCCGAATTTCGATGTGCGGATGCCGCCGGCCAGCGACCATCCCGAAATGAAGCTGCGCTTGTAGGTGCTCATATCGGTGCGCATCTTGTAGTTGTAGCCCAGTCCTAAATAGAAGTTCTTGCTCGATATCAGGTCGGCGCCGAACACCAGGTGTCGGAACAGGTTGGACACGAACGAATCCTTGAGCTGCGGTTCGGCGTCGGTGCTGCCGTCGCCGTTGTCGTAGTACGGCAGCTTCCATTTGGTCAGATTCCATGCCGTGACGGAGAATCGTACCGGGAAAGTCCCGAAAGTCTGCGACCATCCCAGGCGGATGTCGAAGGGCAGACGGTCATATGCCTGATCGAAGCGCTTGATCTGGCCGCCCAGATTGGCCGCGACAACCGACAGCGACAGGTCGCGGTCCGGGTTGTAATAGTTCAGGCCGATGTCTGTAGCGAGCGCTATGGCCGTATAGTCGGCATATCCGCTGTATAAGAATTTCAGGTCGATACCGCCGCGCAGACGGTCGTTGAAGTCGTGGGAGTAGCTTCCGCTGAACGACACATCCTTGGGCGAGAACGAGCCCACGACGGTGCCGTCGGGCAGGGTCTCCTTCATGGAGCCATAGCCGAAGTATTGCAGCGAGGCGCGCCATGCGCCGTGTTCGCCCGCCGCGCGGGCATACTGCACGCCGGCAAAGTTCGAGCCGCCTAGATAGCGCATATAGTTGACCGTCATCTGGCCGGACAGTTCGGGGCCGACAAGTGCGGGATTCTGTGCCGCCGAGCTGAGGTCGTCGTCGACAAGCGAGATATTGAGTCCGCCGAGACCGTAGATTTTGCTCGACGATGTTATGTTGAGCCAGTTGTAGGCGGACGAGCCGTCCTGCGCCCATCCGGGCAGGACAGCGACGAGCGCCGTTGCGGCAGCTGTTATCGTTCTCTTTATAATATTCATCAAAGTCTAAACGAAAAAACAGCCGGTTTATTATTTGCCGCGCCGGCGCAATGACGGAAACATGCGCCGCACCGACAGGACGTGCCCGGGAATACGCGGCGCGCTGACAATCATTGTCACCGATACAATTATTATTATAAAGCCCAGAATTTCATTGAATCCCAGCACTTCATTGAACACCGTCACGCCGATGAAAACGGCCGTGACAGGCTCAAAGGCGCCCAGGATGGCCACGCGGGTCGAGCCGATTATCTCGATAGCCGCATTGGTGCAGAGCAGCGACAGGACCGTGGGCAGCAGGGCCAGTGCCAGCGCGTTCGTCCACGCAAGGGGCGATTGCGGCACCTGCAGCCGGCCCTCGTAAAGGCAGATAGCCGAGAACATCAGCGTTCCGGCCACGAGTACCCAAAAGGTCATGGTCAGCGTGGCGATGCGGCGCAGCGGTTCGCGGTTGACGCCTACAAGATATATGGCATAGCTGAGCGATGACAGCACCACCAGCACTATACCGGTCCAGGTGACAACGCCCTGCCCTGACGGCGACGACAGCATGGCCACACCCGCAAGGGCGCCGAACATGCACAGCACGGTCATGGCCGACAGCCGTTCGCCGTAGCGCACAGCCATGATCAGAGCCACGAACAGCGGATACATGAACAGGAGCGTCGAAGCTATGCCCACATCCATATATTTATAGCTGAGGAAAAGCAGCAGCGACGAAGCTGCCATGAGGAATCCCATGGCCAGCACGGGTGAGAGTTGACGCGGTGCCACCATGACACTGCGCCCGCGCCACAGCAACAGCAGCAACACGGCCGGCAGCGCCAGAATATAGCGCCAGAACAGAACGGACTCCACCTGCATTCCGTCGGCGTACAGGGGCAGTGCGAACAGCGGGTTCATGCCGTACGATGCGGCCGCCGCGATGCCAAGCAGATAACCTTTGACTGATGATTTCATTGCGACGACAAAGTTACAATTATTTTTCCAAGCCTTCTCGATGTATTCAAAAAAATTTGTATCTTTGCATGATATTTTGAAATAAAGGGCGTCCGGTAACCTTCCATTTCCGGAGTCCCGATAGTAACTGTATCATATTAAACATGTTGGAAGAAGATCGTATACAGAAAATTAATATTGAGTCGGAAATGAAATCCGCCTACATCGATTATTCGATGTCGGTAATAGTCTCGCGCGCCCTGCCTGATGTGCGCGACGGTATGAAACCCGTACACCGCCGCGTGCTGTTCGGTATGAACGAGATGGGCAACACCTCTGACAAGCCCCACAAGAAGGCCGCCAACTGCGTCGGCGAGGTCATGGGTAAGTATCACCCCCACGGCGACTCGTCAATCTATGGCACCGTAGTGCGTATGGCACAGGACTGGGCCATGCGTTACACGCTGGTCGACGGCCACGGCAACTTCGGCTCTATCGACGGCGACGGCCCCGCAGCCATGCGTTACACCGAGGTTCGCCTTGCCAAGATGGGCGAGGAAATGCTCCGCGACCTTGACTCGGATACCGTCGACTTTCAACCCAACTACGACAACTCCCGCCGCGAACCGGTGGTGCTCCCTACCCGATACCCCAATCTGCTGGTCAACGGCGCGTCCGGTATCGCCGTGGGTATGGCCACAAATATGCCCACGCACAACCTCACCGAGGCCATCAACGCCTCGATAGCCGTGCTGGACAACCCCGACATCACCGTCGACGAACTCATTAAAATAATACCCGCCCCGGATTTCCCCACCGGCGGCACCATCTACGGCTATGCCGGTGTCAAGGAGGCATACACCACAGGCCGCGGCCGCGTCGTTATCCGCGCCCGCGCCGATATAGAGCAGGAAGCCAACCATGAGGTTATCATCGTCCGCGAGATTCCTTACGGCGTAAACAAATCCGAGCTCATCAAGGCCATTGCCGACCTTGTCATCGAAAAGAAAATCGACGGCATAGCCGACATCAAGGACGAGAGCGACGCCGACGGCATGCGCATCGTCATCCAGCTCAAATCCGACGCCAACTCATCCGTTGTGCTCAACAAGCTGTACAAGATGACCCAGCTGCAGTCGTCCTTCGCGGTCAACAACGTAGCCCTGGTAAACGGCCGCCCCAAGACCCTCAGCCTTAAGGAGATTCTTGAAGCCTTCGTGGCCCACCGCCACGAGGTGGTTATCCGCCGCACACGCTTCAGACTGGGCAAGGCCCGTGAGCGCGCTCACATCCTGGAAGGCCTCATCATAGCCTGCGACCATATCGACGAGGTTATCTCCATTATCCGCTCCACTCCCCGCGACGAAGACCCCCGCGAGAAACTCAAGGAACGTTTCGGGCTCACCGACCCGCAGGCCCAGGCCGTTGTGGACATGCAGCTCAAACGCCTCTCCGGACTGGAGCAGGACCGTCTGCACGCACAATATAAAGAGGTGGAGGAGGAGATTGCCGGGTACGAGCTCATCCTGAGCGACGACACCGTGTGCCGCAACCTCATCCGCACCGAACTGGAGGAAATCCGCGACAACTACGGCGACGATCGCAAGACCGACATCGACTACACCGCCGGCGACTTCAATGCCGAGGACTTCTACGCCGATGACGACATGATCATCACCATCAGTCACCTGGGCTACATCAAGCGCACCCCGCTGAGCGAATACCGCACCCAGCACCGCGGCGGCGTGGGCTCGCGCGGCAGTGTGACACGCGACGAGGACTTCATCGAACACGTTTACACCGCTTCGATGCACGCCTCCATGCTGTTCTTCACTGACCGCGGACTTGTGTACAAGCTCAAGGTCTACGAGCTGCCCGAGGGCACCAAGACCAGCAAGGGCCGCGCCCTGCAGAACGTGCTCAGCATTGAGCCCGGCGATCAGGTACGCGCCTATCTGGCATGCAAGAACCTGGACGACCCCGAGTTCACCGGCTCGCACTACCTCATCTTCGCCACACGTCGCGGCGTTGTCAAGAAGACCAGCCTGGCCGAATACGCCCGCGTTATGGCCAAGGGCAAGAAGGCCATCATAATCCGCGAGGGCGACAGCCTGATAGGCGTGGAACTCACCGACGACAATTCAGACATCCTGCTGGCCGCACGCAAGGGCAAGGCCAACCGCTTCCCCACCGCCAGCCTGCGCGCCATGGGCCGCGTGTCGACCGGTGTGCGCGGTATGCGCCTGAGCGCCGACAATGAAGTCATCGGCCTGATAACCATGGAACCCGACAGCGGCGACACCGTACTGGTAGTTTCCGAGAAGGGCTACGGCAAGCGCTCCGAACTGGAGTCCTACCGCCAGACCTCGCGCGGCACCCAGGGCGTCAAGACCCTCAATGTCACCGAGAAGACCGGCAACCTTGTAGGCTTCCAGAGCGTTAATGACGATAACGACCTTGTCATCATCAACCGCTCCGGCATCCTGGTCCGCATCCGCGTGGCCGACATCCGCGTCATGGGCCGCGCCACACAGGGCGTTCGCCTCATCAACCTGGAAAAACGCCAGGACGAAATCGCATCCGTATGCTGCGTGCCCACCGACCCCGAGGAGGAAGTCGAAAAGATCGACGGTGAGGAACTGCCCGAACTCACCGAGGCCGAGCTCAACGAAAAACCCGATGAAGCCGATGCAGATACCGATGCCGACGAAATGACAGACGACAATACAGAAGAATAACAACATCTTTAACACTTATATAATCATGAAAAAGTTGATTCTCGCTACGGCCGGCATCCTGATGGGCGCCCTCGTCCTCCCGGCCCAGCAGCAGGTGGTTAAATCCGCTGAGCGCCTTGTAAAGGAAGGTGCAACACCCGCCAAAGTGCTCGAAGCCATCACCCCCGCTTTCTCCGACCCCGCTACCGCCAAGGACGCCAACACCTACTTCATCCCCGGCAAGGCTTTCTTTGACGAGTACGACCAGCTCCTGGGTCTGCAGCAGTTCAACAAGCTGCCCGAAGGCGGCGAAGCCGCTATGGTTGACGACCTCCTCCAGGGTTACGGCCTGTTCATGAAGGCTCTGCCCCTCGATACCGTCGTAGACGCCAAAGGCAAGGTCAAGACCAAGCACTCCAAGAAAATCATCAGCACTCTTGCAGGCCACATGAGCGACTATGACCGCGTGGCAATCATCGCCTTCAACCTCCCCGAATACAACAAGGCCTATGATGCATGGCAGGTATACATCGACATGGCTCAGAACCCCGCCATCGCATCCAAGCTCCCCCAGGTACCCGCTGATTCCGTTATCGGCAAGATGTACTACAACATGGGTGTCGCAGCATATCAGGCCGGCAATATGGAGAACGCTCTCAAGTCCTTCACCGGTTCGGTACGTCACGACAACAAGACCAAGGATGCATACGATAACGCCATCCAGTGTGCAGCAAACCTCAACAACAACGAACTGGCATTCGAACTCTCCCGCGAAGCCGAGACTCTCTTCGGCAAGGAAGATCCCAAGTATCAGGTCTTCATGATCAACTACTACCTCAACAACAAGGAGTTTGACAAGGCCTTCACCGCCATTGACCAGGCCATTGCCAACAATCCCGGCAATGCCCAGTTCTACGTTGTAAAGGGTATCCTCTATGACAACGACGGCAAGGCCGACGAAGCCCGCAAGATGTTCGAGAAAGCCCTTGAACTGGAGCCCGAAAACGCATTCGCCCTCTACAACATGGGCCGCTCCATCTGCGAGGAAGCCTACCGCGTAAGCGACGCCGCTCCCACAACTCCCGCCGAGAGCGAGAAATACTACAACGAGAAAATCGTGCCCTTGTTCAAGAAAGCCGCCGATTATCTGGAGCGTTCATGGAACATCAACAGCGAGAACCCCGACGTCCTCAACTACCTGGAGAACGTATATTACAACCTCCACGACGAGAAGATGCTCAACGACGTAAAAGCCCGCAAGCAGTAATCCGTCCGAGCATTAACGATAACAGCGCGATCCGTTCCGGCGGGTCGCGCTTTCGTCTTGTCCGGACCGGGCCGAAAATTTGTTTGCAGGATTCGGCGGGAATTGTTAACTTTGCGCTGTGAAACGCGGTAATAGCTCAGTTGGCAGAGCGGCGGCTTCCCAAGCCGCAGGTCGCGGGTTCGACCCCCGTTTACCGCTCCGTAGCGGCGCTGCAATCCTTCCCGATTGCGGCGCTTTCTGTGTTTTGACGGCCGGATTAGTGTTATTTATCAATAAAAATTGAAGGGCAACGGCTTGCCATAATGATTTTTTTACTAACTTTGCTTACTTAATAATAAAATAAAACATAATACCATATACGCGATGAAATTCAATGTACCCTGCAAGGCGTTCTACAGCGCCGTATCAGCTGCCAGTAAGGTGATTAACCAGAAAAACGCCCTGGCTATACTTGACAACTTCCTGCTGGTGGTGGAAGGCGACACCCTGACCGTGACCGGTGCTGATATCGAAAACTCGCTTTCGGCGCGTGTGGCTCTTGCCGACCACGAGGGCGAAGGCCGTTTCTGCGTGCCTGCCCGCCGACTGGTCGACCTGCTCAAGGAGCTGCCCGACCAGGGCATTTCGGTGCGCGTCGACGAAGAAACCCTGGGCATTGAAATTGAGTACACCGGCGGTAAATACAACCTCACGGCCATCTCCGGTCAGGAATATCCCAAAATAGACACGGAGAAGGAAGGCGGCGAGCCCGTCGAGTTCGAAATCAACAGCTCTTGCCTGCTCAAGGGCCTGGAGTATACCGTGTTCGCCGTTGGCGATGACGACTACCGCCCCATGCTCAAGGGCGTGTTCCTGGACATCAAGCCGGAGAGCATGTCGTTCGTGGCCACCGACACCCACAAGTTGGTGCGCTACATTGACAACCGCGTCAAGAGCGGCGTGGCGGCCAACTGCATCCTGCCCGTCAAGCCCGCCCAGATTCTGCGCAGCGTGTTCGGCAAGGACGCTACCCTCAAGGTGACCATGACCGACAAGAACGCCACCTTTGAGAGCGACTCGTTCATGCTGAACTGCTCGTTCCTCAACGGCCGCTTCCCGGACTACAACCGCGTCATCCCCACAGCATCGCCCTTCCGCCTTACCACCGACCGTCTGGCCATGCTCAACGCCGTGCGCCGCGTGGGCGTGTTCGTCGATCCCGGCTACGGCCTCGAGAAATTCCGCATCACCCCGGAACAGGTGTTCATCAAGAGCGACGACAGCTCATACGGAACCTGCGCCCGCGAGACAG